>DATMJK010000085.1:0-54739 GCA_035553915.1 Candidatus Limnocylindrales bacterium | reverse complement strand
CGCCCGCCCTCCCCCGCCGGCTCGACGTTCACCTCCTCCCAGCGGTTCTGGCCGACGTCGCCGATCCACATCGCCCCCGTATGGCGGTCAAAGCTGAACCGCCAGGGGTTGCGCAGGCCGTAGGACCAGATCTCGGGCAGGGAGCCGTCAGCGGCGCCGACGAACGGGTTGTCGGCAGGGATCCCGTACGGCTCGCCATCCGGCCCATCCACGTCGATGCGCAGGATCTTGCCCAGCAGCGTCGCCCGGTCCTGGCCCGCCTCGAGCGGGTCCGCCGCCCCGCCACCGTCGCCGCTGGAGATGTAGAGCATGCCGTCCGCGCCGAAGGCGAGCATGCCGCCGTTGTGGTTCGGGAATGGCTGCTCGATGCGCAACAGGTCGCGCGCAAGCTCGGGCGGCCGGTCCTCGGAAGCCTGAAACTCGGCAATCACGTTCGCGCCATCGCGAGCGCTGTAGTTGACGAAGAAGCGCCCGTTGTCAGCGTAGGCGGGATGGAAGGCCAGGCCCAGCAGGCCACGTTCGCCCCCGGCGCTCACGCGGTCGCTGATGTCGAGGAAAGGCCGCTCGTCCGGCTCACGCCCGGGCGCGACGATGCGCACGACGCCGCGCTGCTCGACAGCGAACAGCAGGGCCGTGCCGTCGCCAGCATGGGTGAGGAAAGTCAGCCCGCCCAGCCCCTCGGCGACCTCCTCGAAGCCGATGGACGGTGGATCGCCAGGCGCGTCCGGCGTGACCGTCGGCTCGTCGGTCGGGCCCGGCGTGGGTGCGTCGGTGGGGAGGGCGGTCGGATCGGTCGTCGGTAGGCCGGACGCGGGAGTGTGGACCGGCGCCGTCAGCCGCGGCGAGGGGCTGGTTGGTTCCTGCGCGGCGCAGCCGGCCAGCAGGCTGAGACCGAGGGCGGCGGCAAGAATAGTCCGGGCAGGCATCAGGCCAATCCTGCCCCAACGGACCTGACATGGCGTCCGGCGCGCGCCCTGTCTCTCTGCCAGTCACCTTGCGGCGGACGTCCTGCGGGTGGGTCGGATCGCGCACATGACCGTGCCGGCCGCCGACGATACTCTGGCGCGCCTCCCTACGTGGGGCGCGGCGCCGGCTGGGCGCCAGGGGGCGTCGCGGTAGCGAACCGCGACCAGCCGGTCGCAGCAGTCGTCGCGGTAGTAGTCGACTTCGATCGGCTCGCCGCTGGCCAGGTGCTCGCGCAGGTGCGGCGCCGGCTTGCCGCTGCGATCAAGGGCCAGCGCTTCGACCTCGAACGTCAGCTGCTGGCCGTCAGCCGTGCGCAGGACGAAGCTCGCGACGCGCGCAAGGTCCGGGCCGCGCACGTCGAGGACGATCCCGACCGCCGAGTCGGTCGCCCGTGGCGGAGGCTCGAGGCGCGCCAGCTGGGCGACGATGATCGCGACTAGCCCGAAGCCGGCGAGGAGCAGGACGAAGGCGAGCCGCTTCAGGGGCCTACGACCGCAGGCTGAACGGCGCCTCAGCGTCCAGGCCCAGCTCGCCGATGTGGCGGGCAGCGTCATTGGCGTCGATCCGCCCGCAGCGGGCGAGCTCGGCCAGCACGGTGGCGGTAATGCTCTCGGCATCGACCTCGAAGAAGCGGCGCAGCGCCTCGCGCGTGTCGCTCCGGCCGAAACCGTCTGTGCCCAGCGACCGCCACCAGCCGCCGGGCACCCAGCGCGAGATGAGGTCCGGCCAGGCGGTGATGAAGTCGCTGGCGGCAACGATCGGGCCCTGCTCAGCCGGACCGCGCAGCAGCTCGGTGACGAGTGGCGTGCGCGGCGCCTCAGAGGGGTGCAGCCGGCTCCAGCGGTCGGCCTCCAGCGCCTCATTGCGCAACAGCTGGTATGACGGCGCCGCCCAGACCTCCGCGGCGATGCCCCGCTGGGCGAGCATCTCCTGGGCGCGCAGCACCTGCTGCATGATCGAGCCACTGCCCAGCAGCGTGGCGCGCAGCGGTGCGCTGCCCTTGCGCCCATTGCCACCCAGCTCGAGCGCGCCGCGGAAGCGGTACAGCCCGCGGACGATCTCCTCGTCGCTGACCCCTTCCGGCCGTGCCGGCATGACGTAGTTCTCGTTGTATAGCGTCAGGTAGTAGAGCACGTCCTCCGGCTCGGGCCCGTGCATCCGGCGGATGCCGTCCCGGATGATCACCGCCGTCTCGTAGGCGAAGGCCGGGTCGTAGGCGCGGATCGTCGGGATGGTCGAGGCGAGCACGAGCGAGTGGCCGTCCTCGTGCTGCAGGCCCTCGCCGTTGAGCGTCGTGCGGCCGGCGGTGGCGCCGAGCAGGAAGCCGCGCCCGCGCGCGTCGGCGAACTGCCAGAACATGTCGCCGGTGCGCTGGAAGCCGAACATCGAGTAGAAGATGTAGAACGGGATCATCGGCTCGGCGTGGGTCGCGTACGAGGTCCCGGCGGCCTGGAAGGAGGCGGCCGAGCCGGCCTCCGTGATTCCCTCCTCGAGCACCTGGCCGTCCTTCGCCTCGCGATAGCTGAGCAGCAGGTTCGAGTCGACCGGCTCGTACAGCTGGCCGAGGGCGGAGTAGATGCCGACCTCCTTGAAGAGCGGGTCCATGCCGAACGTCCGCGCCTCGTCAGGGATGATCGGCACGATCCGATCGCCGATCGCCTCGTCGCGCAGCAGGTTGCGCAGCAGCCTCGTGAAGGCCATCGTCGTCGAGGCCTCCTGGCCGCCCGAGCCGCCCATGAACTCGCCGTAGATCGGCTCGTCGGCCAGCTCGAGGGTCTTGGTCACGACCACCCGCCGCGGCACCGGCCCGCCCAGCGCCGCGCGCCGCTCGAGCATGTACTTCACCTCTGGCGCATCCGGTCCGGGGTGGTAGTAAGGCGCGTCCTTGAGCTTGTCGTCGGGGATGTCGATCTCGAGCCGATCGCGGAAGACCTTCAGCTCCTGCTCGGTCAGCTTCTTTGCCTGGTGGGTGATGTTGCGGCCCTCGACGCCAGTGCCCAGCGTCCAGCCCTTGACCGTCTTGACCAGGATCGCCGTTGGCTTGCCGGTCATCCTGGTCGCGGCGTCGTAGGCCGCGTAGACCTTGCGGTAGTCATGTCCGCCGCGGCGCAGCTTTGCGATCTCGTCGTCAGAGAGGTCAGCGACGAGCTCGCGCAGCCGCGGGTCAGGGCCGAAGAAGTGCTCGCGGATGTAGGCGCCGGACTCGACCGAGAACTTCTGGAACTCGCCGTCGAGCGTCTCGTTCATCTTGTCGACCAGCACGCCGTCCAGGTCCCGCGCCAGCAGCTCGTCGAACTCGCGGCCCCAGATGACCTTGATCACGTTCCAGCCGGCGCCGCGGAAGACCGATTCCAGCTCTTGGATGATCTTGCCGTTGCCACGTACCGGGCCATCGAGCCGCTGCAGGTTGCAGTTGACCACGAAGGTCAGGTTGTCGAGGCCCTCGCGGGCAGCGATCGAGAGCGAGCCCATCGCCTCCGGCTCGTCCGTCTCGCCGTCGCCCAGATACGCCCACACGCGACTGTTGGACGTGTCCTTGATGCCGCGATGCTGGAGATAGCGGTTGAAGCGCGCCTGGTAGACCGCGCTCAGGGGCCCGAGGCCCATCGAGACCGTCGGGAACTCCCAGAAGTCGGGCATCAGCCGCGGGTGAGGGTACGACGACAGCCCCTGGCCGGGCACGACCTCCTGGCGGAAGTGGTCGAGCTGCGACTCGGAGAGGCGGCCCTCGAGGAAGGCGCGGGCATAGACGCCGGGCGCGGCGTGGCCCTGGAAGAAGACGTGGTCGCCCATGCCGTCGGCGTCCTTGCCGCGGAAGAAGTGGTTGAAGCCGACCTCGTAGAGCGTCGCCGCGCTGGCATACGTCGCCAGGTGGCCGCCGATGCCCGGCGCGCGATTGTTGCCGCGCAGGACCATCGCCACCGCGTTCCAGCGGATCATCCGCCGGATGCGGTGCTCCATGCCCTCGTCGCCGGGGAACTCCGGCTCCTGCTCTGGAGAGATGGTGTTGATGTAGCGCGTCTGGGTCAGCGGCGGCAGGCCGATGTTGAGCTGGCGGGCGCGCTTCAGCAGGCGGTAGAGGACGAACTGGGCACGCGCCCGGCCTGCGCTGGCGACCACCGAGTCGAGAGACTCGACCCAGTCCCTGGTCTCCTCCCGATCGCGATCGGGCAGCTGGCGCTTGAAGTCGCCGTACTCATCGAACATGCTCGGGCCATCTTAGAAGGTCGCGCGCAAGTCGGGACAGAATGCGCAGGTCGTTCGTTAGCGGGGTGTGGATGCGGTGGCCGACGAGAAGCTGACCATTCCGGCGCAGCTGCGCCAGGCCCTGCCCGCGCGTGCCCAGCCGGCCTCGCTGGAGGTCGTGTACGTCCGCCATTACCGCGCCGTCTACGGCTACCTGCTGGCCATGACCCGCTCGCACGACGAGGCCGAAGACCTCGTGGGCGAGACGTTCGAGCGCGCGCTGCGCGCATGGGAGTCACGGCCGCCGGCGAAGGGCATGGAGCTGGCGTGGCTGCTGCTGACAGCCCGCCGGCTGGCGACGGATCGCTGGCGCCGTGCCCGGCGCTACGCGGCACTGGCGCGCAGCAACGGTCCCTTGGGGTCGGCAGGTGGGCATGCCGGCGAAGGCGCGACCGAGTTCTGGATGTGGTTCGACGCGCTGAGCGAGGTCCTCTCAGAGCGCCAGCGCGAGGTGCTCCTGCTGCGCTACCAGCGTGACCTGTCTGACGAGGACATCGCGCTGATCATGGGCATCTCGCCTTCGGGCGTGCGCTCGGCCGTGTCGCGCGCGCTGGCCGCGCTGCGCCGGCACCCGGAGTTGCTCTGATGGACCGCGACGAGCGCACGCTCGACCAGTTCCGCCGGCGGCTGGCGCGGATCGAGGAACAGGTGCCGGATCCGCCGCCGTTGGCCTTCGACGGGCAGCGGCTGCGCCTGCCCGACGCGCTCCATCATCGGCGACGCGACGGTCGAACGCCGAACCTCTATGCGCTGCTTGCCTTGGCCCTCGGCGGACTGGTCGTCATTGGGCTGCCCTACCTGGCGCGCCCGGAACGCGAGCCTGCATTGGTGCCGCCATCGGCGGCCACCCGGCCGCAAGCGAGCGCGCGGCCTGTCAGTCGCCCAACAGCCGCGCCACTGGCGTTGACCTGCCCGAGCAGCCCGATCCTGTACGAGGGCCACCGCTCCATTGACGAAAGGTGGGCCGGTCCTGACTGGGCGCTGATCGAAGGCCGGCTGATCGCCACCGAAGGCCATCTAGCAGTCCGCGGCACGCGCGGCCCGTACGCCGGTCCTGTGCACAGCATCACCTGGCCGGCCGCTTTCCGCGAGCTCGAAGAGGACGGGCAGCTGGTGCTCGTGGACACGACGGGCCAGGTCGTTGCCCGCGAGCGAGACCTAGTGATGGTCGGCGGCGAGCTGCTGCGCGCGCAGGGCTTCGTAGCCTGCGGATTGCGGATCCTCGAGATTGCGAAGAGTCAGTAGAAGCGGCCCGCCGCGCGCAGCCCGGCGGCGCGGGTGACACGCTGGCTCGGCCTGTGGCGGCCGGTCGCCGGCCGGGCACGCAGCGACTGGCCGTTCCTGCTCGCCGTCTGGCTGCTCATCGCCAGCGCGACCACACTCCTTGCTGCCGGCACGCTCTACTCGGAGACCGTCGAAGCCGGCGGGCTGCGCCGCTCGCTGGCTGAGGCACCGGCAGAGGCACGCGGCGTTTCGGTCCGCCTCGCGGCCGCGGCGACCGAGCTGCCGCAGATCGATCCGCCGATGCGCTCCGCGCTCGGCTCGGTGTTCGGCGCGGCCGGGGCGGACGTCGTGCTCACGCTTCGGTCGTCGACGCTGCTGCCCATTGGCGCGACCGGCTCGGAGAGCAGCCGGCTGTTGACGAGCCTCGGCGCGTACGAGGCGCTGGCCGACCATGCCACGATCGCCGACGGGCGCTGGCCGGAGCCGGGCAGTCAGCTTCCCGAGGCGGCGCTCTCAGTGGGTGCGGCACAGGCCCTCGGCGTAGCTCCCGGTGAGCGCCTGTTCCTGGCCGATGCCTCCACGCCGGGCGCGGACCCCGCGCTGGCCATCGCGCAGGTCCAGGTGGTGGGCATCTACGAGGTCGGGCCCGATGACCCCTACTGGCTGGGCGACGCGCTCGAGGTTGATGGGGCCGTCCAACGGGACGGCACCGTGTTCGCCGGGCCGTTGATGATCGACCCGGCTGACGCCGCGACCAATCCGGCGTTCAGCCGCGCCGAGGCCGGTTGGCGCGCGCTGCCCAGGGTGGAGGCGCTACGGCTCAACCAGCTGGAGCAGATCCGCAGCCGGCTGGCCGGCCTCGCCGGCACGGTCAGGCGGGCCCTGCCAGACGATCGCTTCGTGGCCGTCAACACCGACCTGGCAGGCGTCCTCGGCACGATCGACCGCTCAGCGCTGGTCAGCCGCGGGGGCGTGGTGCTGACCACCCTCCAGTTCGGCATCCTGGCCGGCTACGCGGTGTTGCTCGTGGGCGGCATGCTGGCCGAGCGCCGGCGGGCAGAGGTAGCGCTGCTGCGCGCCCGGGGAGCCTCGACCGCCGAGGTCGGCTTCATCGCCCTGGGCGAAGCGTGCCTGCTGGCCGTGCCGGCGGCGCTGCTGGCACCGCTGCTCGCCGTTGGCGTGGTCGAGCTGATCGGCGGGCTGGGCGCGCTGGCCCAGTCGGGCATCATCGCCGGCGCTCAGCTGGGCGAGGCGACGGTGCTCGTGGCGATCGCCGCCGGCGCGGCCTGCGTGGCCGCACTCACCCTGCCCGCGCTGATCGCCGAGATTGATCTGGCGCGCGTCCGGGCGGCGCTCGGCCGGCCGCTTGGCCAGACGGCGGCCCAGCGGCTGGGGCTCGATCTTGTCCTGCTCGGGCTGGCGATCATCGGCGTCGTCCAGCTGCGCAGCTATGGTGGGACGCTGACGCCGGCTGCCGGCGGGCGGCTGGAGCTCGACCCGTTGCTCGTCGCCGCGCCGGCCATCGCTCTCGCGGCTGGCGCGATCCTGGTCGTGCGCTTCGTACCGCGCATTGGCCAGGCTGCAGAGTGGCTCGTCGGCCGCCGGCGCGGCGTGCTCGGGCCGTATGCCGCCCGCCAGGCGGCCCGACGGCCGCTGCGCTACACCCGCTCGGCGCTGCTGGTCGTGCTCGCGGCGGCGTTGGGCACGTTCGGCGCGCTGTACTCGGCCACCTGGACCCAGTCACAGTCTGACCAGGCGGCCCACCGCGCCGGGGCTGACCTGCGCGTCACGCGCGCCGCGCACCAGGGCGGTCGGGTGGGCGAGATGGCGGCGCAGCTGGCGGGGCTCGCCGGCGTGGAGCAGCTGACGCCGGCGGTTCGCGCTCAGGTCGACGTGGGGCGGGCGATCAGGCGGGCGGACCTGCTGGCACTCGATCCCGAGGCGATGGTCCAGATCGCGGAACTGTCGGCCGCCGCCGATGCGAGCATGCTGCTGGGCGAGCTCGCAACGGACCGCCCGAGGTCGGCCGCGCTCGAGCTGCCGGCCGGCACGCGCCGGGTCTCGGTTCTGCTCGACGTGGCGATCGAGCGGCTCGGCGATGGTGGGCCAAGCGTGGACCTGGCCGCATTCCCGGGAGTGAAGGTGATCCCGGTCGTCGAGCTGGGCGACGCTGCCCCACACCTCCTGCCGCTACAGCAGGCGCGCTTCGGCGACGGCGAGCGACGGCTGGTGTTCGACCTCCCCGATGCGCCGCACGAGGACGCGCGGCTTGTCGCGGTCGACATGCACCTCGGAACCCCGGCGCCCGCGATCGGCGACCTCCGGCTGCTGCGCGTCGAGGCCAGCCCGAGCGCCGCCGGCGATGACTGGACGACCGTCGTCGAGGCCGACGCGCTTGAAGACTGGTCGATCATCTACCGCCGCTCTTCGGCGCCACGGCCCGGAACGCCGATCACCGGCGCGCCGACGCACGACTTCGGTGGCCCGCTCGTCGGGTTCACGCGGTTGAGCCAGGTGCCGCGCTGCCTGACCTGGATCAGCGGCGACCTCGAGGGCGGCTGCCGTGACGTGCACCAGGACCTCTACCGCTGGTCCTCGCAGGCTAGCTTCGCGACGCTGCCGGCGATCGCCAGCGACGCGTTCCTTGCCGCCAGCGGCAGCGCCGTCGGGGATGACCTCACCATCAGCTGGTTCGGCGCGATCGAGGTCCGGATGATTGGCCGGCTGGCCAGCTTTCCGTCGCTCGACCCGCAGGTGCCGTTCCTGATCATCGATCGAGCGACGCTCAACCGGCTGCGCAGCGACCGCCAGCTCGACGCGGCCGTGCCGACCGAGTGGTGGCTGCGCGTGGATGACGCGCACTTGGCCGAGATCGAGTCCGCCGCCCGTCGCCCGCCGATAGCTGCGGCGGAGGTAGTGAGCCGCGATGGCCTGACGCGAACACTGCAGCGGGATCCACTGGCCCTCGGGCTGGTGGGCGCGTTGCTCCTCGGCTCGCTCGCCGCCGCGGCCTTCGCCGCGCTGGGGCTGATCGTCACCGCCGTCGTGTCTGCGCGCGAGCGGATCGGTGAGGTCGCCCTGCTGCGCGCGCTCGGGGTGTCGCGCCGGCAGGTCGTCGCGCTCCTGTCGATCGAGCAGGGCTTCCTGCTCGGCCTGGGGCTGCTCGCCGGCGCGGGCCTGGGCGGGCTGATCGCTGTGCTGGTACTGCCGCAGGCGCCGCTCAACCGCTCCGGTGCAGCCGTCGTGCCGCCGCCAGAGATCGTGGTGCCGTGGGGCCTCGCCGCGCTGGTCGTCGTCGGCGGCCTGGTGGTGCTCGGCCTGAGCGTGCTCGCCGCCCGGCGCGAGATCGTGGGCCGGTCGGTGGTCGACGTCCTGCGCGAGCGCGAGGACTAGGCGGATGGCGATGCTCGGACTGTGGCTGCTCCGGTTGCGCGACGAAGGTGCGGCCACGCTCGGGCTGGTCAGCCTGGTGCTGGTGACCGCGCTGTGCGTGTCGCTCGGCCCGCGGCTGCTCGAGCAACGCTCGGATGATGCGTTGCGCACAGAGCTGGCGGCGGCGCCTTCATTCGAGCGGACGATGATCGTCTACGAGCACGCTCGCGCCCTTGCCCAGCCGCTGGCCGAGTTCGAGGACATGATCGCGGCAGCCGGCCAGCTGGAAGACCAGCTGCCGCCCGAGGTGCGGCGGCTCGTCGAGAGCCGCAGCGCGCTGGTCGAGACGCCGCTGTGGGAGGCCCATGCCGGCACCGGCCTGGCGAGCGTCGTACGTCTGCGCGTCCAGGACGGCATCTTCGAGCGCATCCGGCTGACCAGCGGGCGGCTGCCAAGCGGCCCGCCGAGCGTGGCTCCCGATGATCGTCCAATTGCCCGGCCGGACCAGTTTGCCTACGCCTACGAGGCGCTGCTGCCGGACAGCGCGGCGCGCGAGATGGGCGTCGGCCCGGGCTCGCGGCTGGCCCTCGGGGCGTGGCTCAACGACCAGCTCAACGTGGGCGTCAACCTGGGCGCGGCGCTGACCATCGTCGGCACGTACGAGCTCGCCGAGCCCGGCGCCGACTACTGGATCAACGACGCGACCGTGGGCGGCTGGCGGCTGCACACCGTGGGCACCAACGACTGGCTCGAGACGACCGCGCTGCTGGCCCCTGACTCGTACCGCACGCTGACCGGCACGGCGCGCGGCGAGAAGATGCCGCTGCTCTACCAGTACCGCTTCTTCAACGACACCGATCGACTGACGGCGACTGATGTGCGGCCGACGATCGCCGCCCTGCGCCGGATCGAGGCGGCCGTGCCACGCACGGGCATCTCGCCCATCCCGAGCGACACACGGCTGAGCTCGGGCATGCTGCGCCTGCTCGAGAGCCATCAGCGCGCCTGGCAGGCGGCCGCTGCGGTGCTGGCGGTCCTCGGCCTGGGCGTGCTGGCCATCGCGACGTCCACGCTGGCCGCTGTTGCGATCGTGGCCTCCGGCGGCCGGCGCCACGTGGGCGCGCTCATCAGAGCGCGCGGCGGCTCGGGACGCCAGCTGCTGGCCGCGGCCGGGGTCGAGGCACTGCTGCTCTGCCTGCCGCCCGCGCTGCTCGGCCTGGCCCTGGCGGTGGCGTTCGCGCCGCGCGCCGCTGGTCTCGACGGTTACGCGCTGGCGGCCGTCGTGGCCGTGCTGGCGGCCCTGATCGTGCTGGCCGTCGCCGCGCGCAGCGCGCCGGGCGGGCAGGGCGGCACGAGCCGCCTGCGGTCGGGCCGGCGGACCTCGGCGCGCCGGCTGGTCGGCGAGCTCAGCCTCGTCGTCGGCGCGCTCGGCGCGGCCTGGCTGCTGCGCGAGCGGGGCATCAACGCCCTGGCCGGCGACGCCGCCGCCGGGCCGGATCCGTTGATCGCGGCCGTGCTGGCCCTCGTCGGCCTCGCCGCCGGGGTGGTCGCGCTGCGCCTCTATCCGCTGCCGGCCCGGCTGGCCGGCTGGCTCGTCGCCCAGCGGCGCGACCTGCTGCCGGTGCTGGCCGTGCGTCGGGCAGTGCGCGGCGGCAGCTCGGCGGCGGTGCTGCTGTTGCTCGTCGCGACGGCGACCGTGGGCGCGTTCGCGTCGGCGGCGCTTGCCCACATCGAGGACGGCGCACGCCTGACGGCCTGGCACGAGGTTGGCGCCGAATACCGCATCAGCTCGACGACGGGGCTGCTGCCCGCCGACCTGGAGGCGATGCGCCTGCCCGGCGTGGAGATGGCCGCGGCCGCCTCGTTGCGCTCTGTGGGCACCGACCGCGGCACGGCCTGGCTGGTGTCGATCGAGCCGAGCCAGCTGGGCATCGTCACGGCCGGGACTCCGGCCCATATCGCGCTGCCCGGCGAGATGCTCGCCGGCGGCAGCCCGGACGTGCTGCCGGCCGTCGTCGGCGGCCTGGGCGTGCGCGCCGGCGAGACGTTCGAGCTGACGGTCAACCAGCGACGGCTGCGCGTCCGTGCGAGCCAGGTCCAACCGTCCTTCCCGGGCGTGCCCGTGGGCAGCGCGTTCGTGGCCCTCGCCGCCGATCAGCTCGCTGGCGCCGTGCCCGGCGGCGTGCCACGGCCGAGCATGGTGCTCCTGCGCGGCCAGCCCGGCGCCGCAGCGGACCTGCGCGCCGCCGTCGCCACGGTCGCGCCATGGCTTGTGGTCGTCAGCCGCGCCGAAACCGAGGCGGCGCGCATGGGAGCGCCGGTGATGGATGCGCTGCGTGCGCTGATCGCCCTCTCGGCCGTGCTCGCGCTGGCCTACGCCGGCCTGGCAGTCGGCGCTGCGCTGGTCCTGGCCGCGTCCGCCCAGCGCGACGAGACCGCCCACCTGCGAGCAATCGGCCTGGGACGGAGGGGCACGGCCTGGCTGTCGCTGCTCGAGCACGGCCCGGCCGCGCTGGCCGGCTACCTGATCGGTGCCGCCCTCGGGCTGGCGCTCTTCGCCTTCATCGTGCCGGCCCTCGGGCTGGCGGCGATCGTCGGCTCGACCGTCGCCCTGCCGGTCGGCTTCGAGACATCCCACCTGCTCGCGCTGCTGGGAGCGGTGCTGCTCATCCTGCTCATCGGCTGGCTGATCGGTGTCGTCGCCCAGCGCGACACCAACCCGGCAACAGCAATTCGAAGGGGAATCGAATGACCGCTCGCACGACCTACGGCCACGGCGCGCTGATCGCCTGCGACAACCTGGTCCGGATCTTCAAGATCGCCGACCTCGAGGCGGTCGCGCTGCAGGGCCTCGACCTGCTCGTCGAGCGCGGCGAGATGGTGGCCATCGTGGGCGCATCAGGCAGCGGCAAGTCGACGCTGCTCAACATCCTCGGCGGGCTCGATATCCCGACCGCCGGCCGGGCAGTCGTAGATGGTCACGACCTGGGCCGCCTGAAGGGTGGCCAGCGGACGCGCTACCGGCGGCGGACGGTGGGCATGGTCTGGCAACAGACCAGCCGCAACCTGCTCCATTACCTCAGCGCGGCCAAGAACGTCGAGCTGCCGATGGTCCTCGATGGCCGCACGGGCCGGCGGCAGCGCGCGCTCGAGCTGCTCGAGCTGGTGGGCCTGCGCGACCGGGCGCACCACCGGCCCATCCACCTCTCGGGCGGCGAGCAGCAGCGGGTGGCCATCGCCGTAGCGCTGGCGAACGAGCCGGCAGTGGTGCTCGCCGACGAGCCGACGGGCGAGCTCGACAGTGCCACCTCGAGCGAGATCTTCGGCCTGCTGCGGCGAGTGAACGAGAAGCTCGGCACGACCATCGTGATCGTCACCCACGACGCCGCGGTGACCGAGCAGGTGGCGCGCACGGTAGCCATCCGCGACGGCCGGACGAGCAGCGTCACGCTGCGCCGGACCGAGCTTGCGCACGACGGCAAGCAGCGCGTGGTGGCCGAGGAGTTCGCGGTCATCGATCGCGCCGGCCGGCTGCAGCTGCCGCGCGCCCACATCGAAGCGCTCGAGCTGCGCGACCGCGTCCGGCTGCGCCTGGAGGACGACCACGTCGGCGTGTGGCCGTACCTCGCGCACAAGGTCGATGGGCGACTGCCAGACCCAGCCGCCACGCCGGAGGAGGAGCGGCAATGACCTATGACAGCCGGGTGATCAACAACCCGCAGGTCCGCGCGCTCGCCGGCCCAATGGCCGAGGTGCGCGCGGTAGAGCGGCTGTTCCGCCACGGCAGCGAGGAGATCCACGCCCTGCGCGGCATCGACCTGCAGATCCAGCGTGGCGAGGTGCTGGCCGTCGCCGGCCGGTCGGGCAGCGGCAAGACCACGCTGCTCAACCTGCTGGGCGGGCTCGACCGGCCGACCGCGGGCAGTGTCCACGTCGACGGCGTCGAGATCTCGGCGCTCAGCGAGCGCGAGATCGTCGGCCTGCGCCGAACCTCGATCGCCTACGTCTTCCAGTCGTTTGGCCTGCTGCCCATCCTTTCCGCCGCCGAGAACGTCGAGGTGCCGCTGCGGCTCGTCGGCATGGATGGGCGCCGGCGCGACGCGCGGGTGACCGAGCTGCTCGACCGGGTCGGCCTGGCCGAGCGGGCCAACCATCGGCCGCACGAGCTGTCCGGCGGCGAGCAGCAGCGGGTGGCGATCTGCCGCGCGCTGGCCAACCGGCCAAAGCTGCTGCTGGCCGACGAGCCGACCGGCCAGCTCGACTCGGAGACCGGGCACACCGTCATGGACATGCTGCGCAGCGTGGTCCGCGACGAGGGCGTGACGGCGGTCATCGCCACCCACGACCCGCTGATGCTCGACATCGCTGATCGGGTGGTCGAGCTGCGCGACGGGCTGATGGTCGACGGCCGGCCGGCGTAGACCGGCACGCTGGCCGACGGGCCGTATGCTGGCCGCGTGGGAGCAGCGCGCCTGGGGCTGGGCATCGACGTCGGCGGGTCGGGCGTCAAGGCGGCCGTCGTCGACCTCGACAGCGGCACCCTCGCCAGCCGGCGAATACGACTGCGGACGCCCAGCCCGAGCACGCCCGCGGCGGTCAGCGAGATGATCGCCGGCATAGTCGCCGAGCTGGCCGGCGAGGTCGAGCTGCCGGCCGATGTGCCCGTCGGCTGCGGCGTGCCCGGCGTCGTCATCGATGGCCAGGTGCTGACGGTGGCCAACATCGATGCCGGCTGGCTCGAGGTCTCGGCCCGCCAGGTGCTCTCGGATGCGCTCGGCCGGCGCGTCCACGTGCTCAACGACGCCGACGCGGCAGGCATGGCCGAGATGGCCTTTGGCGTGGGCCATGGGCGGCGTGGGACGGTGCTGATGCTGACCATTGGTACGGGCATCGGCAGCGCCATATTCCGCCACAGCGTGCTCGTGCCGAACACGGAGTTCGGCCACCTGCGAATGGGTGGCCACGACGCCGAGACGCGCCTGTCGGGCGTGGCTCGCGAGCGGCGCAGGCTCAAGTGGCGCGCCTGGGCAAACGAGTTCAACGTCTACATCGAGCGCCTGGAGGCGCTGCTCTGGCCCGACCTGATCATCTTCGGTGGCGGCGTGGCCAAGTCGTTCGCCTCGTACGGCGACCGCCTGCGGTCGCGCGCGCCGATCGTCGTCGCGGAGTTCCTGAACGCGTCGGGCATCGTCGGCGCGGCGCTCCACGCGGCCGAGGTCGAGCGCCAAGTCGAGCCAAAGCTGCCCACCGCTGCCCGGATCGAGGCGACGGTCGCGAGCGACGGCCGGTGACCGTCCAGGTCCACCTCCTGGATGCGACCTACGAGCTCTTCCGGGCCCACTTCGCGCCGGGCCGGCCGGACGCTCGCGACTCTGACGGCCGCGCAGTCAAGGCGACCGTCGGGCTGATCGAGAGCACGCTCTCGCTCCTGCGCGAGGACGGCGTGACTCACCTGGGCTGCGCGACGGACCATGTTATCCGCTCCTGGCGCAACGACCGCTGGCCGGGCTACAAGACCGAGGCCGGCGTGCCGACCGAGTTGCTCGAGCAGTTTCCGGTCGCCGAGGACGCGCTGCGCGCCATGGGCGTGGTCGTCTGGCCGATGGTCGAGTACGAGGCTGACGATGCGCTGGGCGCGGCCGCGGCCCGCTGGGCGGACGATCCGCAAGTACAGCGGGTGGTGATCATGACGCCGGACAAGGACATGGCCCAGTGCGTGCGCGAGGACGGCCGGGTGATCCAATACGACAGGCGCAGGCGCGAGTTCATGGACGCTGACGGCGTGCGCGCCAAGTTCGGCGTCGCGCCGGCCAGCATCCCCGACTACCTGGCGCTGGTGGGCGACTCGTCCGATGGCTATCCGGGCGTGCCGGGCTGGGGCAAGCTCTCGGCGGCGACCGTCCTGACACGCTACCCGCACCTCGAGGAGATTCCCGACTCGGTGGCTCGTTGGGACGTGGCCGTCCGCGGTGCGGCGACCCTGGCCGCGTCGCTGCGCGACCATCGCCAGCTGGCGCTGCTCTTCCGCGAGCTGGCCACGCTGTCGCTCGATGCGCCGGTGCCTCAGGCGCTCGGCGATCTGCGCTGGCAGGGAGCCTCCCGATCGGCGTTCTTCGAGATGGCCGCTCGGCTGGGCCAGCCGGGCCTGGTCGATCGCGTCCACCGCTGGCGCGACTGACCTCCAATGGCGGCCGCCGGCCGATGGTCGGTCAGGTGCGGTCTGGTCGATTGCCGGGGCCGCTGCCGCTGGTATGCTCGGCACGACCTCGGACGGTTTGGTGCGCGAGGCAGAGGGGATACAGCACTTGATCGCTCGCCGCAAGCACGTCTCGAGCATGCTCGCCGCCGGCCTGCTGGTTGTGCTGGCGACCATCCCGGCGGCCGCGACGAGCGGTCGCGGCGACAAGCCTGCCGGCGCTGACTACATCGTCGTCCTGAACACTCGGCCTGCAGAGCGTGCGCAGCTGACACGCACGCTGGAACGCGTTCGCGGCTTCCGTGCGGCGCGCCACTTCCGGTTGCTGAATGGCTTCAGCGCGCAACTCCGCCCAGCCCAGGTGGCGGCGCTGCGCGCCGACCCGCGGGTCGCGGCCGTCGAGCTCGACCGGCCGGTCTGGGCAAGCAACAGCTTCCCGCTGACCGCCGGCGATGCCGTGCCACCCGGCGTCCGGCGGATCGGCGCCGCCGGCGCTGACACGGCCCGCGATCCGAGCGGCGCGAACGTGGCGGTGATCGACACCGGCATCGACCTGTCGCACCCCGACCTGAACGCCGTCCACGGCGTCAACTGCATCGGCTCCGGGCCGGCCAACGATGACAATGGCCACGGCACCCACGTGGCCGGCATCATTGGTGCCCGCAACAATGGCGCAGGCGTGATCGGCGTCGCGCCGGGAACGCGGCTGGTCGCGGTCAAGGTGCTGAACAAGCACGGTCGGGGCAGGTGGTCGTCGATCATCTGCGGCATCGAGTGGGCGCTCGCGACGCGCACCGACGCCGATCCCACGAATGACATCGCCGTCATCAACATGAGCCTCGGCGGGGGCGGCTCACCGATCAGCAGCTGCGCCACGACCACCGATCCGTTGCACCGCGCGATCTGCCGCGCCACGGACGCGGGCATCCATGTGGTGGTCGCGGCCGGCAACGATGGGTGGGATTTCGACTGGCCGAACGCGCCCGACGTGCCGGCCGCGTACCCCGAGGTGTTGACTGTCACCGCCATGACCGACACTGACGGCCAGCCCGGCGCGGTCGGGCTGAATCCGGCCTGCTCGGCCAGCGTGGCCCAGGACCGAGACGATCGCCACGCCGGGTTCTCCAGCTTTGCCGGCACGGAGGCCGGCCGTGCCCACACTATCGCCGCTCCCGGCGTCTGCGTCGGCTCGACCTGGCCCGGCGGAGGCCACAAGGCGATCTCAGGCACGAGCATGGCCGCGCCGCACGCCGCCGGCGCGCTGGCGCTGTGCCTCGACACCGCCGGTACGCCAGGGCCGTGCGCCGGGCTGACGCCGGCCGACGTGATCGCGCTGCTGCGCGCCGATGCGGCAGTGAAGACTGCTGCCGACCCTGGTTACGGCTTCGACGGCGATCCCACTCGGCCCGTCGACAGCCGCTACTACGGCCATCTCCTGAACGTGCCCGCCGGCGACGGCACAACCGATCCGCCTGCCACGACCGGGGCGCCCAGCGTGAGCGCGACCTCGCCCACTGCCGGCGCCACCGGACAGCCTGCCGCGACGGTGATCGGCGTGACCTTCGACCAGCCGGTCAACCGCGTCGTCGCCCAGGCGGCGTTCTCACTCAGCCGGCCGAACGGCACGACCGTCAGCGGCTCGTTCTCGTGGAGCGGCGAGACGATGGCCTTCACCCCGACCGCACCGCTGCCGGAGGGCACGACCTTCAAGGTGACGATCGGGGCCATCGCGCGCAGCAGCAGCGGCACGCCGATCGCCGCGCCCGTGTCGTGGACCTTCCGCACCCTCACCCGCGGCAGCCGCGCGCCGTCGGCGGCCGTCGTCCAGAACAGGTCCGTGCGCGCCGGCGGTTACGCCCGGCTGGCGGCCAACGACAACTCCTTCTACGACGTCAACTCGACGACTCGCCGTACCTTCACCAGCTCTTGGTTTGGGCGCTTTATCAACGTGCCGCGCGGCACGCTGTCGTTCAACGTCGCCTACAGCGGCCGCAACACGCGCGCCTGCACGCAGGTCGTGCAGGCCTACAGCTGGACGGCCGGCACGTGGGTCGACCTCGATGCGCGGACGGTGGGCAAGACCAAGGTCATGGTCTCGGCCCCGCTGCCCGGCCCGCTGGATCGCTTCGTCAGCGGCAGCGGCGCCACGGGCGAGCTGCGCATCCGCGTCCGCTGCACGACGAACGCGGGCTCGTTCTACGCCCGCGCCGACTACCTCCGACTCGGCTTCACCAGCCCCTAGCTGCGGTTCGACCCTGACGCTGCCGCGCCGGCGAGCAGGAAGCGCAGCGCACCGGGCAGTCGCCTCGCCCAGGCTGGCTCGTTGTGCGGCGCGTAGCGCTCCTCCACGTAGCTGAGGTCCCGGCCGACGGTCATGCCCTGCTCGATGAGCGTGTCGCGCAGCCGCCGCGCGTCGTCCAGCCCGCCGCGCCACTCGCGACCGCCCATGTCCAGGTGGACGCGTGCCGCGGGCAGGCCGAGCTGGCCGATCAGGCGCACGATCGCGTAGCGCTTCCAGCGTATTGACGGGCTGATCACTCCAGCCAGGCCAAAGGTCTGGCGATGGACCAGCAGGCCATACATGCTGATCAGCCCGCCCATCGACGAGCCGATGATGCCGGTCTCCATTCGATCATGGCTGGTCGGGAACGAGCGGTCGACGAGTGGCTTGACCGAGCCGACCAGCCAATCGAGATAGGCGTCGCCCTTGCCACCCACGCGCTTGCCACCGCGCCAGAACTTCTCGCGGCTGGGCCACGGGTTGTACTCGTCCATTCGGCCCTCACCCGAGTTGGGCACGGCGACGGCGATCGCCTCAATGCCTTCGCGGGCCAGCTCCTCGAGCGCCTCGTCTGCCCGCCATTCACCGGCGTATGAGGTGCGCTCGTCGAAGACGTTCTGGCCATCGTGGAAGTAGAGCGTGGGGTAGGTCTTGCCCGCCGACGGCCGACCTTCGGCCAGTGACGGAGGCAGGTAGACGAGGATCTCCCGGCCAGGGATGCCCGGCGCACCGGCCTGACGCGGCCAGACGAGGACCTTGCCGCTGACGGTGTGGCTCCGCCCGTGGACCTTGTCGTAGGGCAGCCAGCCGCTCACTCCGCCAGGCCGTCGGCGCGGCCTCCATAGCGGGCCAGCTCGGCGGCCAGGTCGAGCGGCGCGATCGTGGCCGCCGCCTCGTAGCGGCCCCAGTCGGCGCGGGGCACCATCCACATGACCTCGAACTCGTTGCCATCTGGGTCCCGACCGTACAGCGACTTCGTCGCGCCGTGGTCGCTCTGCCCGCCCAGCGCACCCTCAGCGCTCAGCACCTCGGCGGCGCGCGCCAGGTCCTCGATGCGCGGCACCTCCCACGCGAGGTGGTACAGGCCAGTCGAGCCGCGCACCGGCCGCGGCGCGTCCGGGCCGACAGCGGCCAGGCCCAGGTCGTGGTGGTTGCTCGAGCCGGCCGCGCGCAGGAAGGCCATGAAGCCGCGAATGCGCGAGATCTCCTCGAAGCCGAAGACGCGGCGGTAGAAGTCGACCGACCGGTCGAGGTCGCGAACGTAGAGCACGGCGTGGTTGAGCCGGGCGACTGCGATGCCGGCGGTGCGACCAGTCATGCGAGCAGCTCCAACAGCGCTTGGTGGTGATCTGGCGGGGCCGCTACCAGGCCGATCGACTTGTCCGGCCGAGCGAGGTCGAACCAAGGCTCTCCGCTCAGCGTCGAGACGGTGGCGCCGCCCTCGGTCGCGATCAGCCCGGCGGCGGTTACGTCCCACAGCGACAGCCCGCCCGATTGGACGAAACCGTCGAAGCGGCCGTTGCCGACGTAGGCCAGCGCCAGGGCGGCGCTACCCATGGCGCGCGCCACGCGGATACGCTTGCGCACCTCCTGCTCGCGCCTGGACCACCCTCGCCGAGGCAGCGCAAGCGAGAGGACCATGTCGGACATCTTCTCCTTCGCCGGGTGCCGGATCGGCATGCCGTCAAGCTGCGCGCCGCCGCCGGCGACGGCGCTGAACAGCTCATTGCGGACCGGGTCGTAGATCACCCCCGCCGCGGGCTGTCCCTCCGCCACGAGGCCAATGCTGACGCAGAAGACCGGGATGCCGTTCGCGTAGTTGACGGTGCCGTCGAGCGGGTCGATGATCCACATCCGCTGGGCCACGCCGGACGCGCTGCCCTTGCTGGTGGGCAGCCGGACGTGCGTCCGGCCGGACTCCTCGGCCAGGAAGCCATCGTCAGGGAACTGGTCGCGGATCGCGCCGATGATCAGCTGCTCAGACATCTCGTCGACCTCGGTCACGACGTCGTAGGCGGTCTTGTGGACGATCCGCTCCAGGCGCTCGTAGCGCTCCATCTGGAGGCTGCCGGCGGCACGGGCGGCGTCAATGGCAACGGCCAGCTCGCGCTCGAACGAAGTGGATTGGGCCAGGGGCACGAGGCGGATTGTAGGATGGCCGGCCGAGGCGCTCCCTGACGCGGCAGACTGTCGGCGTGAGCGGCAAGACGTGGACCCTGCTGGCGGCGGTGCTGGGCTCGTCCGTCGTGTTCCTCGACTCGTCGGTCCTGCCGGTTGCGCTGGCCGAGATCGGACGCGAGCCGCGGCTCTTCCTCGACGTGTTCGAGGCCCAGAACTACATCCATTACGGCTACCTGCTGACGCTCTCGGCACTGCTCGTCCTGGCCGGCGCGTTGACTGACTACCACGGCCGCAAGCGCATCTTCGAGCTTGGGCTGGTCGGCTTCGGCGCGACCTCGCTGGCCTGCGGGCTTGCACCAAACCTGGAGCTGCTGGTCGTCTTCCGGCTGCTCCAGGGAGCGGCCGGGGCGCTGCTCGTGCCGGCGTCGCTGGCGCTGCTGACCCATGCCTTCAGCGGTGAGGAGCAGGGCCGCGCGTTCGGCACCTGGGCGGCAGCATCGGGTGCGGCGGTCATCCTGGGTCCGCTCGTTGGCGGTGTGCTGGTGCAGGAGGTCACGTGGCGGGCGATCTTCCTGCTCAACCTGCCGCTCATCGGGCTGTCGATCTGGGCGCTGCGGCGCCACGTGACTGAGAGCCGCGACCCTCAAGCGGCGGCGCACTTCGACTGGCTGGGTGCCGGCCTGGTGGCGCTCGCCGTTGGCGGGCTGTCGTTCGGCGTGATCTACGGGGAGCAGCGCCAGTGGGCAAGCCCGCTCGCCTTTGGCGCGCTCGGCGCGGGCGCGCTGGCATCGATCGCGCTGCCGATCTACTTCGCGCGGGCACGCCAGCCCCTGATCCCGCTGTCGATGTTCCGCTCGCGCAACTTCGCGGTCACCAACCTCTCGACCCTGCTCATCTACGGCGCGCTGTACGTGACCTTCTTCCTGCTGCCGATCTACCTGCAGGGCACGCTCGGCTACACGGCGGCGGCGGTCGGGCTGGGCATGGTCCCGAGCTCGCTCTTCCTGGTCTTTCTGTCGTCGCGCTTCGGCGGCCTGGCCAGCCGCTTCGGGCCGCGACGCTTCATGGCCGCGGGGCCGCTGCTGATGGGCCTGGGCGTGCTCTGGCTGGCCCGTGTCCCGAGCACGAGCCAGCCGTGGCGGCTGATGCTCGGCGATCCGGCAACGTACCTGCCGTCGGACGGATACCTGCTCGACGTGCTGCCCGGGCTGGTCGTACACGGACTTGGCGTGGCGATCATGGTCGCGCCACTGACGACGGCGCTGATGCGCTCCGTGCCCGCGCGCCAGGCCGGCCTCGCCTCGGCGATCAACAACGCCATCTCGCGCGTCGGCCCGCAGCTGGCCGGGGCGCTGATCTTCGTCCTCGTCACGGCCGCCTTCTACGCCGCCGCCGCGCCGGCCCTGCCCAGCCTGGACGTCAACGATCCACAGGTCCGGCGGCTGATCCCGCCGCTCGCCTTCCCCGAGGCACAGCTGACGGCGGATCAGATGGCCGGCGTGCGTGCCGCCTCGACGGAGGCCTTCCGGCTGGCCATGCTCGGCGCCGCCGCGCTGGTCATGACCGGCGGACTGATCAACCTGCTCGGGATCAGCGACCGCCAGGCGCGATCGGCACCGGATCAGGCTCCGGGAGCCTAGTTACAGAGGACGGCCACCTGCAGCGGCCGGCCCGCGGGCGCATTGGCCGCGCGCAGCAGGCGCGTGAACTGGCGCATCTCGCCGGCCGGGATCGGCTCCGAGAAGAAGACATCGTCGCCGCTGCCGACGAGGCCGCCCTGCGACAGCCGGCAGGTCGCTCGTGCCGAACGGTCGCCTTCGTTCGTCACGTTGACCACGACCGAGGTCTGGCCGTCGCCGACCGGGGTCGTGGCGACGATGGCCGCATCGAACGGCCCACCCGCGCGGATCATCGTCGCCGCCAGGCCGAACAGGATGAAGCCGACGATCAGCCCTATGACGATCGTGCCGTGGACTTGGGTCGTGCTCGGGCCCTTGATCCGGCCCGGATTGTCGTGCTCACACAGCGGCACCCCGAGCGGCGTCGGCTTGCCGCAGCGGAAGCAGGTGTCGTGGGCTTCGGTGATGGTGTCGAGGCGACCGCTCATGGCCGCCTCAGCGTAGCGCGGAGTGGCCGATCAGGCCGCCAGCTCAGAGGTGCACATCGGGCAACGCCGGGCGGCCAGCGGGATCTCGCTGGCCTGCGGCCTGGCCTAGCGCCCGAGCGCAGCCTCGTTCGCTGCCTGCAGCAGCGCCGGCAGATCGTCCGGCCGGACCCAGCTGACGATGAGCTCGTCGGCGCCGTGTGCCTGCCACTCGGCGGCGAGGTCGGTCAGGTTGATGGCCGCGCCGCGTTGGAGCTCGACGGCCAGCAGGTGGGCCACGTCCTCGCGCCGGCGGCCGTGACGCTCCAGCTCCTCGAGGTGAAGCGGCAGCAGCCGGTCGTAGTCGGCGGCGTTGGTCGTCCAGCCGTCGCCAACGCGTGCGGCCAGGCGAGCCCCGGCCGATTTCTCGCCACCGACGATTATTCGTGGCGCAGGAACAGGGACAGGATGGGCCCACGCTTCGCTCAGCCGGTAGTGACGGCCCTGGAAGTCAGCGGGACCGCCGGCCCACAGCAGGCGCATGACCCGGACCGCCTCCTCGAGCCGCTCCACGCGATCAGCGGGGCCCGGGAAGTCGACGCCGTATGCCGCCATCTCAGCTTCGTAGCCACCCACGCCGAGCCCCAGCTCGACCCTTCCCGGCGCCTGGTCGGCGAGCGTCGCCAGCATCCGCGCCAGCACGGCCGGATGGCGGTTGTTGACATTGGTCACGAAGCTGCCCACGCGAATGCTGCGCGTGCCGGCGGCGGCTGCCGTCAGCGTCGTCCAGCACTCGAGCACCGGTCGCGCCTTGTCCCTGCCGCGGCTGATGAAGTGGTCCCAGCACCAGACGCCGGCAAAGCCGGCCTGCTCTGCCCGGCGGGCGGCATCGAGCCACCACGCCGAGCTGACCCCGATCGAGGCCAGGTTGAGGCCGATCGGGATCAAGACTGCGCGCCCGCCTCCAGCGCGACCTCGATCATCCGGTCGGTCGCGGCCTCCAGCTCGGACAGCGGCAGGTATGTCATCTCGGAGGTCTCTTCCTCGGCCAGCGTGTCGCTGACGGTCAGGATGCAGCCGGCGCGGACGTCCTCGCCGGCGCCGGCCGCGCGTGACGCGAGGTAGAACAGCGCCGCCGCCTCCATCTCGAAGGCGAGCACGCCGCGCGAGCGCCACTTGGTGACGTAATCCTCGTCGGGGTTGTAGAAGACGTCGACCGAGGCGACCGGCCCGATGTGCGGCGTAAGTCCCTTCGCTCGCGCCCCGTCGACCAGCCGCCGGGTCAGCTCGAAGTCGGCCGCCGGCGCATACGGGTCGCCGTGCAGGTAGGTTCGCGTCGTGCCATCGACCGGCGCGGCGGCGGTCGCCACCACGATGTCGCCCGTGCGGATGCCGCGGCCAATACCGCCGCAGGTGCCGATCCGGATCAGCCGACGCGCGCCCAGCCGAAGCAGCTCCTCGACGACGATGGCCATTGACGGGGTGCCCATGCCGCTCGTCTGGACGCTGACCGGCCGGCCCTGGTAGGTGCCCGTGTAGCCGAGCATCTTGCGGTGGTCATTGACCAGTCGTGTCCCCTCCAGCCCGCCGTCGAGCATCTCGGCCACGCGCGTGGCGCGGTTCGGGTCGCCGGGCAGGAGCACGGTCGGGGCATAGTCGCCTTCCTCGGCGCGCAGGTGGAGCTGTGGCATGGCGCGCAGTCTAGCCGCGCCTGCCCAGCGGCAGGCGCCACAGCGTGCTCCACGGCCGGTCACCGTCCTGGGCGATGACGTGAGCCTCACGCGCGACGTCGCGGATGGGCAGCATCTGCGGCAGTGCCCGCTCGGCGGCGGCGAGCCACTCCGGCCGCGGATCCTCGACGATCGTCAGGTGCGGGATTACCTCCTCATGGACGCCGGCGTAGGGCGGATAGTCGGGAAACTCAGCGTGCAGCGCCGCCGTCAGGCGGCGGAAGGGCTCGTCCGGCTCGGGCGCCAGCCACACCACGGACGGCCAGCGCTCCATCCGGGCCAGAGCGAACGAGAACGATCGCTCGGTGGCGACGATCGCCGCCACCCGCCGGCGGACCTCGTCGTCGAGCAGGCCGGGCGGCATGAAGGGATAGAGCAGCGTCACGTGGGCGGGCACCCCCAGCGCGGCCACGGGATCGAGCCCGTCGCGCAGCCGCCGCGCGGCGACCGGCAGCTCGACCGGCACGATGATCGCGCTCTCGCCGGCTGCCCCGTGGGCGGGCGGAGTGGCCGTCATGCCGACAAGCGTATACGGTGCCCTCGTGCAGACTGCGGCGACGGTCGAGTTCCGCAACGTCACCAAGCGCTATGACGGCCGCTCGAAGGTGCGTGCTGAGGGCGAGACGCCGGGCGCGGTCAACGACCTGTCGCTGATCGTGCCGGCGGGCAAGGTGTGCGTGCTCGTCGGACCCTCTGGCTGCGGCAAGACCACGTCGCTCAAGATGGTCAATCGCTTGATCGAGCCGACGAGCGGACAGATCCTGATCGACGGGCAGGACGTAGCGGCGGAGGACCCGGTCGCGCTGCGGCGCAGGATCGGCTACGTCATTCAGCAGGTCGGCCTGTTCCCGCACCAGACGATCGCCGACAACGTGGCCACGGTGCCGCGGCTGCTGGGCTGGCCCGGTCAGCGCATCGCGGCCCGGACTGACGAGCTGCTGGCGCTGGTCGGCCTCGAGCCGGACGCGTACCGCGGCCGCTACCCGGCACAGCTGTCGGGTGGCGAGCGCCAGCGGGTCGGCGTTGCCCGGGCGCTGGCCGCGGATCCGCCGCTGCTGCTGATGGATGAGCCCTTCGGTGCGGTCGACCCGATCGTCCGCGAGCGCCTCCAGGACGAGCTGCTGCGCCTGCAGGAGCAGCTGGCCAAGACGATCCTGTTCGTGACTCACGACGTGGACGAGGCGATCAAGATGGGCGACCTGATGGCCGTCATGGCCGCCGGCGGCGCGCTCGCCCAGGTCGGGACACCGGCCGAGGTCCTGGCCCAGCCGGCGTCAGAGTTCGTGACCCGCTTCGTTGGCGCCGACCGCGGGCTGAAGCGCCTCAGCCTGCGCCGCGTGCGCGACCTGGAGCTGCTGCCGGCAACCGCTGCGCGGCCAGGCGACGACGCGGCCGAGGCTGGCCAGCGCGCAGCCTCAGACGAGGTCGGCTACCTGCTGCTCGTGGACGCGCAGGACCGGCCGATTGGCTGGCTGCGGGCCCGCGACATCCCGCTCGACGGCCCGCTGTCGGCTGATGCGGCGGTGCCAATGTCGCCGCTGCTCGCCGAACACGCGACACTGAAGGACGCCCTGTCGATGATGCTCGCCGCTGACGTCATGGCGGGCATCGTCGTCGACCCCGCGGGCCGGGCGCTCGGCCTGCTGACCGTCGAGCAGATCGCGCGAACGCTGCGCGATGGCTGAGGGCGACCCGCTCATCCGCTTCGACTGGCTGCTCGCGCGGCTGGACATGCTGGCCATGCGCACGCTCGAGCACGTCTGGCTGACCGTGCTGGCGGTGGGCATCGGCTTCGCCATCTCGTTCGCGCTGGCGCTCGTCATCCGCCGCCAGCGCCGGACCTTCAGCCCGATCACCGCCGGTGCGGCCGTGGTGTACACGATCCCCAGCCTGGCGCTGTTCGCGATCCTGGTGCCGATCACCGGCCGGACCCTGCTCAGCGCGGTCATCGCGCTCGTCGGCTACACGCTGTTCATCCTGGTGCGCAACATCGTTGCCGCGCTGGACGGCGTGCCGGCCGAGGTCCGAGAATCGGCGACGGCGATGGGCTACTCGTCGTGGGCGCGGCTATGGCGGATCGAGCTGCCACTGGCGCTGCCGGTCATCGTCGCCGGCCTGCGCATCGCGACCGTGACAACGATCGGCCTGGTGACCGTCGCAGCGCTGATCGGTATCGGCGGCCTGGGGTTCCTGATAGAGAACGGGCTGCGCCAGTTCTTCCCGACGCTGTACATCGCCGGCGCGGTGCTGTCGGTTGCGCTGGCCGTGCTGGCGGACGCGCTGTTCGTCGTATTGCAGCGGCTGGCCACACCCTGGGCGCGCGCCCGGGCAGCCACATGAGCGAGCTCATCGGCTGGCTCCTCGACCCGGCCAACTGGAGCGGCCGGGATGCCATCCCGGTGCGCCTCGCGGAGCATGTGCTGCTCTCCGGCGGCGCCCTGGCCATCGGCCTCGCGCTGGCCCTGCCGCTGGCGCTGTACATCGGCCACACCGGCCGAGGCGCGTTCGTGGCGATCAACCTGGCCAACCTGGGCCGCGCCGTGCCGAGCTACGCGTTGCTGGTCATCCTCTTCGGCGTCTTCGCCACCAGCGCGCGCGACCCGCTCGTCTTCACCAACGGCCCGACGCTGCTGGCGATGGTCGCGCTGGCCGTGCCGCCGATCGTGACCAATGCCTACACCGGCCTGCGCGATGTCGACCGCGACGTGGTCGAGGCGGCGCGCGGGGTGGGCATGGGCGGCTGGCAGGTGCTCCGCCGGGTCGAGCTGCCGCTGGCCATGCCGGTGATCATGGCCGGCCTGCGCATCGCGACGGTGCAGGTCATCGCCACCGCCGCGCTGGGCGCGATCATCGGCGGCGGCGGGCTCGGGCGCTACATCATCCAAGGCATCGCCCGCTTCGACAACCCGCGGCTGGTCGCCGGCGCGCTGATGATCGCCCTGCTGGCCATCGGCGCCGACCTGCTGCTCGGCTGGCTCCAGCGCCGGCTCGCAGTCGGGTCGCGAGCAGGCGAGCCGGGCGAGCCCCACGGCCTGCCCATTAGCCTGCCGACTGAGTCACGGCGGGCCTGAGCCGGCCCGCGATGGCGATCGCACATATAGTCCGTTACACGAGGCCGCCGGTGCGGCGGCCGGACACGATGTAGGAGGGACCCAATGCGGACATCCCGCATGCTCGCCCTTGGGGCATCCCTGCTGGCGCTGATCGGCGCCTGCGGGATGGGTGGGGGCGCGACACCAACAGCCCAGGTCAACATCCGCATCGGCTCGGCCGGCTTCTACGAGTCGGCGCTGATGGCCGAGATCTACGCCCAGGTGCTGGAGGCGCGCGGCTACACGGTCACGCGCAACCTCCAGATCGGGCCACGCGACACGACGTTGCCGGCTATCGAGCGCGGCGACTTCGACCTGATGCCCGAGTACATCGGCAGCCTGCTCGAGTTCGTCAACCAGAGCGCCGGCGAGGCGACCGCCGACTCGGCACAGACCCACGATCGGCTGCAGGCGCGGCTCGACGGCCGCGGCCTGACGGTCCTTGGCTACACCCCGGCACAGGACAAGAACACGCTCGTCGTGCGCGGCGACACCGCGGCGGAGCTGAGCCTGTCGCGCGCCTCCGACCTGGCTGCGGTGCAGGCCGAGCTCGTGTGGGGCCTGCCCGCCGAGTGCGAGACGAACCCGCTCTGTGGCGGCGTCCTGCGCGACGTCTACGGCATCGACTACGACCAGATCCGGCTGATCGAGCTGGATGCCTGCGGCGCGGAGATAGCGACTGCCCTGAACGGCGGCGCGGTCGACATCGGCCAGCTGTGCTCGACGCAGCCGGACATCGCCCGCTTCGGCTTCGTCGTGCTCGAGGATGACCGCAACACCCAGCCGGCAGAGAACATCGCGCCGATCGTGCGCGACGACTTCCTCGCCCAGGTCGGCGGCGCAGATGCGCTGGCGGCGATCCTCGATCCCGTCTCGCAGGCCATGACAACCGACGAGCTGACCGCGCTCAACGTGCGCGTCGGCATCGAGCAGGAGGAGTTCGCCACGGTCGCGCGCGACTGGCTGACGGAGAAGGGCATCCTCCCCGAGGGCCCGTGACCGAGCTCCCGCTGTCGAAGCGGGCGCGTGCCTTCTTGGCCGCGCCACGCTTCGCCGCCATCGCCACCATCGATGCCGACGGCGCGCCTCACCAGGCCGTTGTCTGGTACCTGCTTCGCGGCGATGAGCTGATCGTCAACTCGCTCGTCGGCCGGCGCTGGCCGGGCAACCTGCGCCGCGATCCGCGCTACAGCCTTGTCGTCGAGGACGGCCTGGACTACGTCTCCTTCGCCGGCACGGCGGAGGAGCTGCCTGATCGCGAGCAGGCGCTGCAGGACATCTTCGAGATGGCCCGCCGCTATGAGTCGCCGGATGAGGCCGAGCGGCTGATCCGCGACCGCTTCAGCAGCCAGCACCGCGTCAGCTTCACGCTGCGCCACTCGCGCGTCAACGAGCACTTCGAGGGCTAGGCGCGCTCGAAACGGAAGTTGCGGCCCAGCTCGGACGAGTAGCGCCGGCCGAGCGTCTCGCCGCGCTGGACGACCCAGTCCGAGAGGCGCGTCGGCCGCGGCTGTACATCGGCCTGGCGTGAGACGAGCAGGCTCTCCATCAGCTCGCGGATCTCGTCGCCGGTCAGAACCACGTCGCGCACCAGCCAGCCGATGACGGTGGTCGTGGCCAGCACGACCGGCACTGGCAGGTGGACCAGCCGGGCCCGGCTGCCGACGGCCGCGCCCACTGTCCTGACCAGGTCGTTGAAGGTGAACACCTCGGGCCCACAGGCGTCGGTCTCGACCTCAGCCGCCGAGTCTGCCAGCTCCAGGCACAGCTCGGCAACGTCGTCGACGTGGACCGGCTGGACGCGATAGCCGCCGTCGCCGGGGATGCCGAAGACGGGCAGCCGCCGCAGCGACCAGGCCATGTTGTTGAGCAGGATGTCGCCCTCGCCGTAGAGCAGCGTCGGCCGGACGATGGCATACGGCGCGCCGCCGGCGCGGACCTTTTGCTCGGCCGCGGCCTTGGCCCGGAAGTAGGCCGTCGAAGAATCGGCGGCAGCGTTGCTGACCGAGACGTAAACGATGCGGCTGACGCCGGCATCGCGCGCAGCCTCGACGAGACGGCTGATGTTGTCGACCATCGCCTGCCACGTGGCGCCGCCGCGCGGGAAGCGCATCCAGTAGGTCACGAAGAGTCGCTCCACGCCGTCGAGCTGGTGGCGCAGGGCGGTCGGGTCGTCGAAGCGCGGCGCCTCGGCGCGAAGGCGAGCCGAGAGCGGATGGCTGCCTGCCCTGCGCCGGGTCAGCGTGCGGACCTCGCGACCCTGCTCGAGCAGCCGCTCGGCGATACGGCTGCCGGTGAAGCCGAACGCGCCGGTGACCAGATCGATCGCCACGCCGTCATTGTCCATCGTCAGGCGGTGCAAACTCTGGCCCATGCGCGTGCTTGTGCTGGCCGGCGGCTACGGCGGGGCCAAGATGGTCCACGGCTTTGCGCTGGAAGCGGAGCGTCGCGCCGGCGCGGGTGAGGAGCCGATCGAGCTGACCGTCGTGGGCAACACGGCCGACGACCTCATCGTCCATGGTCTCCACGTCTCGCCCGACCTCGACACGCTGCTCTACACGCTCGCGGGGCTGGCCAACCCTGACACCGGCTGGGGCGTGCGTGACGAAACCTGGTCGGCGGCGGAGATGCTCGGCCGCTACGGCCAGCCGACGTGGTTCGGGCTGGGTGACCGCGACCTGGCGACGCACGTCCTGCGCACCCACTGGCTGCGCCAGGGGGAGCGGCTGACCGAGGTGACGGCCCGCCTCGCGCGTGCGCTCGGCGTCGGAGCGCAGCTGCTGCCCATGACCGACCAGCCCGTCGCCACCAAGGTGCGGACCGCAACCGGCTGGCTCGACTTCCAGGACTACTTCGTCCGGCGCAGCCACGCCGACGAGGTCCTCGAGCTGCGCTTCGAAGGCATCGATGCGGCCCGGCCGTCAGCGGAG
Source organism: Candidatus Limnocylindrales bacterium (assembly GCA_035553915.1). GTDB lineage: Bacteria > Chloroflexota > Limnocylindria > Limnocylindrales > CSP1-4 > JALYGJ01. Next base: position 25,498 of record DATMJK010000085.1, on the reverse strand, counting down.
GTGCTGGCCGCAGTTGCCGATGCGACGCTGGTCGTCATCGCGCCCTCGAACCCGTTCCTCAGTCTGGGTCCGATCCTGGCCTTGCCGGGCATGGCCGCTGCGCTGCTTGCGGCTCCGGCGCGCGTCGCCGCCGTCAGCCCGATCATCGCGGGCACGGCGCTGCGCGGACCGGCCGACCGGCTGCTGCTTTCGCTCGCCGGCGAGCAGGGCGCCGCCGGCGTGGCGCGGCACTACGCCCGCGCACACCCCGGCCTGATCGACGACTTCGTGCTCGACGAGAAAGACGCCGCGGCAGCCACCGAGGTGAGTGCCGCGGGCTATGTGGCGCTGGTGGCGCGGACGCTGCTGGGCTCTGAGGCCCAGCGGCGCGCGCTGGCGGCCTACCTGGTCGAGTCGGCGCCCGCCAGCTGAGCCCAGCCAGCCCGCCCGGTCAGGGCAGGCGCGGGTAGGCGGTCTCGGCGACCCGGATGACCTGCTGGCGGACCTCCTCGGTGTCGTCGGTCAGGACTGACTGGACGACGAACATCTCGCCGCCGCGCTGGACGTAGGCGATGATGCCGAACAGGTTGCCCACGACGGCTGGCTGGCCGGCGACGGTTGCATCGCGGCCACTCTCGCCGAACAGCATCCGCGGCACGGACAGGTCGCCGCTCTCCATGCGCAGCACGACGGATGGGATACCCATCCCGGCTGCATACGTGCAGGTGCCCTCGTCCTCGATCGGCTGCTGGGTCATCGGGACACCGAAGATCTCAGACATCTCGGCGCCACTGATGACCGCGCACATGTCACCGCCGGCGCCGGGCGTCCCGGCAGCCGGGGTCGCAGCCGGCGTCGACGCCGGAGTCGCGGCCGGGGTTACCGCCGGGGTCGGTAACGGTGTCGCCGCCGGCGTGCCGCCACAGGCGGCGACGAGGAGCATGACGCCGAGCGCCAGGGAAAGTGTTCGCACTGGGAGGTACCCCCTTGGGTAAGGCTTTCAACAGCTGGCCGCGTGGGGCGGCCCGCGGAGTTATAGCACGCAATGCTCCCCGCCGTCGATCAGGACGGCTGACGCTTACCATTGGCCGGCATGCCCGAGCACGACCTTCCGAGCGTCGCCGATCTGTCGCGCCTGCATGCCATCGTGCCCGTACGCGGCCTGTCAGACGGCAAGGCACGGCTGGGCGAGGCGCTCGACCCGGAGGAGCGCGAGTCGCTCGTCCTTGGCATGCTCAGCCGGAGCCTTGGCGCGCTGGCCGAGCTCGAGGCGTGCCGCGCCGTCCACGTCGTCAGCGGCGACCCGGCGGTGAGGCGTCTCGCCGCTCAGGCCGGGGCGCGGACGGTCCCCGAGCCGGCCTTCAGGACCAGCCTCGATGGCCTGAATGACGCCCTGCGCGCGGGCCGAGAAAGCGCCCTGGCCGCCGGCGCCAGCGCTATCCTGTGCCTGCCCGCCGACCTGCCCCTCGTCTCCGGCTCTGCCCTGCGGCGGCTGCTCGACGCGGCCGACGCTGCGCTGGCCGCCGGCTCGGCACGGCCGATCGTCGTGGCCGTGCCGGCAGAGGCGCGCGACGGCACCAACGCGCTGCTGCTCTCGCCGCCGGGAATCATCGAGCCGGCCTTCGGCGAAGCCAGCCTCGAGGCCCACGTCCGCGCCGCGGCCGCCGCCGGCGCGAGCGTCCAGCTCGTCGCCGACGCCGAGCTTGGCTTCGACCTCGACACGCCTGACGATCTGGAGCGTCTCGAGGGCCGGCTACTGCTCGAGCTGCTGGATCTCGGCGGCCGGGCGGCGGACGAGATGCTGGCCGCCACCTGACCAGCGAGCTTCCCTTGAGCGCGGTTTTCGCCCTCGCCCTGCCGGCCCTGCCCGAGGTGCACCCGGGCGACGACCTCGCGGCACTGATCGCCGATGCCTGGCGCGAAGCCGCGGCGACCGATCCGGCGCTCTCCGCGCGCGCCGGCGACCTGCTGGTCGTGACCCAGAAGATCGTCTCCAAGGCGGAGGGTCGGCTGGTCGACCTGCGCACCATCGAGCCCCGGCCGGAGGCGGTCGACTTCGCACAGCAGTGGGACCGGGACGCGCGCCAGGTCGAGGTCGTGCTGCGCGAATCGGCCGAGGTGCTGCGCATGGAGCGCGGCGTGATCGTCTGCCGCACGCACCATGGCTTCGTCTGTGCCAATGCCGGCGTCGATGCCTCAAACACCGGCGACCGGAACCTGGTCACGCTGCTGCCCCTGGACCCTGACGCCTCGGCGGCGATGCTGCGCCGCCGGCTCGGCGAGCTGCTCGGCGTGGCGCCCGTGGTGCTGGTCAGCGACTCGTTCGGTCGGCCGTGGCGCTTCGGCATCGTCGACGTCTGCCTGGGCATCGCCGGCGCGGCGCCGCTCGACGACCAGCGCGGCCGGCCAGATGCCGACGGGCGGATCATGCGCTCGACGGTCGTCGCCACGGCTGACGAGGTCTGCTCGGCAGCCGAACTCGCTGCGGGCAAGGCCAGCCGCCGGCCGGTCGTGCTGGTACGCGGCGTCGAGCTGCCACCTGGGCCGGGCAGCGTGCGCGAGGACGTGATCATGCCGCCCGAGATGGACCTCTTCCACTGAGCGCGAGAGGGAGATGAAGGTCGGGCTCCAGATCAGCTCCTTTACCTGGCCCGGTGGTGACGCCGAGATCGGGCCGACGCTGGCGCGCATCGTGCGCACCGCCGACGACGTCGGCTTCGACTCGATCTGGGTGATGGACCACCTCTTCCAGATCCGCAGCGTGGGCGAGGTCGAGGAGCCGATGCTCGAGGGCCTGACCACGCTCGGCTTCATGGCCGCCCACAGTCGCCGAGCTCGGCTGGGCCTGATGGTCGGTGGCGTGCCGTATCGCCAGCCGGGCCTGTGGATCAAGGCCACGACGACGCTCGACGTGCTGTCAGGCGGGCGGGCCTGGTTGGGCATCGGGGCCGCCTGGAACGTGGCCGAGGCGCGCGCTCTGGGCATCCCATTCCCCGAGCTGCCCGACCGCTTCGCGCTGCTCGCGGACACGCTCCAGATGGCGCACCACGCGTTCCGCGGCGAGCGCGGCAGCGAGGAGCGTTTCGAGGGCCGGCGCATCGTGGCGGAGCGCGTGCTCAACAGCCCGCAGGCGCTGAGCCGGCCGCGCATCCCGATCCTGGTCGGCGGTGGCGGCGAGCGAACCACGCTGCGCCTCGTCGCGCGCTACGCCGACGCGTGCAACGTCTTCGGCGCGCCGGATGTGCTGCGCCACAAGTTCGCCGTCCTGCGCCGCCACTGCGAATCGGTCGGCCGCGACTACGCGGAGATCGAGCGCACGAACTTGTCCACGATCTCGATCACACCCGACGGGTCGCGCGGGTCGCTCACGCCCGGCGGACTGGTCGAGCGCCTGGGCGGCTGGGCCGAGGCCGGCTCACAGCACACCATCGTCGCCCTGCGCGGCGTGCACGACGTAGCCAAGCTGGAGCTGATCGGCCGGGCCGTCCTGCCGCAGGTGCGCACCCTGGGCGAGCCTTCGCCGCAGGTGTAGCTGCCAGCCTTGGCCTGCGCTCGCTTGATACTCCCCGGGGGTATGCAGGCCTGCTAGGATGCGGGGCGAATGGAAAGCACCAAGTCGAGCGGTTTTTCGCCGATCGCGATCATCGATGAGGGGGCGGGCGCCCAGGCCGTCAGCGCCACGACCGTCCGTCCAGCCGGAGGCAACGGCCGTCAGCCGGCGGAGGGCGGCGGCCACTCGAAGGTCGTCATCGTCGGCTCCGGGCCGGCGGGGCTGACTGCGGCCATCTACGCGGCGCGCGCCAACCTCGAGCCGCTGGTCATCGCCGGGTACGCGCCAGGGGGCCAGCTGATGATCACCAGCGACGTCGAGAACTACCCCGGCTTCCCCGAGGGCATCCAGGGGCCGGAGCTGATGCAGAAGTTCCGCGAGCAGGCCGAGCGCTTCGGCACCCGCTTCATCGACACTGATCTTGAGCGGGTTGACCTCTCCGGCCGCCCATTCCGGCTGTGGGCCGACGGCCGCGAGCTCACTGCCGACTCGGTCATCGTCGCCACCGGCGCGTCGGCGCTCTGGCTTGGCCTCGAGAACGAGACGCGGCTGCGCGGCCGCGGCGTCAGCGCGTGCGCGACCTGCGACGGCTTCTTCTTCCGCGGCAAGAAGGTGGCCGTGGTGGGCGGTGGCGACACGGCGCTGGAGGAGGCCACATTCCTGACCCGCTTCGCGCCGGAGGTCGTGCTGATCCACCGGCGCGATCACCTGCGCGGCAGCAAGATCATGCAGCAGCGCGCGCTCGACAACCCCAAGATCAGCGTTCGCTGGAATGCCGAGGTGGCGGACGTCCTTGGTGACGAGAAGGTGACCGGCCTGCGCCTGCGCGACACGGTCTCGGGCGAGGAGAGCGAGCTCGAGGCGGAGGGCCTGTTCGTGGCCATCGGCTACAAGCCCAACACTGACGCTTTCCGCGACTGGCTCGAGATCGATGACAAGGGCTACCTCGTCGTGACTGACGAGACGCGCTCCAAGATCGACGGCGTCTTCGTGGCCGGCGACGTGCACGATCACCGCTATCGGCAGGCCGTGACCGCGGCAGCCGACGGCTGCAAGGCGGCCATCGACGCCGAGCGCTGGCTCGAGGCGCAAGGCATCGCCGAGGCATCAACCGCCACCGCTTGGTAACGTCTGCGGGCTGATCACGCTCCCCGACAACTCCACTCGAGGGTCCCCTTGAGCCTGCTCGCGCGCAACGATGTCCGGCTGTTCCTGACGAGCTTCGCGATCCTGTTCGTGGAGCTGCTGCTCATCCGCTGGATCCCGGCCAACGTCAAGTTCATCGGCTTCTTCTCGAACTTCCTGCTGATCGCCAGCTTCCTGGGCATCGGGCTGGGCATCCTGCTCGGCCGCAAGGGTGCGAACCCGCGGCTGTCGCCGTTCGCCTTCCTGCTGGCGGCGGTGGTGGCGATCGTCTCGTTCCTGCAGCTCAACATCCAGGTCGCGAGCACCGACGAGATCTTCTTCGGCCTTGCCGAGAGCGACGCGGCCGACCTCAACTTCCTGGTGCTGCCGCTCGTCGTGGGCCTGGTCGTGGCGCTCCTGGCCACGCTTGCGCTGCCGCTCGGGCCGCTGCTCAAGAGCATGTGGCCGCTGAAGGCGTACGCGATTGACATCATCGGCTCGTTGTGCGGCATCGCCGCCTTTGCCGTGCTCTCGGCTCTGGGCACTGAGCCGATCGTCTGGTTCGCCATCGGTGTCGGGCTCGTCGTCGCGCTCGATGTTGGCCGCGGCCTCTCACGCTGGTCCGTGGTCAACACCGGCATGCTGGCCGTCGTGCTGGTGCTCATCGTCAGCCAGGCCGCTGATCGGCCGAACGAGACCTGGTCGCCGTACTACCGCATCGACTCGTGGCACGACTCGACCGGCAAGGAGCATCTCAACGTCGACGGCATCCCGCACCAGGCGCTGCACGCGGTCGATGCGCCGAAGGAAGAGTTCTACGAGCAGGTCTACGCCTGGTTCCCGGGCCGTACCTACGAGCGCGTGCTGGTCATTGGTGCGGGCACCGGAACTGACGTCGCGATCGCCCTCGACCGCGGTGCGCAGCACGTCGACGCCGTGGAGATCGATCCCGAGCTGCTGCGCATCGGCCGCGAGCGCCACCCCAACCGGCCGTATGACGACCCGCGCGTCAGCGCCCACGTCAATGACGGCCGGGCCTTCATGCGCACGGTGCCAGCGGGCACGAAGTGGGACCTGATCGTCTTCGCGCTGCCCGACTCGCTGACCCTGGTCAGCTCGCAGGGCGCGCTGCGGCTGGAGTCATTCCTGTTCACCGAGGAAGCCTTTGCCGAGGTCCGCGACCGACTGACCGACGACGGTGTCTTCGTGCTCTACAACTACTACCGCGACACATGGCTGGTCCACAAGCTGGCCTCGATGCTCGAGACCTCGTTCGGCCACCAGCCGCTGCTGCGCACCTACGCCGCCCACCGGGCGACGCTTGCGGCGGGGCCGCTGGTGGGCCAGCTGCCGGGCGGGCAGCCGCCCGGCGACGGGGTTGATCCCGTGCCCGCGATCGTGGGGGTCGAGCCGACGCACGCGACTGACGACTGGCCGTTCCTCTACCTGCGCGTGCCGCAGATCTCGGAGCACTACCTGATCGCGCTGGCGGTGGTGCTCATCGGCGCGCTGCTGGCGGTCGGCGGCACGGCCCGTGCGACGGGCACGACCATTCGCCGCTTCAGCCCGCACTTCTTCGTGCTCGGCGTGGCCTTCCTGCTGCTGACGACGCGCAGCCTGGTCAGCTTCAGCCTGCTCTTCGGCACGACCTGGTCAGTCAACGCGATGGCCTTCTTCGCGATCCTGGCCAGCGTCTTGCTGGCCATCTTCGTCAATGCACGCTGGCCGATCCGCCGGCCGACGCTCTTCTACCTGCTGCTCTTCGCCTCGATCCTGATCGCCTTCCTGCTGCCGCCGGACGCGCTGCTGTTCGACCCGCCGTGGCTGCGCTACGTGATCGCGGCGGTGATCGCCTTCGCGCCTGTCTTCTTCGCCAACCTGGTCTTCTCGTACTCCTTCCGCGACACCACGACGGCTGACATGGCCTTCGCCAGCAACCTGCTCGGGGCGATGGTCGGCGGGGCGATCGAGTACCTGGCCTTGATCACCGGCTATGGCTCGTTGCTGGTCGTGGTTGCGCTGCTCTACGGCCTGGCCTGGCTGTTCGCCACGCGCCTGCGACTGGGCGCGGACGTGGAGCTCGCCGATCGCGCGCCGCTGGTCCCACCGCCGGCACCGGCGCCTAAGCCAATGCCGCCCGAGCCGGCCGTCTAGACCGGGACGCCGCGGAGACGCCACTGGGCCAGCGGCCGGGCGACGTCCTTCGACTTCGGTACGCTAGGTCGAGTGGTCGTACCGCATGGGCTTGCAGTTGGACCTGAGCCGATATAGCTCCAGGGCGGCCACTGCAACGGCGCGGCGGCTGGCGAGCCGGGCGTTCCTGACAGTCACCGCCTTGCTGCTCGCCGGGCTCGTGATCCTCTTCCTCGATGTCCACTCAGGCAGGGGCGTCGTCTTCATCGACTGGTGGGTCTATGCGCTGGCCAGCGAGCGCTTCCTCGCGGGTGAATCGCTGTATCTCGATGTGCAGCTGGCCGGCCCCTACAGCCTTCGCGAGCTGACGCCATTCGTCTACCCGCCGCCATCGGCCATCCTGTTCCTCCCATTCGCTTCATGGCCCGTCGGCCAGGTGGCGTGGATCATCGCCAGCCTCGCCATCTTCCTCTCCGGGCTGGCGGCGATCGTGCACCGCGAGCTCGGCCACGTGACACCGGTCGTGGCGGGGTGCATCCTCGTGGCCCTGACGCTGTTCGTGCCGCTACCAGATGGCAGGCTGCTGGCCCCATTCCTCGACGCGGTCGGGACGGCGAACATGAACCTCGCCTTGGCCGGACTCCTTGCCTGGACCTGGGCCGCGGGCGAGCGCTTGCGCTGGCTGCCTTGGATGGCGGGGGTCCTTGCCATTCTGAAGGTGTTTCCGGCGAGCCTGATCCTGTGGGCCGTCAGGCGGAATGGGTGGCGACCACTCCTGATCGGACTCGGCACCGCGGCATTGATCGTTGTCGCGACGCTGCCCATCCTTGGCATCGAGGAGTGGCGGCGCTTCGCCGTTGCGCTGTCCAACGCGGAGCTGGCCTGCGACGGTGGCCGGGTATCCCTGCCCTGCCTCGCTGAGCCGCTGCTCGGCGCTTCCGGCGCCAAGCTGGCGGGCCTCGCGACCGGCGCACTGCTGCTCGTATCGTCGGTGCTCGCCCACGGCGAGTACCGGGCCTTTGCGCTGCTCACGCTCGGGATGATGGCCGGCATTCCGGACCTGAGCCAGCATTACTACCTGTTCCTGTACGTGTTGATCGCCATCGCCCTGGCGCGGCTCATCGCCCGGCGCAGGGGTGGCCCTGCCGAACCCTGGCGGCATTCGTCTCGGCCGGAGGGCGCAGCTCAGTAACCGTGCTACCGTCGCCCGCGATGGGCGCGCGGCACGGGGCACGTTGAGCAGTTTCCGCATGCGCGGCGGCGGTGGCGGTCGGGCCGACAGGCTGATGCCGCCGGAGGAGGTGGAGCGCGTGCCCGCTGAGCGGCGCGGCGCGACGCTGCGCCGGATCGCCGCATTCTTCCGGCCCTACCGCGGTTCGGTGGCGCTGGTCCTGGCGACCATCCTGCTGACCAGCCTGCTCGGGCTGATCAACCCGTACCTGCTCAAGCTTCTCATCGACGAGGCGATCCCCCAGCGCGACTTCGGCCTGCTCAACCTGTACGTCGGCCTGATGATCGTCGTGCCTATCGTCTCGGGGCTGATCGGCGTCGGCCAGTCGTACCTCAACAACGTCATCGGCCAGCGCGTGATGCAGGACCTGCGCAACGCGCTCTACGCACACCTCCAGCGGCTGCCGCTGCGCTTCTTCACCGAGACGCGGACGGGCGAGATCCAGAGCCGGCTGTCGAATGACGTAGGCGGCGTGCAGTCGGTCGTGACCGACACCGCCAGCAGCGTCGTGGCGAACTTCGTGATCGTCTTCTCGACTATCGGCGCGATGCTCATCGTCGACTGGCGGCTGACGGCGCTGTCGCTCGGCCTGCTGCCGTTCTTCATGTACCTGACCTACCGCGTGGGCAAGATCCGCCGGCGCATCTCGGCCGAGACCCAGAAGAGCCTGGCTGACATCACCGCCATCACCGAGGAGACGGTCAGCGTCAGCGGCATGCTGCTGACCAAGACCTTCGGCCAGCAGGGCGCGGCGATCGGCCGCTTCCGTGACGCAAACGCCAGGCTGGCCCGGCTGCAGCTGCGCCAGAGCATGATCGGGCGCTGGTTCTTCATGATCGTCGGCGTCGTCTTCTCGATCACACCCGCGTTCGTCTACTGGCTCGCCGGCTGGCTGACCATCGAAGGAGACCCGACCGCACCCACCATCGGCGACATCGTGGCATTCACAACCCTCCAGAGCCGGCTCTTCTTCCCGCTCGGCCAGCTGCTCAACGTGCAGGTCGAGGTCCAGGGCGCGCTGGCGCTGTTCGACCGGATCTTCGAGTACCTCGGGCTGGCGCCAGAGATAGAGGATGCGCCCGACGCCGTCGCGCTGGCACCTGACGACGTGCGCGGCCAGGTCCGTTTCCGCCACGTCCACTTCCGCTACCCCGCCCAGCCGCGAGCCGCCCGGCCCACCGAGCCCAGCGCGGAGATGGCCGAGCTCGCCGCTCGCGCCGGCCCGGACGTGGCCATCGAAGCAGCCGACCAGCTCGACTCGCCGACGCCTGTCGCGCCACCATTGCCGTTCGCGCTGCACGACATCGACTTCGAGGCCCAGCCCGGCCAGCTGGTTGCCCTCGTCGGCCCGTCCGGCTCGGGCAAGACGACGACCACCTACCTGCTGCCGCGGCTGTACGACGTGGACGATGGTGCCGTCGAGATAGACGGTTACGACGTCCGGCAGCTGACGCTGGGCAGCCTGGGCACGGTCATCGGCTTCGTCACCCAGGAAACGTTCCTCTTCCACGCCAGCGTGCGCGAAAACATCCGCTACGCCAGGACTGACGCCACCGATCGCGAGGTCGAGGCGGCCGCCCGGCTGGCCGCCATCCATGACCGCATCCGGGAGCTGCCCGACAACTACGACACGCTCGTCGGCGAGCGCGGCTACAAGCTGAGTGGCGGCGAGAAGCAGCGCATCGCGCTCGCCCGGGTGCTGCTCAAGGACCCGCGCATCCTCGTCCTCGACGAGGCCACGTCGGCGCTCGACACTGTGTCAGAGCGACTGATCCAGGCTGCCATCGAGCGCGTCATGAAGGGCCGGACTACGATCGCCATCGCCCACCGGCTGTCGACCATCCTGCGCGCCGACCTCATCCTGGTCTTCGAGCGCGGCCGGGTCGTCGAACGTGGCCGACACGATGAGCTGCTGCGTCAGGGCGGACTTTACGCGCGGCTGTATCGCGAGCAGTTCAGCGAGCAGTCCGTCGGCCCATCGACCGATTAGGCTATTCACCGTGCTGGCGCCGGCCGTGCAAGATGGCCGGGCTGTGTTGCCGTGGCATGGGGGTGGGGAGTGACTGACCGATCCTGGCGCGTCGTGGCGCCGTTGCTGGCGCTCGTCGTCCTGCTCTGGGCTGCGCCGGCGGCGTCGGCCAACAGCCTCGCCCTCAGCGCCACCTACGACGTCGCGGCGACGCTCAACTACGCCAAGGGCACGATCGTCGTCGACAGCACGGCGAGCATCATCAACCCGACCGGCGAGGCAGTCTCGAGCCTGGCCTTCAACCTCGCGCCGCTGCGCGTGGGCAAGCTCACGCTGCAGCTCGTCGAGGTAGACGGCGCGGGCGTCACGCCGGCGATCGATGACCAGACGATCAACGTGCCACTGGCCAAGCCACTCGGCGGCAAGGGCCAGGTCAACGTGCGCATCCGTTACAACGCCACCATGGCGACGAACGCCAGGGACAAGAACTGGCTCTTCGCCAAGCTCAACGGCACCGTCCAGGCATATCGCTGGATCCCGTGGCTCAGCCGCGCAGCTCGCTTCAACCGACCCAACGTCGGCGACCCATTCGTGACCAGCGTCAGCCCGCACGTGCGGGTGCGCATCGCCAGCGAGCGCAGGCTGGCCTTCGCCACCAGCGGCGAGCAGACCGCCGCGACGACCCGGCAGAAGACGTTCGTCGCGCGCGACGTGCGCGACTTCAACTTCACCGCCCGGCCCTCGTTCAAGATCCTCAAGGGCAAAGCGGCCGGCGTCTCGATCATCGTCTACTACGACAGCCTGTCAGGCGCGACGATGATGAGCGCGGCCAAGCGCTCGGTGGAGACGTTCACCCGGCTGGTCGGGACGTACCCCTATCCGACGCTGCGCGTCGTAGAGTCAGGCGGCGGGCACGCGATGGAGTCGCCGGCGATGGTCTGGATCCCGCGCAGATCCGGGAACGTGGCGTGGCTCGTCGCGCACGAGACGGCGCACCAATGGTTCTACGCGGTCGTTGGCAACGACCAGACGACCGAGCCCTTTGCCGACGAAGCGCTGGTCACGCTGCTCACGCGCGAGGCGACGAGCCGGCGCATAGGCACGAGCTGCGCGACGAAGCCGCTCGATCGCACCATCTACGAGTACCGCGGCTGCTATTACGGAGTGATCTACGTTCAGGGCGCGGACTACCTGGCAGCTTATCGCCGGCGCGTGGGCGACAATCAATTCTGGCAGGGCGTGCGTGACTACTACGAGCAGTACCGCTTTGGCCTTGGCGGCACGCGTCAGCTGCTGGACGCGCTCGACGCCGCCGCGGGCGGCGCCGGCGGCGGCCACGCCAAGCGATTTCCGCGCTACTACTAGCCGTGCATGCCGCAAGGAGTGCGGCCTGGAGTGTTGCGCTTCCTGGCCACTGATCGGGCCGGGTTGATCCAGTAGTCCTGCCAGTAGAAGTTGTTCTCCATGCTGGCTTCGAGCCAATCTCCGACCGGGTTCACCTTCGCGCACAGCCGGTAATGGCCGCGCGGCAGCCGGGTGATGTCGATCCAGTTGAAAGCCGTCGTTGGGAAGTAGTCGTCGGCATAACCGACCGAGATGCCCATCGTGAGGCTGGGCGCCTTGGCCGTGGTGCCACACGCTTTGTATCCGTAGACTCGCTGCGCTGGTGCGTGCGCCGGCGGGCTGGAGCTGCGGATGAGGTCCAGCAGGCAGAACCCAATCTTGCGCGCACGCCTGGCCTGCGTGAGCGTGTCGACCTTGTACAGCTCGACGGCGATGAAGCGCTCAACGTGCCAGTGGCTGTGACCGTCGCCGGCCCAGAACATCGTCACGTTCTGCTGGGGTACCTCGCGACCGCCACCGTTGACGTCGGTGATCCACTGGTACAGCTCGCCCATCACCTTGCCACTCGGTGCGCGACCGCGGACCTCCAGCGTGCCGGCGCCAATGTTGAAAGCGCGGACGCCGAAGCGCAGTCGCTTACGGCCCCGATTGGCTGTCGCGATGCTCACCCCGTACACCGGCGCCAGCTCCAGGTCGGGCAACAGGTCGAGCTCAGAGCTCCCGCGCACCGCGGCGCCGGGCGTGGCCGGCCAGGCGAGCGACGGCGTGACGACGACAAGCGAGAGCGCCAGCGCAGCCATCACCGCGCGCGTGCTGCGGACTGCTCCCCTCATCCCCGTCCCTCCGGCGAAGCGTTAGGCGTGAACCCCCACCCCGGGCAGGGCCCGTTCAGCGGGCCCAACATAGCGCACGTCGGGCCGGATAAGTCGGTTTGCCGACGCCTGTTCCAGGACGTGTGCCGTCCAGCCGGCGTGGCGCGCCAGCGCGAAGGTAGCCGGGTACAGGTCAGCCGACGGCAGGCCGGCGCCCTGGAGAACCGCCGGCGCGTAGTAGTCGACGTTGGTCTTGATCACCCGCCCAGGCTTCATCTCGGCCAGCACGCGCAGCACCACGTCCTCGACCGAGACGGCCAGCTGGAGCCACTCGGCCATGTCCGCCATGCCCTCGGCGACCTCGCGCAGCGCCGCCGCGCGCGGGTCGTAGGCTCGGTAGACGCGATGGCCGAAGCCCATGATCCGGTCGCCGCGCTCGATCGTCTCGCGCGCCCAGCGCTCCGCCTGCTCGGCCGAGCCGATCTCGTGCAGCTGGTTGACAACCTCTGATGGGGCGCCGCCGTGGAGCGGTCCCTTGAGCGCGCCGATCGCGCCGGCGACCGCGCTGGCCATGTCCGAGCGGGTCGAGGTGATCACTCGGGCGGTGAAGGTCGAGGCGTTGAAGCCATGCTCTGCGGCAGTGATGAAATACGCGTCCAGCGCGCGCGCTGCGGCCGCGGTCGGGCGGTCGCCGGAGAGCATGTGCAGGAAGCCCGCAGTGAGCTCGAGCTCAGGGTCGGGATCGATGGGCTGCTCGCCGGCACGTAGCCTGCTGAAGGCGGCCAGAGCCGTCGGCGCGATGGCGGTCAGCGCTCGCGCCTGCTCGACGGTCGGCGGCCAGTCGGCACCTTCGGCCGCGCCCCAGGCCGAGACGGCGGTGCGCAGGGCGTCCATCGGGTGGGCGCTGGCGGGCAGCTCGCGCAGCACCGCCGCAACCTCTGGCGACAGCGGTGCGCAGGGCAGGCTCGCCCGCTCGGGCCACTCGCCGGTCCAGAGCAGCTCCGCCACCTGGGCGTACGTGCCGCCACGGACCAGCTCGACGATCGGGTAGCCGCGGTAGAGCAGTCGGCCGTTCGCGCCATCAACGAGCGCGATCGAGGTCTCGCCGGCGAGAACGCCCTCGAGGCCCGGGGAGTACTGCCGCGCGTCAGCCGAACGGTTGTCTGCGGTCATGCTGGCCAGAGTCTAGCCGCCACGCCGGCTTTCCAGCAGCGCTCCCGCGGCGAGCATCTCTTCGAGCGCCCTATCGCCGTCGCCTGGCTGCAGGTCGACCGGCCGAATTGCGCGCTCGAGCACGGTCGTCGGGTAGCCGTGGCTGCGGCCGTCGAGGACGGTCGCCTTGACGCAGTAGTCGGTCGCCAGGCCGGCCACCACGAGACGCGTGACGCCGGCCTGGCTAAGCAGGTCGGCCAGCTCGGTCGGCTTCGTCTCGCCGGTGGTCGGATCGCGCATGCTGAAGCCGGAGTAGCCGTCCTCGCCGTTGCTGCCCTTGCGCACGATCGGGCCGTCCACACGCAGCTCGGGATGCAGCTCCGCGCCCCAGCTGTCGATCACGCAGTGGACGGGCCACGTGCCGCCGTCCCGGGCGAAATGGGGCGTGGACGGCGGATGCCAGTCCTGGGTATAGAAGACCCGCCCGCCGGCGGCCAGCGCGGCCTCGATCTCAGCGTTGACCAGCGGCACGACCTGCTCGCCGCCATCTACGTACAGGCTGCCTGCCGGGTCGGCGAAGTCGTTCTGGACATCGACGACGATCAGCGCCGCCGTCGGGTCGTATGAGGGCACGCACCGATTCTAGGACGCGGGTGCCAAGATAGGCGGCATGAAGGTGCGCCTCGGGTACAAGGCCTCGGCTGAGCAGTTCGGCCCGCGCGAGCTGCTCGACCTGGCGGTCGCCGCCGAGCAGGTCGGCTTTGACAGTGTGGTCGTCAGCGACCACTTCCAGCCGTGGCGCCACACGGACGGCCACGCGCCGTTCTCCTTTGCCTGGCTCGGCGCGCTGGGCGAGCGGACCGAGCGAGTGATGCTCGGCACGAGCGTCGTGACGCCCACCTTCCGCTATAACCCGGCGGTTGTCGCCCAGGCGATGGCCACGCTGGCCTGCCTCAACCCGGGCCGGATGATGCTCGGCGTGGGCAGCGGGGAGTCGATGAACGAGGTGCCGGCAATCGGCATCGCGTGGCCTGATCCGCCCGAGCGCTTCGCTCGCCTTAAGGAGGCGATCGAGCTCATCCGCCGGCTGTGGAGCGAAGACTTCGTGACCTTCGAGGGCGAGCACTTCCGAACCCACAGCGCGACGATCTACGACCGGCCCGCAGAGCCCGTCCCGCTCTACGTGGCCGCCTCCGGGCCAGCCGCGTCGCGCCTCGCCGGCCGCGTCGCTGACGGCTTCATCTGTACCTCGGGCAAGGGCCTCGAGCTTTACCGCGACACGCTCCTGCCCGCGCTGCGCGAGGGCGCAGACAAGGCCGGCCGCGACTACGACGCCATTCCCAAGATGATCGAGATGAAATGCTCGTTCGACACCGACCGCAGGCGTGCCCTGGACGCCTGCCGGCAATGGGCGGCGCTGTCGCTGCCGGGCGAGGTCAAGCGCGACGTCGAGGACCCACGCGAGATGGAGCGGCTTGCCGACGAACTCTCGGCTGAGGAGGCGGCGACGCGCTGGCTGGTGTCGGACGACCCTGACGAGCACGTCGAGCAGGTCGCCCAATACGTCGAGCTAGGCTTCGACCACCTGATCTTCCACCTGCCCTCGGCCGATCAGCGGCGCTCGATCGACCTATACGCCGAGCACATCCTGCCGCGCCTGCGCGAGCGCTTCGTCGCCTGAGATCGCCTGTCGCAGGTGGCGGCAGGCTGGAGCCAAGGCGGGATTTGAAACCTATGCGGCAATCCGGGCTCTCGTCCTGTCTGCGCGATGTGCTGAGACCCGGTATCATGTCGCGGTGACGACTGAGCCCGCCTCCATGCAGCGCGCCCTGGAGCGCGCTGGCAGCCGCGTTACCGGCCCGCGGCGCACGGTCGCCGCGCTGATCGACGATCGGGCCGCCCACTTCACGGCCGCCGACCTGCTCGACGACGCCCGTGCCCGCCGCCTGAGCCTGGGCCGGGCGACCGTCTTCCGGACGCTCGAGCTGTTCAGCGAGATGGGCTTGCTGGAGAGGCTCGACCTACCCAGCGGGGAGCACGCGTACGTGGTCTGTGCCCCGCGCCATCACCACCATGTCATCTGCTCGCGTTGCGGGCGCACGGCCGAGGTCGCGGACCTGGGCCTGGAAGACGTCCTGGCCGAGGCAGCTACTCGGACTGGGTATCAGATAGATGACCACCGCCTCGAGCTGCACGGGCTCTGTCCCGCATGCCGCCGCCGCACAGGAGACCCCTCGTGAAACTCGCTGCCCTGCTCATCATCGGCATCCTCGTCGCCTCGGCCTGCGCAGGCCGGCCGGACGCCACGCCACCCGGCGGCCGCTTGACGGTCGTCGCCACGACAACCGTGCTTGCCGACTTGGTGCGCCAGGTGACAGGCGATCGGGCCGAGGTCTTCGCGCTCGTTCCACGCGGCGCCGACCCGCACACCTTTGATCCATCGCCCTCAGACGCGCAACGGGTCAACCAAGCCGACCTGCTGGTCATGAACGGCCTGGGGCTGGACGAATGGCTGGGCGCCTTCATCGAGCGCGCCGGCGCCGGCGGCACGCCGCTGGTCGAGCTCGCGGAGGGCCTTCCCGGAGTGGATTACCTGGAGGGCGGCGCACACGGCGACGAGGAAGAGCAGCACGAAGAGGACGAGCACGAGGAGGAGGCCGAGGGCGATGACGACCACGCCTTCAACCCCCACCTGTGGCTCAACGTCAGCTACGCGCGGCTCTACGTGGAGCGCCTGGCTGACGAGCTCTCGACGGTTGATCCGGCCGGCGCGCAGGCATACGCCGCCAATGCGGCCGCCTACGGCGAGCGGCTCGACGATCTCGATGGCTGGATCCGCGGCCAGCTCGAGGCGATCCCCGCTAGCCAGCGGCGGGTGGTCTCGTTCCACGACGCTTTCCCGTACTTCGCCGATGCCTACGGCCTAGAGATCGTCGGCCTGCTCGTCGAGGTGCCCGGGCGCGAGCCCAGCGCAGGCGAGATCGCGCAGCTCGTGGAGGCGATCCGCGCCACCGGCGTGCGGCTGATCCTGGCCGAGGCCCAGTTCAGCGACCAGCTGGCCCAGACTCTCGCCGCCGAGACGGACGCGGAGGTGGTCAGCACGCTGTATACCGATTCGCTAGGTGAGCCGCCGACGGATACCTTTGAGGGCGCAATGCGCTGGAACGTGGAGCAGATCCTGCAGGGCCTCAGATGAGCCAGCCTGGCGAGGACCCGGCCTTCGACCGGCACGCGCACCCACACGCCCATCCGGATGAGCGCCGGCTGCCAACGGTGGGCGCGGCCGTGGAGGCGGGCCACGCGCGCGCCCATGCGGATGTCTGGCTGAGCCAGGTCTCGGCCGGCTATGGCGATCGGCCGGCGCTGGAGGACGTGAGCATCGCCATCGAGGCCGGGACGCTGCTGGCAGTCGTAGGGCCCAATGGCGCCGGCAAGAGCACGCTGCTCAAGGTCATGGCCGGGCTGCTGCGGCCGTGGCGCGGCCGGGTGGAGGTGCTGGGCGCGCCGCCCGGCCGGGAAGCGGCGCGCGTGGCCTACGTGCCCCAGGCTGAGACCGTCGACTGGCACTTCCCCGTTACCGTCGGGGACGTGGTGATGATGGGCCGCTATCCGCTGCTGGGTCCGCTGCGCCGGCCTGGCCGTCACGATCGGCGGCACGTGGACGAGGCGCTCGAGCAGGTGCGCATGAGTGACCATCGAAACCGCCAGATCGGTGCGCTCTCAGGCGGCCAGCGGCGGCGCGTGTTCCTGGCCCGCGCGCTCGCCGCCGACCCGGCCCTCTACCTGCTCGATGAGCCCGTGACGGGCATCGACGCCACGACTCAGGAAGAGCTGATGGACATCCTCGAGGCAGAGGCGCGGCGCGGCCGGACGGTGATCGCCACGACCCACGACCTGGCCTGCGCCGCGCAGCGCTTCCAGCGCGTGGCGATGCTCAACCGGCGGGTCGTTGCCCATGGCCCGGCCTCGTTGGTGCTCGACGGCGAGCTGCTCGCGCGAACCTATGGCGGGCACCTGCTCCAGCTGCCAGGCGGGACGGTGCTTCTCGACGACGCACACCACCACGACCAGCCGGCTGGCGAGGGCGAGCAGCACTACCACGACGACGCTGCGCCGTGACCGACTGGCTGCTCGAGCCGCTGCAGTTCGCGTTCTTCCAGCGGGCGCTGGTCGCCGCCGTCCTGGCCGGGGTCACCTGCGCGCTCGTCGGCTCGTACGTCGTGCTCAAGGGGCTGGCCTTCATCGGCGACGCGATCGCCCATGCCGCGTTCCCGGGCGTCGTCGCCGCCTTCGTCGTCGGCGCGCCGTACGTCATTGGCGGTGGGCTGGCCGCCTTCTTCTCGGCCATCGCCATCGGCTGGGTCAGCCGGCGAGGGCGGCTGCGCGTCGACACCGCCATCGGCGTGGTCTTTGTCGGCGCCT
This sequence comes from Candidatus Limnocylindrales bacterium, assembly GCA_035553915.1. Classification (GTDB taxonomy): domain Bacteria; phylum Chloroflexota; class Limnocylindria; order Limnocylindrales; family CSP1-4; genus JALYGJ01. The sequence goes on along the minus strand of DATMJK010000085.1, from coordinate 7,781 downwards.
TCGCGCTGGGCATACTGATGTTCAGCCGGATCGAGGGCTTCGTCGGCGAGCTGTTCGGGTTCCTGCTGGGCAACGTGCTGGCCATCTCGGCCGAGACGTTGGTCTCGCTGCTGCTGCTTGGCGGGCTGGTAATAGCGATCGTGCTGCTGCTCTGGAAGGAGCTGCTCTACGCAACCTTCGACCCACTTGGCGCGGCAGCGGCCGGCCTGCCGGTGAGCAAGCTGGACTACCTCTTCCTTGGCCTGATCGCGGTCACGATCGTGGTCAGCCTCCAGGCCGTGGGCATCATCCTGGTCGTGGCGATGCTGGTCACGCCGGCCGCGACGGCGCAGCTGTTGACCGTCCGCTTCTCACGTCTCGTCCCGGGCGCCACAGCGATTGGCGCGGCGACGGCGGTGGGCGGCCTGTACCTCTCCTACTGGCTCGATGCGCCCAGCGGCGCCACGATCGTGCTGCTCCAGACGGCCGTCTTCCTGGCCGTGCTGCTGCTCAACCCGCGCACCGGCCTCTTCGCCAGACGCAACGCGAGCGACGCCGCCTCAGCCTGACGATCCCCACGAACCGCTCGGCTCATCCGCTGCGTCCGCTGGTTGCTGCTCAGCGTCCGGGGCAAGCGACCCCGGCGAGGGCCCGTCGGCGGTGCGGTCATAGCCGGCAGCCTCCGGCGACAGCCCGTCGTCAGCGCGATCCACCGCCCGAGAGAGGCTCGGATCACGGGTCAGCTCGTTCTGGCGCAACCCACCGGACGGCTGGTGCGGCCGTTCGACAAGCTCCTGTGGCGGGTAAGCGCCACCCTCCGGCAGCTCCACCTCGGTGAGCGGCCGGTCGAGTGGCTGTCGCTCGCCGGCGTGCGTGCCGTCCTCGGCGACGACGGCGCCGTCATGCCAGCGCGCCTCGTCCTCGAGCGGCGGCCCTTCGTAGAAGTCGTCGCGGTTCTGCTCGTCCATTGCTCGAGCATGCGTCACGGCGCCGTTCGGCCGCGCCCATCGGCCCAGCGCCGGCATGGCAGACGTGTGGAAGAATCGCGTCGTGCCCTCCCCGTCCAGCGGCGCGGTCATCGCCGTGCGCGAGCTGCGCAAGTCCTACGGCGCCCTTCGCGCCGTCGATGACGTCTCGTTCACCGTCGAGCGCGGCGAGATATTCGGCCTGCTCGGGCCCAACGGCGCGGGCAAGACGACCACCATCGAGATCCTCGAGGGCCTGCGCAAGCCGGACGGTGGCCAGGCCGAGGTGCTTGGCATCGACGTCGTGCGCAACCCTGCCGCGCTCAAGGAGCGCATCGGCGTCCAGCTGCAGTCGGCGGCGCTCTACCCCGAGCTGACCGTGCGCGAGCTGATCTCGCTCTTCGGCTCGTTCTACGCGCGCAGCCTGCCTGCCGAGCGGCTGATCGGCGAGCTGGGCCTCGGCGAGCGCGCCGGCGCGGCCAGTAAGCAGCTCTCCGGCGGCCAGCGTCAGCGGCTGTCGATCGCGCTCGCGCTGGTCAACGATCCTGAGCTGATCTTCCTCGACGAGCCCACGACCGGCCTCGATCCGCAGGGCCGGCGCTCGCTGTGGGAGCACATCGACAGGCTGCGCGGCGAGGGCCGGACGGTGCTGCTGACGACGCACTACATGGAAGAGGCGGAGCAGCTATGCGACCGGGTGGCGATCATGGACCACGGCAGGATCCTCGAGCTGGGCACGGTCACCGAGCTCGTCGGGCGCCATTTCCGTGACCGGACCGTGCGCTTCGAATCGCGCGCCGAGCTGTCCGACACGGCCCTGGCCACCCTGCGCGGCGTCAGCCGGGTAGCCCACGAGGACACCGAGACGGTGATCTTGACGCGAGACGTGCCGCGGACGATCGGCGGCCTGCTCGAGCTGGCTGACGGGCTCGGGCTCGAGGGCCTGGATGTCGCCGTCCGCCGGCCGAGCCTCGAGGACGTGTTCCTCGAGCTGACCGGCCGAGCGCTGCGGGACTAAGGGATGGACATCCTGCGCGGCCTGTGGCCGATGACGATCGCCAATGTCAAGAGCTTCCGCCGTAACCGCGAGGCGATGTTCTGGACGCTCGCCTTCCCGGTCATCTTCGTGGCGCTCTTCGGGGCCATCTTCAGCGGCGGCTCCACCCGCTTCGAGGTGGCCTGGGTGGACCACGACGGCACGCCGGCGGCGGCCCAGCTGCGCGCCGGCTTCGGCCAGGTGAGGATGCTCGAGCTGCGCGACGCGGCCGAGGATGAGGCGCTGGCGCTCATGCGCCAGGGCGACGTGGACGCTGTGATCGTGGTGCCGGCCGGCGTCGGCGAGGCGATGACCCCCGGTGTCGCGCCGCGCGCGCCGGCGGCACTCGTGCTCTACACCGACCCCAGCCGATCGACGGCGACGCAGACGCTCAACCAGGTCGTCGAGCAGGTCGTTGGCGCGGTCAACCAGCGGCTGTCAGGCGTGCCGCCAGCGCTGGCGGTCGAGACACGATCGCTCCAGACGCAGAGCATCAGCGCGGCGGCGTACTTCGTGCCGAGCATCCTGGCCATGGCGTTGATGCAGCTGGGCCTGTTCGCCTCCATCCCGCTCGTGGCCCAGCGCGAGAAGCTCATCCTGAAGCGCCTCGCCGCGACGCCGCTGACGCGCCTGACGCTGGTCACGAGCAACGTGCTGATGCGGCTGCTCGTCGCCGCCGTCCAGACCGTGCTGATCGTGGGCGTCGGGGCGCTGATGTTCGGCGTGACCATCGTCGGCAACCTGCTCGTCATCATCGGGCTGATCGCGCTCGGCGCCGTGACCTTCCTGGCGATCGGCTACCTCATTGCGTCGTGGGCGCGCAACGAAGAGGCCGCGACCGGCATCACCAGCGCCGTCCAGTTCCCGATGATGTTCCTGTCGGGCATCTTCTTTCCGATCGCGTTCATGCCCGAATGGCTCCAGCCAGTCGCCGCGTTCCTGCCGCTGACCTACCTCGCCGACGCGCTGCGCCAGACGATGGTCGGCGGCGCCGCCTACGTGGCGCTGCCGATCGACGTGGCCGTCCTCGCCGTGTGGCTGGCCGTGGCCACTGCGATCACCGCCCGCTTCTTCCGCTGGCAGTAGGGATGCAGCGCGCCCCCGGTCGGCTGTACGCCGGCACCAGCGGCTTCTCGTACGCGGCGTGGGCGCCACGCTTCTACCCGGCGGGCACGCGCCCGGCCGGGATGCTCGCCCGGTACGCGGCCAGGCTGCCTGCCGTCGAGCTGAACAACACGTTCTATCGCCAGCCCCGGCCGGAGGTCATCGTGGGCTGGCTTGCCGCGACGCCGGCCCACTTCCGCTTCGTCGTCAAGGCCCAGCGCGGCGCGGCGTCGCGCGCGTTCGGCGTCGCCGGGTCGTCTTCCCATGCACTGGCCGAATCGGTCGGGTGGCTGACCGCTCCGTATCGGTTGTTCGGGGAGCGCCTGGGCTGCGTGCTGTTCCGGGTGCCGGACAACGTCGAGCGCGACGATGAGCGCCTGGCCGGCCTGCTCCGCGCCTGGCCGTCCGACCTGCCACTGACGCTCGAGCTACAGCATCCAACGTGGGTCGCCGACGAGGTGCACGAGCTGCTGCGTGAGCACGGTGCGGCCCTGTGCGCGACCGACCTGGATGACGGCCCCGAGTCCGACCTGCGGCGGACGGGCAGCCACGTCTACCTGCGCCTGCGCCGAACCGCTTACCCCGACGTCGATCTGGCCCGCTGGGCGGAACGCCTGCGGCCGTTCCTCGAGGACGGATCGGACTGCTACGCCTTCCTGCGGCACGACGACTCGGGCGAGTCTGCCCTGCGTGCCGAGCAGCTCACGCGGCTACTGACGCCTTCGCGCGCCATGCCACCAGCCAGACCGTGACGCCGAACCAGCCCAGGCCAAGCAGCAGCCCACCGAGCGTGTCGGTCGGCCAGTGGACGCCCAGCGCGACACGCGCGTAGCCCATCACGAGACCTGCGCCGAGTGCCGCGCCGATGGCCGCCGCCAGCCGGTGGCCGGGGACCAGCAGGAAGGCGAGCACGGCCGCCAGCGCGACCGCGCGCACCACGTGGCCGCTCGGGAAAGCGAACGAATCGGCGCCGAAGAAGTGCTCGGTGGCCAGCGTCTCGGGCCGGGCGCGCTCGACGAGCAGCTTCACGCCGAAGGCGAGCAGGTCAGAGATGAGGGTCAGGCCAATGAGCGCAGCCCCAAGATAGGCGCGTAGCGCCAGCGCAGCCACCGCCAGCGCCATGACCAGCCCCGCCCAGATGGGCAGGTCGCCCAGCCAATTGACCGCCCGCACGACGCCTGACCAGGCATCCTCGCCCAGGGCCAGCGCGTTGACCAGCGCGAGCTCCCAGCCCGCCACGGGCATGAGCCGGGCCAAGACGGCCAGCAGCGCGAAGGGGACGAGCGCGACGACCGCGACGACGGCCGCGCCGCGCATCACATGCCGATCGGGTGCCAGACCGTCTTCATCTCCAGGAAGGCGGCGATCCACTCCGGCCGTTGCGCTCGCCGATCATCCAGCCAGTCGAACCGGCTGGCGTCGCCGCGCGGCGGCCGGGCGAGGCGCTTGAGGTTCTCGATCGCTGCCTCCTCGACCTGCTGGCGCAGGTCGTCAGGCACGCCCCAGGTGTCAAGCGCGTTGACGTCCATGTGCGCCGCCAGGACGGGCACGAGCTCGCGTCGCTGGCCGGTCAGCAGGTTGACAACGCCGGGCGGCACGTCGCTCGTGGCGAGCACCTCGCCGAGCGTCACGGCGGGCAGCGGCCGCGACTCCGAGGCGAGCACGACCGCGCAGTTGCCGCTGACCACGGCCGGCGCGACACGCGACACCAGCCCGAGGAGCGACGAGCCCTCGGGCGCGACCACGCCGACCACGCCGGTGGCCTCGGGGAACGTGAAGTCGAAGTAGCTCGCCCCGACGGGGTTGACCGTGCCAAGCAGCTGGCTGATCTTGTCAGCCCAGCCCGCGTACCAGACCCAGCGGTCGATCGAGCGGTCGACGAGCTCGGCGGCGCGCTGGTCGGTCACTCCCTCTGCCGCCGCGACCTCCTCGACGAACTGCGCGCGCCGACCTTCCATCAGCTCGGCCACGCGGTAGAGCACCTGGCCGCGATTCATGGCCGTCTTCGCCGCCCAGCCAGGGAAAGCGCCGCGTGCCGTGCGGACGGCGTCGCGCAGGTCCTTGCGCGACGAGCGCACGGCGTTGGCCAGCGGCGTGCCATCTGCCGAGCGGACGACGTACGAGCGCCCCGATTCCGAGCGCGGGAACTGGCCGCCGACGTAGAGCTTGTAGGTCTTGCGCACCGGGATGCGCGACGTGGCGGCATCTGCTCTTGCGCCGCCTGCCGCCCTGGCTGGCGGTCTTCCGCTTGAAGCGGACACCTTGCCGCTGCTGCGCTGACTTCGCTGGTTGCTGCGACGCGTATCCGGCATCTATGCCACCCGACTTCCGCTTGACGCGGACTTACGCCACTCTCCGGAGGCGATTGCCTGCCGCCGAGCACCCACTTGTTCGCTTGACGCGGATTCATGTCGCCAGCGCGGGTACCTGGCCATCAACGGCCTCCGTCGAGGTCGAGGTAGGCCAGCAGTCCGTGCAACCCACCCTCGCGGCCGAAGCCGGATTCCTTGTAGCCGCCGAAGGGCGAGGTGGGGTCGAAGCGGTTGAAGGTGTTGGCCCAAACCACGCCGGCGCGCAGTCGCGAGACCATGTTCAGGATGCGGCTGCCCTTCTCCGTCCAGACGCCGGCGCTCAACCCATAGGGCGTGTTGTTCGCCTTCTCGATGGCCTCGGCCGGCGTGCGGAAGGTGATCACGCTCAGCACCGGCCCGAAGATCTCTTCCTGCGCGATGCGGCTCGACTGGCTGACGTTGGTGAACAGCGTGGGTCGCACGAACCAGCCGCGCGCTGGCAGCTCGCAGGCCGGCTGGTACATCTCGGCGCCCTCGGCCACACCGGCCTCGACGAGCTCCTCGATCTTGGCCAGCTGAGCAGCGTTGTTGATCGCGCCGACATCGGTGTTCTTGTCCAGCGGATCGCCCACGCGGAGCGTTGAGAGGCGGTCCTTGAGGCGCTCGATGAACGGCTCAGCGATCGACTCCTGCACGAGCAGCCGGCTGCCGGCGCAGCACACCTCGCCCTGGTTGAAGAAGATGCCGTTGACCACTCCCTCGATGGCCTGGTCCATCGGCGCGTCGTCGAAGATGATGTTCGCCGCCTTGCCGCCGAGCTCGAGGGTGAGCGCCTTGTCCGTCCCGGCCACGGCGCGGCCGATGGTCTTGCCCACGGCCGTCGAGCCGGTGAAGGCGACCTTGTCCACGTCCGGATGCTGGACGAGGGCGAGGCCGATCTCACCTGGTCCGGTGATGATGTTGACGACGCCGGGCGGGAGGTCCGCCTGGCGACAGACGTCGGCGAAGAAGAGGGCCGACAGCGGGGTGGACGAGGCTGGCTTGAGGACGACGGTGTTGCCGGCAGCCAGCGCCGGTGCGATCTTCCAGGCGAGCATCAGCAGCGGGAAGTTCCACGGGATGACTTGGGCCGCCACGCCCAGCGGCCGCGGGTCGCGTGCCGGGAAGGCGTACTCGAGCTTGTCCGCCCAGCCGGCGTAGTACCAGAAGTGCGCCGCGGCGAGAGGCACGTCGACGTCGCGCGACTCCTTGATCGGCTTGCCGCCGTTCAGCGACTCGAGCACCGCGAACTCGCGCGCCCGCTCCTGCAGGATGCGTGCGATCCGGAAGAGGTACTTCGCGCGCTCGGACGGCCGCAGGTCGGACCAGCCGTTCCCGAAGGCGCCGCGCGCGGCATCGACGGCGAGCGCGACCTCGTCGGGCGTCGCCTGTCCGACCTCCGCGAGCGGCTCCTCGTCGGCGGGACTGATCGTCGTGTAGGTGTCGCGCGGCTCGAGCCACTCGCCGCCGACGAAGTGGCCGTAGCGCTCGCGCAGCTCGACGACGTCGCGCGCCTCGGGCGCGGGTGCGTACGTCCAGTCGCTCGGGACCGGCGCGCGGTCCTTTCTCTTCTCGACCTCAGTCAACGGTGAAGTAGTCGAGGCTTTGGTAGCGGCCCGTCTTCTCCTTGCGGATCTGCATCAGGACGTCGTTCAGGAGCGACGAGGCGCCGAAGCGGTGGAGGTCCGGTGTCAGCCACTCGAGGCCGAGCGTCTCGTGCACGAGCACGAGGTGCTGGATCGCCTGCTTGGCGCTCCGGATGCCGCCGGCGGGCTTGAAGCCGACGACGCGCCCGGTCTCGTCGTGGACGTCGCGGATCGCCTCCAGCATCACGAGCGCGACCGGCAGCGTCGCCGCCGGGTTCACCTTTCCCGTCGACGTCTTGATGAAGTCGGCGCCTGCGGCCATCGCGAGCAGCGACGCGCGGCGCACGTTGTCGTACGTCCCGAGCTCGCCGGTCTCGAGGATCACCTTCAGGTGCGCGTCGCCGCAGGCCTCCTTGACCCGGCAGATCTCGTCGTAGACCTTCGCGTACCGGCCGGAGAGGAAGGCGCCGCGGTCGATCACCATGTCGATCTCGTCCGCGCCGAGCTCGACCGCCGCGCGCACGTCCGCGAGCTTCACCTCGAGCGGGAACTGCCCCGACGGGAAGCCCGTCGCGACGGCCGCGACCTTCACGCCACTGCCGGCCAGACGCTCCTTCGCGTACGGGACGAGGTTCGGGTAGACGCAGACCGCAGCGACGGACGGGACGGTGCGGTCGACCGGGTCCGGCCGAACGGCCTTCGAGCACAGCGCCGCGACCTTGCCGGGCGTGTCGGCGCCCTCGAGCGTCGTCAGGTCCATCATCCGGACCGCCGTCTCGAG
>DATMJK010000084.1:0-12202 GCA_035553915.1 Candidatus Limnocylindrales bacterium | reverse complement strand
CCGATGTCGTACATCGCTCCGTCGCCGCCGATGACCCACAGCCGGCGCCCCGCATGGCCGGCCTGGTCCCAGCGGGTGCGGATGCCGAGCGCGTCGGCAGGCGCGTTCTCGAAGAGCGAGTTCGTCCACGGCACGAGGTAGGGATTGAACGGATAGGTGCTGCCGTAGACGGTGTTGCAGCCGGTGGCGGCGACGATGCCCATCGAATCCGGGCCGTGGAGCTGACGCGTGGCTGCGACCATCATCCGGATCGCCGTCGCCTCGCCGCAGCCGGAGCACGAGCCGGCGCCGCCCACGTAGCCGAGCGCATGCTCGCCGAGCATCAGGTCAGCCAGCGCCTTCTCGTTGCGGTACTCGGCCGGCGTTGGCGGCAGGGCACGGAAGAAGCGCATCTGCTGGCGGTAGCGCGCCACCGTCCCGGGCTCGTCCTCAGCCGGCGGCTGCTTATCGACCATCGCCAGCGCGTCATGGCCGAGGGCCGCGCACACCTCGACGCACTCCCCGCAGCCCTTGCAGTGGGCCGGGTCGACGAAGATCCCGAACTGTGCCGGCTCGAGCCCGCGCCGGGCGGGCACGGTGGCGTACTTCTGCGTCTCGGCGAACAGCGCGTTGAGCGACAGGGTCGCCTCCACCGGGTCATCCTGCGCTGCGGCGAAGGTCGTGATCCGGTCGGCCAGCGCGCCTGCAGGCTGGGCCGTGGCCAGGATGGCCGTGTCCGGGCAGGCGTTGACGCAGGCCATGCAGCCGACGCACTTGCTGGCATCGAGCAGCGGGATGCGTGGCGCGAGCGTGCTGAAGTCGCGCGTCGCTGCCGTGCCCGGCGGGATCAGGCTGCGCGCCACTCCCGCCTCGGCGGGCAGCTCGCGATCTGCGCGCCCGGCACGGTAGGCGGGCATGACCGTGGTCCCGAAGTCGGCAACGTAAGAGCTGACATCGAGCATCGGCAGGGCACGGCCGAGGCGAGCGGCATGCAGTTCCTTGGGCTCGCCCGGCTGCTTGATCAGCACGTCGCGCTCGTCGGCGAGCTGCGATGGTGGCGCGTTCTGGGGGCGCCGGCGGACGGTCAGCTCGTCAGCCATCGGTCGGCCGGTGAGCGAGCGCGCGGACGAGGTCGCTGGTCGAGATGATGCCGATCGGCGTGCGCTGATCCTCGTCGACGACGACGAGGCGGTGGATGCGGGCGCGCTCCATCATCCGGGCCGCCTCCTCCAGCGGCATTGAGACATCGGCGGTCAGCACGGGCGCATGCATCAGATGGCGCACGCGCAGCCCCGGCCAGCGGGCCCACAGGTGCTCGGACGCGCGCGCGTGCAGCACGTCTGTCTGGCTGAGCATGCCGATCAGCACGCCGTCGGCGTCGACCACCGGCATGCCGCTGATCTCGTGCTCCTCCAGCAGGCGCACCGCATCCGCCGCCGCGACGTCCTGCCCGACGGTGATGGGATCCGGGCTCATCAGCTGGCCGACGCTCAGCACTGTCGTGCCGTCGTTGTCACGCGAGTTCATGCCGCCACCTCCTGCGCCACCTGCGCGGTGACGTCGATCAGCTCCTCGTATGCCGCCCTGATCAGCGCCAGGTTGGCCGCGATGACCTTTGGGCCGCGTTTGCCGAGCGCGCGGGTCAACGGGCCCCGCACCGCCGCCATCAGCTCGTCGAGGGACAGGTTGCGCTCGGCGACGAAGGGCGCCACGCGCAGGAACACGCCGACGAGCGCTGCGCCCTGCATGCGTGTCGCAAGGGCCGGACTGGGCGCGAAGCGCCTGGCCAGGGCGGCCGTGTCGAGCGCCACCACGCGGATGCCGCGCGCGATGATGCGCGCGCGAGCCTCGGCCGGCAGGGAGCTCCAGATGCGCTGTGCCTCGCCCGACGGGCTGTGGACGAAGAGCGTGCCGCCGTCGACCAGGCCGGCCAGCGGATCGCCCTGGCCAAAGGCTGCGACGTCGTACAGCGGCACGAGCTCGACCGCGCGCAGCTCGGCGTGCTGGCGGATCGGCTCGCCGGCGACGGTCAGGTAGTACGTCGTGGGCAGCCCGCGCTTCTCCGAGCCGTAGCGTGGGTACGCCTGGACGTGCAGGCCGAACAGCTCGGCGACCACGCCGGCCAGCAGCTGGTTGGTGGTGACGGAGCCGTAGCCGCCGACGCTGTGGCCGCGCAGCGAGTACGCGCCCGCCGGCCGCAGCTCGATCGGCTCGGGCGCCAGCGCGAGCGGGTGGTCGACGCCGAGGACGGCGTACGGCCGGGCCGTCATCTCCTGCTTGTCGCCCAGCCAGCGGTAGACAGCCAGGAGGTCGCCGGCCGAGACGTCGCGCGAGCCCAGGCCAGCCGACGCGGCCACGACGCGCGGGATGCGCTCGCCCGTCGCCGCGGCGCGGTCAGCGAGGGCGGACTTCAGCTCACGCGCCAGCGGGTTGGCCGAGGCGGCCGGCTCGTCGGTCCGCTCGACGACGGCGACGCTTTTCGCGCCGGACAGCGCCTCGGCCAGCTGGGTAGCCGGGAAGGGTCGGAATGAGGTCAGGCTGATCGCGCCGGCGCGGACGTCGTGCGCGCGGAGGTGCTCGACGACGTCGGTCAGGCTATCGGCGATCGTGCCCATCGCGACGACGATGTGCTGCGCGTCGTCTGTCTGGTAGGCCTCAACCGCGCGGTGGCGGCGACCGGTCAGCGTGGCCCACTCGGCCATCGCGCTTTCGAGCGCGCCCGGGATCTGGTCGTACCACGCTCGCTGGGCGATGCGGCCCTTCATGTACGCGTCCTGGTTCTGGACGACGCCGCTCATCAGCGCCTCGGCCGGGTCGAACAGGTCGCGGATCCGCTCCCGCGGGTCACCGACGAACTCGCGCAGCAGCTCGTCCTCGGGCAGCAGCACGTTCTCCTGCGTGTGGGTCGTCAGGAAGCCGTCCTGGACCACGAAGAAGGGCGTGTCGGTCTCCTCCGCGACGCGGCGCGCAATCGGGGCCAGGTCGGCGACATCCTGCGCGTTACGCGCGAAGAGGATGCCCCAGCCCGTGTCCGCGATGGCCATCACGTCGTCGTGTCCGGCGTGGATGTTGAGCGCCTGGCTGGTCAGCGCCCGAGCACCCACGTGAAAGACGACCGGCAGGCGCTTGCCGCTGATGACGTGCAGCACCTCCTTCATCAGCACCAGCCCCTGGCCGGCGGTGAAATTGGTCACCCGTCCGCCGGCCAGCGCAAAGCCCTCGGCCGCGGACGCGGACGAGTGCTCGGATTCGGGCTCGAGGAATGCGAGCGGCGTGCCCCACAGGTTCTGCTGGCCATCCGCCACCGCCGCCTGATAGAGGGCCGCCATCGTCGTCGAGGGCGTGATCGGGTAGGCGCAGCAGCCCTCAGAAATGCGCGTCTCGACGTGGGCCACGGCCTCCGAGCCGTCAATGATTGACGGCACTCCGGGGAAACGTGGCCGCGCAGCACTCAGGCTCATGGTTCGAGGATGCCCCGATTGCCTGCTCCTGAGACGTGACACGCGCACCGAAAAGCGTGTGCCGTTCGGCCCTCAGCGGCGGACCCGCGGCTGGCTAGGCTTGGTTCATGACCATCAAGCGCGCCACCGTGAGCTATGGCGGCCCGGGCCTGCGCTTCCTCGCAGCCACCGAGTCAGGGCACGCCGTCGCCTTCGACGACGAGACCGGCGACACGGGCGCCCGTCCGTTGGAAGTCGTGCTCGGCGCGCTCGGGAGCTGTACCGCGATGGATGTGCTGTCGATCCTGCGCAAGAAGCGCCAGCCGGTCGACTGGTATCGAGTGCGTGTCGAGGCCGAGCAGCGTGACGAGTCGCCGCGCGTCTTCACCGCGATCCGGGTGATCCACGAGCTGGACGGCCACGAGGTCGAGCGCGAAGCGGCACGGCGGGCGATCGAGCTGTCAGCCACGCGCTACTGCCCGGTGGGCGCGATGCTCGCCGCCGGCACAGCCAGGCTCAGCCATTGGTTCCTGATGCGCGGCGAGCACCCCGCCGACGACGAGCTGGCACACGTCGTCACGCTCGGCCCGGGTGCGCCGGTCGCCGGGACGAGGACAGGGACCGGGACGGAGCTCGAGGCCGGGGCTGAGCCGGAGGCCGGGGCTGAGCCGGAGGCCGGGGCTGGGGTGCCAAGCCCGGAGAGGCCGTCGTTCACAGCGGGAGGGCGCTTCTCCGCCTAGCGCCCGCCGGCGTGCGCCGCACTCCGGTCGGCCCAACCAATGGGGCCTTCCGGCCCTTCCCGCAGTGCGGCCGGGGAGAGGACCTTCGATGCGTCGCGGGCTCCATGGGCGCCCGCATGGCTCAGCCGCGTCGCGCAGCCAGTGCCGGCGCAAGGAGGTACGGACATGGTGGCAACGACCATTCCCCAGCGAGAGCGCGCGCCGAAGAGTACGGCGTCGATGAAGGCGGCCGTCTTCCACGCGCCGGGCGACATCCGCATTGACGAGGTAGCCCGGCCGACTGCCGGACCCGGCGAGGCGATCGTGCGCGTGACGCTGACGACGATCTGCGGCACCGACGTCCACATCCTCAAGGGCGAGTACCCGGTCAAGCCCGGCCTCGTCGTCGGTCACGAGCCGGTCGGTGTCATCTCCGAGCTTGGGCCGGGCGTCACCGGTTACGAGCTGGGCGAGCGCGTCCTGATCGGCGCGATCACACCCTGCGGCCAGTGCCATGCCTGCCTCGCCGGCAAGGCGGCGCAGTGCGGTCACGGCAGCGGTTATGAGGCGCTCGGTGGCTGGCGCTTCGGCAACACGATCGACGGCGCCCAGGCCGAGTACCTGCGCGTGCCATATGCCCAGGCGAACCTGGCGAAGGTGCCTGAGTCGCTGACCGACGAGCAGGTCGTGCTGCTGGCCGACATCGCGTCGACCGGCTTTGCCGGTGCCGAGTCAGGCGGCGTGAGGATAGGTGACACGGTGGTGGTCTTCGCCCAGGGCCCGATCGGCCTGTGCGCCACGGCCGGCGCGAAGCTGATGGGCGCGGCGCACGTGATCGGCGTCGACGGGGATCCGGCGCGAGCCGAGACGGCCCGCCGCATGGGCGCCGACATCGTCCTCGACCCGGCCGGCACAGATGTCGTGGCTGAGGTCAAGCAGATGACCGGCGGGCTTGGCGCCGACGTTGCCATCGAGGCCCTCGGGCTGCAGGAGACGTTCGAGAACGCCCTGCGCTCCATCCGGCCGGGTGGCACCCTCTCGAGCCTGGGCGTGTACTCGGGCAAGCTCCAGCTCCCGTACGACGCCTTCGCCGCCGGCCTGGGTGACCACCGCATCGTCACGACCCTCTGCCCGGGCGGCAAGGAGCGCATGGCACGGCTGATGCGGATGGTCGAAAACGGGCGCTTCGATCCCTTGCCGCTGATCACCCATCGATTCACGCTGGATGAGATCGGCGAGGCTTACAGGATCTTCAGCAAGCGTCTCGACGGCGTGCTCAAGATCGCGATCAAGCCCTGAGCAGGCGGCGCGCCGCACGCCGGCGCTGAGGCAGTCATGGCAGTGCCCGGGCCGCGCCCGGGCACTGCCGCTTCGTCGCCGTGGCCCGGCGGCCTACAGCCAGTTGACCTTGCGTGCCTCGTGCTCGAGCTGATCGCGGAAGCGCGGATCGGCGATGGCAATGAGCGCGCGCGCGCGCTCGGGAATGCTGCGGCCCTGCATCTCGGCCACGCCCCACTCGGTGACGATCGTCTCCACGTGGGCCCGAGTCGTGACCACGCCCGCGCCCTCGCGCAGGAAGGGCACGATGCGCGAGACCGTGTCGCCCGCGGCGGTCGACGGCAGGGCGATGATCGCCCGGCCCTCGTCGGCCAGGGCCGCCCCGCGAATGAAGTCCATCTGGCCGCCGACGCCGCTGTACATCCGCGCGCCCATCGAATCGGCGCACACCTGGCCGGTCAGGTCGACCTCGATGGCAGAGTTGACCGCGACCATCCGGCTGAAACGGCGGATGACGGCCGTGTCGTTGGTGTACTCGACCGGTCGCATCTCGACCATGGGGTTGTCGTCGACCCAGTCGTAGAGGCGCTGGGATCCGAGCATGAACGTGGCCACGATCTTGCCGACGTTGATCTCCTTTGCCCGGCCGGTCACGACGCCGGACTCGACCAGGTCGAGCACCACGTCGGTCATCATCTCGGTGTGCACGCCAAGGTCGCGCTTGTCGCGCAGGCCCTCGGCGACTGCCGTCGGGATGGCGCCGATGCCCATCTGGAGGGTCGCCCCATCAGGCACGAGGTCGGCGACGTGCTGGCCGATCCGCCGCTCGACGTCGCCGATCTCGCCGTAGGCATGGCCGTATGGCGGCACGTCTACCTCGACACCGAGGTCGATGTCGTCCACGTGGACGAAGCTGTCGCCGAGCGTGCGCGGCATCGCCCGATTGACCTGGGCGATGACGGTCCTTGCGACTCGGATGGCACTCGGCAGGGCGACGACCGAGGTGCCCATCGAGCAGTAGCCGTGCCGATCGGGCGGCGAGACGTTGATCAGCACCGCGTCGAGTGGCAGGATCCCTCGGCGGAACAGCGTCGGGATGTCAGACAGGAAGGCCGGGATGTACTCGGCCCGTCCCTCGTTGACCGCCCGCCTCGCATTGGGCCCGATGAACAGCGCGCGATGGAAGAAATGGCCGGCCATCTCAGGCGCCAGGTGCGGACCGGGCCCCTCGATGTGCAGGTGGAGCATGCGCACGTCGCGCAGCTCCGGCGCGCGCGCCACGAGAGCGTCGAGCAGCACTGATGGCGCCGCCGCGGCGGCGTGGACGTAGACCTGCTCGCCTGAGCGTATGCCGGCTACGGCTTCGGCAGCTGAGACGAGGCGCATTGGCGCAGTCTGACGTTACTTGCCCGTGCCGGCAGAGCCTGGCTCGGGCACGACGAGCACCGGCCGGCCGGATCGCGCCGCGACCGCGCCGGAGACCGAGCCCAGCAGCGCGGCCCCGATCCGGCCGCGCCTGTGCGTGCCCAGCACCACCAGGTCGAAGTCGCCCGCTCGGGCGTGGCTCACCACCTTCTCTGCCGCGTCTCCCTCGAGCGTCTCTGCCTGGGCGTCGGCCACGCCCTCTGCTCGGGCAATCTCGCGCGCCTGCTCGAGCGTCCGCTCGGCCTCAGCCAGGCGGGGGTGCAGGCGGTCGCCGTAGTCAGGGTCACCGAAGACCGTGGAGGGTCCGCGGAAGACCGAGACGAAGGACAGCTGCGCGCCGCTTTGCGCCGCCAGCCGAGCGGCCACGCGGGCCGGCTCGAGCGACGCGTCAGCGCCGCCCACGGCGGCGAGAATTCGCTTGAACATTCGTCGTGCTCCTCGTGTTGGGGGCGCACTCGTGTGGGCGCTCCAAGCCGAGACTAATTGGCCGCCGCCCGCGCGACAGGTGCCAAAGGTTGCTATATCCGGCGGGCCGGACGGCACGCCCCTGGCGCCGTCTCAGGCTGACCCTCAGTGGCCGCCGCCGTCGGTCATCTCGACCTCGCCTGACTGGAACAGGCCCAGCGCGCCGCGGCCGACGAAGTTGAAGGCGTGGGTCACTATCGGGTAGAGGCCGTCCTCGGCGAACTCGAACTCGACGATCGCGCCCTGCGCGGGCGCCAGGTCAACTGCCTGGCTGCCCCAGCTGCCCGGATTGCCGCGGGCAAGGATGACGCCCTCCTTGATGACCGTGTCGAAGATCGTGCCCACGATGTGGAACGAGCTGTCGACGCTCGGGCCCGCGTTGAGCACATAGGCTCGCACGCGGTCACCGGTCTCGACGCGGATCGGGTGGTCGAGGTACTGGTTGGCGACGCCGTTGAAGACGACGAACTCTGGTGCCGGCGCGGCTTCGGCCGCCTTGGTCAGGCTGACGGGCTGCGCCTGCGGTCCGAGATACCACTCGCTCTGCACGAAGGCGAACTCGTGGTCCACCTCCGGCAGGCCGCCGACGGGTTCGACGATGACCATGCCGTACATCCCGTTGGCGATGTGGTGCAGGGCGGGCGATGTCCCGCAGTGGTACATCCAGACGCCGGCGTAGTTGGCCCGCCACTCGTAGATCAGCTCCTCGCCGGGGTTGATCGATCGCATCTCGTCGTTCCACGCGACCATGCTCGAGTGGAAGTCGATCGAGTGCGGCATCTGGTTCTCAGCCGGGTTGATCAGCCGCACGCGGACGAGGTCACCGACCTTGACCCTGATCACAGGGCCCGGCACCGTGTCACCAAACGTCCAGACCTTCTGTACGAAGCCCGCCGCAACGACCATCTCGCGCTCGGTCATGACCAGGTCGATCTCGTGCACCTCGCCCTCGAGCAGCGCCGGGGCCGCCGGGTCGTAGAGGACGGGCTCGGGCGCATTGGGGTCAGGCTCGACGACGGCGGTTGCGGGCGTCGCGGGATGGCCGTTGTCAGGCGGCGCTGTTGGAGCGCCTGCCGAGCCGCCGGCGACGCTGATCGTGCCCGTCATCCCGGCCTCGGCATGTCCCGGCACGCTGCAGATGAACGACATGCTGCCGGCTGGCAGGACGACCTCGACCGTCACCGACTCGCCGGCAGCGACCATCGGCGTGGCCTGGCCGTCCTCGAAGACCAGGTCGTGCGGGATCGCGCCTTCGTTGACCAGTGTCAGCTCGTAGCGTCCGGCAGCCTCGACCGAGATGCTCGCCGGCTCGAAGCGCAGCTCGTGGGCGCGGATCTCGATCTGGCCGATCACGCTCTCGTCCGTGGGCCGCTCGGTCGGAGCATTCGCGACCGGCGAGGCGGCGGGCGAGGCCAGCGGAGCCGCGGGTGTGGGCCCGTTGGGTGCGAACGTCCAGCCGGGGCGCCCGATCGGGTTGGTCGCGCAGCCGGCGAGCAGGGCACCGATGACGGTGAGAGCGCCGAGCTTGAGCAGTGAGCGCATGTCAGACCCTCCAGCAGTCCCCGTGTTGCAGCAAGAACGCTAAGTAACTTAATGATAGTTTTGTGGCGGTGCATGGGCCATTCGGCCTGTTTCGTGCGCCACAATCGCTGCCGAAAGGAGCAGCCGTGCGACTGGAGCTGACCCGCCGTGCTGACTACGCTGTCAGGGCCAGCCTTGCGCTCGCCCGCTCGACAGCCGGGCTTCGCTCTGGCCGCGCCCTTGCCGACGAGACGGCGATACCGCCTCGCTTTGTCGCCCAGGTGATGGGCGACCTGGTCGCCGCCGGCCTGGTGGAGGCGCGCACGGGCCGGGCGGGGGGCTACAGGCTGGCACGCTCTCCCGACGCGATCACGATCCTGGCCGTGGTCGAGGCGGTGGAGGGAGATGCTCGCCGGCGGACCTGCGTGCTGCGCGCCATGCCCTGTTCGCGCGACGGCGTGTGCGAGGTCCACGAGGTCTTCAGCAGGGCGCAGGACGCGCTGCTCGAGCAGCTGGCCGGTGCCAGCCTTGCCTCAGTCGTGGGCGGGTCAATGGGAGGGCCATCGGGACGGCCGGATACGTGACCTGCGGCCCTGCCGTGGGGCCGCTGCAAGGGCAAATCTGTGTCCATGTCCAGCGAGTCGAGATCACCGGTCACCGTCAGGCGGGTCCGGCCGTCCGATCAGTCGGGCCTGCGCGACTTCTACGCTGCGCTGTCAGCAGAGAGTCGGCGGGCGCGCTTCCTCGGCCTCTCGCCGGGCCTCTCCGAGGCGCAGTCGCTGTCGTTCTGTACGCCCGACCACATGCATGGCGAGGGCTTCGTCGCCCTCGCCGACGACCGAATCGTGGGCCATCTGTGCCTCGAGCCATGGGGAGAGCAGGCGCTCGAGCTGGCTGTCGCCGTGGCGGACGACTGCCAGGGGCAGGGCATCGGCCGGCGGCTGTTCGAGGCGGCCGTGCTGTGGGCCCAGCAGCGCGGCGCGCTCGCCCTGGTCGCGAGCGCGTACGCGGACAACGCGCGAGTGCTGCGCCTGCTCAGCTCGGCGCCCCACCAGCCGGTCGTCCGTGGCCCGGACGCCGGGGTGGTAACGGTCACCATTCCGCTTCAGGGGCCGTTGCCAAAGAGCTGGCGCCGTCCCGAGGCGCTGCCGGCGGGCCGGTCAGCAGGCCGCGCTAGAGGCCCGTGCCACGTCGTTTGGCGACGAAGGCGGCCGCCTGTGCGCGACGCTGCAGGTTGAGCTTCGAGAGAATCGAGCTGACGTAGTTCTTGACCGTCTTGTCAGACAGGAACACGTCGCCCGCGATCTCCTTGTTGGTCTTGCCCTCTGCGACGAGCAGCAGGATCTTCTGCTCCTGCGCGGTCAGCTGGGCAAGCTCGTCGCTGGCGCCGCTAGTGGCAATGCGCCGGACACGCTCGAGGACCTTCTCTGTCACCGCCGGGTCGAGCAGCGACTCGCCTCGTCCGACCGCCTCCAGCGCGGCAACCAGGTCGCGACCGCGGACCTGCTTGAGCAGGTAGCCGCTGGCGCCGGCAATGATCGCCGAAAAGACGGCCTCCTCGTCCGGGTAGCTGGTCAGGATCACGACCCGGGTCTCGGGCAGCTCGTCGCGGATCTCGCGGCAGGCCTCGATGCCCGATCCGTCCGGCAGGCGGACATCCATCACCACCAGGTCGGGCCTGAAGCGGCGGGCCATGTCAAGTGATTCGGCGGCCGAGCCCGCCTCGGCGACGACCTGGAAGTTGGGTCGCCGGCCGAGCATTGCCACCAGGCCCTGGCGCACGACCTCGTGGTCGTCGACGATGAGCAGCCTCAGCTGGCGGGGGACCTCCTGCTCAGTCATTCGGCAGCGGTAGCGGCAGCTCGAGCTCGACGCGCGTGCCCGCTCCAGTCTCGCTCAGGATGCTGAGTGCTCCACCAAGGCTGTCTGCCCTGGCGCGCAGGTTTGTCAAGCCGTGGTGCTCCTCGCTGTGCGTGACGTCAGGGTCGAAACCCCGCCCATTGTCGCCGATGACCAGCCGCAGCGTTCCCTCCGAATGGCGCAGCTCGATCTCCGCGCGGCTGGCACCTGAATGGCGGGCGACGTTGCTCAGCGCCTCGCGAGTGATCGCCAACAGGTGCGCCGCGGCGCCAGGGGGCAGCTCCGGCAGGGGCTCCTCCAGGTGCAGCTCGAGATCGGTCAACGTGCCCAGGTGGAACTCGTTGCCCAGCGAGCGCAGCCCGCTCGCGAGGTCGGCGTCCTCCAGCAGCTCCGGCTCGAGCCCGAGGATGAAGTTGCGGATGTCGCGGATCGTGCCGTGGATGTTGTCGATCGCGCGGTCGACGCGCGCCGTCCCGTCGGCCGGGTCGTCAGCCATGATCTCGGGCACGTCCTCGAGCGACAGGGCGACGGCGTAGAGGCTCTGGATGATGCCGTCATGCAGGTCCTGCCCAATGCGCTGCCGCTCGCTGACGATGGCCAGCCGCCCCACCTCCTCGTGCAGCCGGGCGTTCTCGATGGCGATCCCGGCGTGCAGCGCGAACATCTCGACGAGCCGCTGATCGGCCTCGGAGAAGGTGCGCGCGCCCTGCTTGTTGGTCAGATAGAGGTTGCCGACCGACATGCCCTTGCTGCGCACCGGCACGCCGAGGAACGAGTGCATCGCCGGGTGGTGTGGGGGGAAGCCGGCGCGTCGCGGATCCGTGGCGATGTCGTCTATCCGAAAGGACCGATCCTCTCGGATGATCAGCCCAAGCAGGCCTTTGCCGCGCGGCAGTGCACCGATCCGCGCCCGCTCCTCGTCGCTGATGCCGCTGGTCAGGAAGCGCTCGAGGTAGCCATCGTGGCCGATGATGCCAAGGGCCGCGTACTGGGCGGCTGACAGCTCGCGCACGCGGTTGACGATCAGCTGCAGGACGCGCTCCAGCGGCTGAATGCCGGCAATTCCGCGGACGGCGGCGTCGAGCGCGGCGAGCCGCAGCCCGGCAGCACGTGCCTCGGCGCGCGACCAGGCAGCGTCAAAAGCCATCTCGAGCGCGTGCGCCGCCGCGCGCAGGTCGGACGCGTCGGCCGGAAGCCAGGCACGCCCGAGGGTGAAGCTGCCGCCACTGCCATAGAGCGTGTACTCGATCGAGCCGGCCTTTGCCGTCTCGGGCGCGATTTCAGCGTGGCTGCCCACGCCGACGGCCAGAGGCGGCAGGGGAGCGGCATCGATCTCCAGGTAGGCGCCCTCGCACCGGTAGGCGGCGACGAGCCGGGCGAGCGCAGACGTCAGACGCTGCCGCCGGGCCTCGGTGGGGTCTGCCTGCCAGCCATCGAGCTCCTCTAGCGCCTCCTGGAGCGGCAGCGTCTGACGTCTGCGCTCGCCCGGCTCGTCGCCGCCTACCGGTGCGAGGG
>DATMJK010000083.1:0-7274 GCA_035553915.1 Candidatus Limnocylindrales bacterium | reverse complement strand
CCACCGGCGTCATCCGTCTGCGCGCGATGGCGGCCGACGGCGCGCTGGCCTACCCGGTCATGGCCGTCAACGAGGCGATGACCAAGCACTTCTTCGACAACCGCTATGGCACCGGCCAGTCGACGGTCGACGGCATCCTGCGCGCGACCAACGTGCTGCTCGCCGGTCGGCGGGTCGTCGTTGCCGGCTATGGCTGGGTCGGTCGCGGGATCGCCTCGCGCTTCCGCGGCATGGGCTCACTGGTAGCCATCGTCGAGGTCGACCCGATCCGCGCCATTGAGGCGCTCATGGACGGCTACGAGGTCATGTCGTCGATCGACGCGGCGGCCTGGGGCAACATCTTCATCACCGCCACCGGCAACTTCCATATCTTTCGACGCGAGCACTTCGAGCGCATGCGCGACGGCGCGATGATGGCCAACAGCGGCCACTTCGATGACGAGATCGACCTGCCGGCGCTGAAGGAGATGGCCGGCGGCCGGGTGCGCGAGATGCGCCGCGACGTCGAGGAGTACGACCTCGGGGATCGCCGGCTGTTCATTCTCGGCGAGGGCCGGCTCGTCAACCTCGCGGCCGCGGAGGGCCATCCCGCCTCGGTCATGGACATGAGCTTCGCCAACCAGGCGCTGGCGGCCGAGCACGTGCTGCGCAACCACCGCCAGCTGAGCCCGCAGGTCTACACCGTGCCGGGGGAGATCGATCGCGAGGTCGCGCGTCTCAAGCTGGCTGCGCTGGGCGTGACCATCGACGAGATGACGCCCGAGCAGGTCAAGTACTCGACCTCGTGGCAGGAAGGGACGTAGGCGGCTCAGGCCAGCGAAGGAGAGCCCGATGACCAGCATCATGACCTCGCCGCATTACCTGTTCACCTCCGAATCGGTGACCGAGGGTCACCCGGACAAGATGTGCGACCAGATCAGCGACGCGATCTTGGACGCGCTCCTCAAGGACGATCCCACCGCGCGGGTGGCCTGCGAGACGGCCACCACGACCGGCACGGTGATCGTGCTCGGCGAGATCACGACGTCGACCTACGTCGACTTCCAGGAGGTCATCCGCAACACCGTCCGCGAGATCGGCTACACCGACGCCAGGTACGGCTTCGATCACCGCACGTGCGGCACGCTGGTCTCGGTCCACGAGCAGTCGCCCGACATAAAGCGCGGCGTCGACGAGTCGCTCGAGACGCGCGGCCGGGGTGACGTCCACGACCAGGGCGCAGGCGACCAGGGAATGATGTTCGGCTTCGCCTGCCGCGAGACGCCGGAGCTGATGCCGTTGCCCATCGCGCTCGCGCATCGCCTCGCCCGCCGCCTGGCGGAGGTCCGAAAGCAGGAGCTGGTCGACTACCTGCGGCCTGACGGCAAGACGCAGGTCACGGTGGAGTACAGGGACGGCCGGCCGGTGGCCGTGCCGACGGTGGTCATCGCCGCCCAGCACGACGACGACGTGAGCAACGAGCGGCTTCGCGAAGACATGATCGAGATGGTCGTCAAGCCGATCATCCCGGTCGAGCTGCGCAGGATCGACCCGAAGGTCCATGTCAATCCGACCGGGCGCTTCGTCATCGGTGGCCCGATGGGCGACGCGGGGCTGACCGGCCGCAAGATCATCGTCGACACGTACGGCGGCGTGGCCCGCCACGGCGGCGGCGCCTTTTCGGGCAAGGATCCGTCGAAGGTCGACCGCTCGGCCGCGTACGCAGCGCGCTGGGTCGCCAAGAACGTTGTGGCATCCGGCCTGGCTGAGCGCTTCGAGATCGAGCTCAGCTACGCCATCGGCATCGCCCGCCCGATCAGCGTCTCGATCGAGACCTTTGACACCGGCCGCCTGCCGGACGAGCGTATCCAGGGCCTGATCGAGCGCCACTTCGACCTGCGCCCGTCGGCGATCATCGAGGCGCTCGACCTGCGCCGGCCGATCTACCGCCAGACTGCGGCCTACGGCCACTTCGGCCGGCCGGACCTCGACCTGCCGTGGGAGCGGACCGACCGCGCGCAGGCCCTGGCCGCCGAGGCTGGGATCGAGATGCCCGAGCCGGTCGGCGCCGCCGGCTGAGCGCGCTCCGCCGGCCGGCCGGCGAACCTAGAATGGGCCGCCGATGTATGCCGTGATCATGGCCGGCGGCGGCGGCACCCGACTGTGGCCGCTGAGCACGCCGGAGCGCCCGAAGCCGTTCCTCCCCCTGCTTGGCGAGGAGAGCCTGCTCCAGCGCACCGTCGCCCGGCTCTTCGAGGGCCCCGAGCTTGGGCTGACGCCGGACGACGTGACCATCGTCACCGAGCAGCGATACGCGCCGCTGGTGCAGCAGCAGCTGCCAAACGTGCGCGTCCTGGCCGAGCCGCGCGGCCGCAACACCGCCGCCGCAGTGGCGCTGGCCACGCTCGGCATCGAGCGACCGGACGACGAGGTGATGGTCGTGCTGCCGGCCGACCATACGATCGCCGACGAGGCGGGCTACCGGCGCGTGCTGCGCTACGCGCGCGAAGAGCTGGCCACGGGGGCGCTCGGCGTGGCGAGCCCGCTGGTGACGCTCGGCGTCCAGCCGGACCGCGCAGCCACCGAGTACGGCTACCTGCTGCCGGACCTGGCGCGCAGCCAGGCCGGAGAGCTGCGCTCGTATGTCCTCCGCGCTTTCGAGGAGAAGCCGACGCAGGCGCGTGCGACCGAGCTGCGCCGCCACGCAGGGGTCGCATGGAACGCCGGCATCTTCCTCTGGCAGCGCGCCGCCATCCGTGCGGCGGTCGGCCGTTACACCGGCCTGCTGACGCTGCTCGAGGGCGGGATGTCGCTGCCGGGCATGCTCGAGAGCGCATATGAGCGCGTCCAGGCGGTGTCGATCGACTACGCCGTGATGGAGGGTGCGGCGGCTGACGGCCAGGTGCTGATGGCCGCGGTGGATGTCGGCTGGTCGGACCTGGGCACGTGGTCGGCGCTGCTCGACGCGCTCGTGGGCGGCTACGAGGGAGCCGCGCGGGTGGTGGCGCCGGGTGAGCAGGTCGAGCCCGCCGCGGACGACCTAGTCGTTCGGCGGGACGGCGGTCGCTTGGTCGCGCGGCCGGGCGGGGCGGGTACGATGAAGGCAGAGCAGGCGATGGCCCTGCTGCCCGCCGCCGGCGGCCATGGCGCGGCCGTCGAGGCCCTGCTCGAGCGGGTCAACAGCCAGGAGGGCCGAGTGTGACGGAATCCGCGGCCGGATCGGCGCCCATGCCGCCGATCGTGTTCGGCACGGACGGATGGCGGGCCCGGATCGGCGACGAGTACACGTACGAGAACGTCCGTCGCTGCGCTGAGGGGGTGGCCCGCTTCGTGATCGACAACGGATCGATGGGCCGCGGCGTGGTCGTCGGCTACGACCGCCGCTTCGCCAGCGAGAACTTCGCCCAGGCTGCGGCAGAGGTGCTGCTGGCGCACGACGTCCCGGTCTTCTTCGGAAGCCAGGCGATCCCGACCCAGATGGTCTCGTTCGAGGTCGTCGAGCGCAAGGCCGCCTGCGGCATCGTGATCACCGCCTCGCACAACCCATGGCTCGACAACGGCTTCAAGGTCAAGTCCGAGACCGGCGCCGCGGGCGGCCCGGAGATGCTCAAGACGCTCGAGGCGACCATTCGCCAACGCGCCGGATCGACGCCCGAGACGCGGCCCTTTGCCGATGGCGAGGCTGCCGGCAACGTCGACCGCTTCGACCCCTTCGACGGCTACGCCCGCTTCGTTCGCCGCACGCTCGACCTCGACGAGCTGCGCGCCGCGCCGATGCGCATCCTGGTCGAGCCGATGTGGGGCTCCGGTGCGGGCTGGATCAGCCGCCTGCTCGCCGGCGGGCGGATCGAAATCGTGGAGATCCACCAGGAGCGCAACCCTTACTTCGGTGGCGTGAACCCTGAGCCCATCCGGCCGCACATCGACGAGGCGCTGGCGATGCTCGCCAGCGGCGGCTTCGACCTCGGGCTATTGCTCGACGGCGACGCCGATCGGGCCGGCGCGGCCGACGAGCAGGGCACGTTCATCCACCAGCTGCAGGTGATGGGCCTGCTGATGTACTACCTGCTCGAGCATCGCGGCATGCGCGAGCCTGTGGTCTCGACGGTCAACGAGACATCGATGGTCGGTCGCCTGGGCGAGCGCTATGGAGTGGCGGTGCACGAGACGCCGGTCGGCTTCAAGTACGTCGGGCCAAAGATGATCGAGACCGGCGCGATGATGGGCGGCGAGGAATCGGGCGGTTATGGCTTCGGCATGCACCTGCCCGAGCGCGACGGCATCTATGCCGATCTGCTGCTGCTCGACCTGTTCGTACGCGAGGCGGCTCGCGGCCGATCGCCGGCCTCCGCCGCTGTGGCCCACCTGCATGAGGTGGCAGGGCCGTCGTTCTACCTGCGCCGCGACGTGCACGTGGATCGCGCCGCCTACCCGTCGATCAAGGACCGCCTGCTCGTGGAGCTGCGCCAGAGCGCGCCGCCGTCGGTCGCCGGCCAGCAGGTCGTGCGGACCGACACGCTCTCGACCAACGATGGCTTCAAGTTCTGGCTCGCCGACGGCTCGTGGCTGCTGGTCCGCTTCAGCGGCACGGAGCCGCTCGTTCGCGTCTATGCCGAAGCCACCTCGCCCGAGCTGCGCGATCAGCTCCTGTCCGAGGGCGGCACGCTGGTCGGCGGCGCGTGAGCCAGCAGCTGGGCGATTCGCTCGACCTGGCGACGCTCGCCCGGCGCGACCCGGGCGGGATGCTCGGGCTGATCGCCCGCACGCCGGCGATGATGCGCGCCGCCTGGCAGCTGTCGCGCGGCCTCCAGCTGCCGGAGCGTCACCGAACCGTCAAGGCCGTGGCGGTCATCGGGATGGGCGGCTCGGCGGTCGCCGGCGACCTCGTGCGCGGCATCTTCAGCGACCGACTGCGCGTGCCACTTGTCTCGGTGCGCGATTACGAGCTGCCCGCGTGGGTCGGGCCGGAGACGCTGGTCGTGGCCGCATCGCACAGCGGCGCGACGGAGGAGACGATCAGCGCCTTCTCGGCGGCCCTCAGCCTGCGCTGCCCGAGCGCCGTGATCACTGCCGGCGGACCGCTCGGCGACGTGGCTCGGCGCGTGCAGCTGCCCAGCCTGTTCTATCCCGACGAATCGCCGCCCCGGGCAGCTCTCGGCTATGGCCTGCTGCTGCTCGCCGGGCTGCTCGAGCGCGCCGGCCTGCTCGATCTGACCGACGCCGAGGTGGAGGCCGCGGCGCATGCCGTCGAGCAGGTCGTTGCGGCCAACGGACCTGAGGTGCCGACAGAGCAGAACGTGGCCAAGCAGCTTGGCTGGGCGCTCGTCGGGCGGCTGCCGATCGTCGAGGCCGCGGGCTTCCTGGCACCGGTCGCCCGGCGCTGGAAGGCGCAGATCAACGAGAACTCGAAGAGCAGCGCCCTGGCCGAGGAGCTGCCCGAGGCGACCCACAACGCGGTCGTTGGCTATGAGCAGCCCGAGCCGATCCGCGAGAACCTGTACGTGGTCTTCCTGGCCAGCCCGCTCGACCACCCGCGCAACGCCCGCCGGGCGAGCGTCTCGACGCAGCTGCTCGCGGCATCAGGCATCGACTACCAGGTGGTGCCGGTCGCCGGTGAAGGGCGGCTCGGCCAGGCGTGGTCGGCGATCGCGCTGGGCGACTACGTCAGCGCGTACCTCGCCCTGCTCTACGGCATCGACCCTACGCCGGTCGAGGCGATTGGCATCGTCAAGGGCAGCCTGGCGGACAATCCCGACGATTCCGAGGACGACTGAGGGTGGGTTGGGAAGGGGCCGATCGGACCCATTTTCGGGACGATTCTCGGCCTGACGCGCGCCATCCGCTGATGTAGGCTAGGGCCATCACGCACCGGCTCCGACGGCCGCGCGGTCGCCGGTCCCGGCGCGGGGAAGGGGCCGCCGAGGCGGGCGGTCCGCGGAGGTGAAGCCCATGCACTCCAGCGTGATCGGCAAGATCGAGAAGGCCAATCGCTACGCGCGCGAGACCGATCGGATCAGCATCGACCACATCTCGCTCAGCTTCCGTGGCGACAACGACAGCCACCGCGTGACCCTCGACGCCGACCGCTGGCAGTGCAGCTGCCACTACTTCGAGAGCTGGAAGACGTGCGCCCACGTCCTCGCGCTGCAGAAGATCCTGGGCTCGATGCTGCCTGACGCCGCCCAGACCTCGTTCTTCGGCCCACCTGTCGAGGAACGGGCGCAGGTCGAGGCCGCCCCGGCCTGATCGGCGGGGCGCTCGGCCGCTGCTGACCGCGCGCGCCTTTCAGATTGGCTGCCTCCCGCCAGGTCGTCGTCAACGACCTGATGCAGCAGGGCTACACATACAGCCGCGTCGCACCGATCGGTCGTGACTTCGACCCGAGCTTCAAGCCGCAGCTCGCGCCGGCTGAGATGCTCGCCCTCGGGGTCTTTGGCGGGCGCTATATGACTGACTGCGGCGACGAGTTCCCGGCTGACTGGTTCAGCCGCGCCAGGCTCTCGCCCGGCCGGCGTGATCCGACCATCAATCGCTTCGGCGTGGATGCTTCACAGCCCCTCGCCGTGTGGCGCGCCAAGGGCTGGATCCACCCGGATGACCCGCGCGGCTGGTTCCAGTGGTACTGCCGCTACTTCACCGGCCGACGGCACCCGGACGATGCGCGCCAGATCGGACGCTGGCGGGCCTTCGGGCGCCACCTCGCGCAGCTGCGCCGCGCCTGCCCCGAGGGCGCCATGGCCTGTCGGCCGCGCCAGCGCCAGGCACTCCTGCACTGGGCATACGACTCGCGTCGAGTCTGAAGCCTCCAGCCGGGCTTACGGCACCGCGACGTACCAGTAGTAGCTGACGCTGCCCTCGCCATCGGGCAGCCAGACCTTCACCTCGAGCAGCCACTCGCCGCTCGGCGGTGGCGAGAACTCTGCCTCGGCGAGCGTGGGCGGCCCTTCGGGGTTGCCCCCGTCGGCGAGCTTCATGACCATCTCAGCGAAGTGGTCATCTCGATCGGCGTAGCTCGCACGCCAGGCCGAGAAGATCATGCTTTCAGGCACGGTCACAGCCAGCGTTCCGTCCGCGGACGGAACGTCGACACGAATCATGCTGGCCGCCGTCGGCCAGTACGGCGCGTCAGAGCAGCTCTCCATGTAGCAGTACGAGCCCGTCCGAGCGGCGTGCTCGCGGCCGTCCGGCAGGCGAAGGATGGCGAGAGGAGGAGTCGCCAGGGGCTCGTCGATCGGCGTCGCCGATGGTTCGGCCGTGGCGGTCGGGCTGGCTGGCGGAGTGGCCGTCGCGACGGC
>DATMJK010000082.1:0-13354 GCA_035553915.1 Candidatus Limnocylindrales bacterium | reverse complement strand
CTGCTAGCACTCTCAGACTGAGAGTGCTAATCCAACAGCACTTGCGGCCCGACGGGCGCTGTTCCGCCGGCTCACCCGAAGGCGGGCGTGCCGTCGCCGCGAGGCAGACACAACCCAGGAGGGAACAGCGTTGGCGACTGCCACTGCAACCAAGCTTCGGCCGCTCGGCGACCGCGTCGTCATCCAGCCGACGCCGCGCGAGGAAATGACCAAGAGCGGCATCGTCCTGCCCGACACCGCCAAGGAGAAGCCGCAGGAAGGCAAGATCCTTGCCGCCGGTCCGGGCCGCCTGACCGATGACGGCAAGCGCGAGCCGATGGACGTCAAGGAGGGCGACAAGGTCCTCTACGCGAAGTACGCCGGCACCGAGTTCAAGGTAGATGGCGAAGAGCTGTTGATCGTCAGCCAGAAAGACATCCTGGCCATCGTTACAGAGTAGGTGCTGAAAGCGACTGTCGATCGCGGCGGGCGTTGGCCCCTGCGCTCCTCGCTCACGCGCACCGTTCGCAACTCAGGGAGGTAACTGCCAGACATGGCAAAGCAACTGATCTTTGACGAGACCGCGCGCCGTTCGCTCAAGCGCGGCGTTGACCGGCTCGCAGATGCCGTGAAGGTGACCCTCGGCCCCAAGGGTCGTAACGTCGTGCTGGACAAGAAGTTCGGCGCACCGACGATCACCAACGACGGCGTGACCATCGCTCGGGAGATCGAGCTCGAGGAGCCGTTTGAGGACATGGGCGCGCAGCTCCTGAAGGAGGTCGCGACCAAGACTGACGATGTCGCCGGCGACGGCACCACGACGGCCGTCGTGCTCGGCCAGGCGCTCGTGACCGAAGGCCTCAAGAACGTCACCGCCGGCGCCAACCCGATGATCGTCAAGAAGGGCCTGGACAAGGCCGTCGAGCGCATCGTCGAGGAGCTCAAGAAGAACTCGCGACCGGTCGAGACGCGCGAGCAGATTGCGGCCGTGGCTGCGATCAGCGCCGCCGACCCGGAGGTCGGTGAGGTCATCGCGGAGGTGATGGACAAGGTCGGCAAGGACGGCGTCATCACCGTCGAGGAGGGGCAGTCGCTCGGCCTCGAGAAGGAATACACCGAGGGCATGCAGTTCGACCGGGGCTACATCTCGGCCTACTTCGTGACCAACCCAGATCGGATGGAGACGGTCCTCGAGAACCCGGCCATCCTGATCACCGACAAGAAGATCTCGGCCATCGCCGACCTGCTGCCGGCGCTCGAGAAGGCCGTCGGCCTGGGCCGCCCGGCACTGATCGTGGCCGAGGACGTCGATGGCGAGGCGCTCGCCACGCTGGTCGTCAACAAGCTGCGCGGCACCGTCTCCGTGCTGGCCGTCAAGGCTCCCGGCTTTGGCGATCGGCGCAAGGAGATGCTGCGTGACATGGCCATCCTGACCGGAGCCAACGTCATCAGCGAAGAGGTCGGGCGCAAGCTCGATTCGGTCACGCCAGAGGACTTCGGCAATGCCCGCCGCGTCGTCGCGACCAAGGACGACACGACGATCATTGACGGCGCCGGCAGTCCCGAGGACATCAAGGCGCGCATGACCCAGATCAAGGCCCAGATCGAGGAGACCACCTCGGACTACGACCGCGAGAAGCTGCAGGAGCGCCTGGCCAAGCTGGCCGGCGGCGTGGCGGTGATCAAGGTCGGTGCCGCGACGGAGGTCGAGCTGAAAGAGAAGAAGCACCGCATCGAGGATGCGCTCTCGACGACCCGTGCGGCGGTCGAGGAGGGCCTCGTCGCCGGTGGCGGCACGGCCCTGCTGCAGGCCATCCCGGCGCTCGACGAGCTCAAGCTCGAAGGCGACGAGCAGATCGGCGTCAACATCCTGCGCCGTGCGCTCGAGGCACCCATCCGCCAGATCGCCGAGAACGCCGGCCAGGAAGGCTCGGTCATCGTCTCCGCCGTCCGCGGGATGAAGACTGGCGAAGGCTACGATGCGCTCAAGGGCACCTATGGCGACATGTTCGAGAAGGGCATCGTCGACGCCGCCAAGGTGACCCGCTCGGCGTTGCAGAACGCGTCATCGATCGCGGGCATGGTGCTGACCACCGAGACGCTGGTCACCGACCTGCCCGAGAAGAAGGAAGCCGGAGCCGGCGCCGGTGGCCATGGCCACGGCGGCGACATGGACTTCTAGCCGCAGGCCGCGACGCGGAGTACACGCTCCGCCCGTCCAATGGAGAAGCCCGGACCGAGTGATCGGCCCGGGCTCTTCCTTTCATCCCGGATGGGGGCGGTCGCCGCTACTGCACGACGGCGGTGATCGCGTCGACTGTCACCGCGACCGTCTTGGGCGCGCTGAAGGTCACGTTGCTGACCAGCACCGATCCGGCCGCAGCGGTCACCTTGACGGTCACGCTGCGCGTGCCGGTGTAACCGACGTTGACCGTGCCAAGGCTCCACTTGACCGTACGGGTGGCCTTGTCGAACGTGCCGCCGTTACTGGCTGAGACGAATGCGGTGCCTTCCGGCAAGGCAGCGCTCAGCTGGGCATTGCTCGATTCGGCCGGCCCGGCGTTGGTGTAGCTGATCTTGTAGGTCAGCTGGGAGCCGCTGGCCACCGTGGCCGGCGCGTCGACCGTGACCGCCACGACCGGGTCCTTGGGCGGCAGGGCCGGAGTCGAGCTGAAGACCTGAAGCTCGGCGGCGCGGACGATCTCGTCCATCGCCGAGCCGCTGACGCAGTCGGTGTTGTTGGTCGGGTCGTTGTCCTGGTCGCCACGGAAGCCCGTGCCGGTGGCGGTGCACTGGTTGCTGACCACGCGCAGCTGGACGTGCGTGGCATTCGTGTCCGGCACGTCGAAGCTGCGCAGGATCAGGTCAGGCGCCGTTGGCCGCGGGCGGACACCCGGGAAGGCGTTGGCCGGGCTGGTGTAGATCTTGGTGAAGTTGAGCGGGTTGGCGCACGTCACGGCGGTGCCGTTGCATGTCCAGATCTCGAACTGGCGCAGCGCCCGGAAGCGCCCGCCACTCGCGGGATTGAGCATCGCGCTGACGTTGATCCGCTTGACGTTCTGGACGCCGCCCTGGAGGTCCACGGTCACCGACTGGGTGTTGACCGGCGCGGTGCCGCTCCAGTTGGTGGCCTCGGTGTCGTCGAACATGTTGTTGACATTGGTGCCGGTGCCGAGCGCCACCGCGCCCTTGTGGATCGAGGCCCGGTTGGTCGACATCCGGATTGTGATCGTCTCGTTGCCGCTGCCAGAGATGATGCGCGGGAAGCGAAGGTGCCCGTAGCCGGGGGCTACGACCAGGAACTCATAGGTGCCGGCCACGAAGCGGGCGGTGTCGGTAACCGAGCCACCCGGGATCGTGTCGGCGATGGGCGTGATGGCGGCCTCGTAGTGGCCGACATAGACCTTCGCATTGGCGATGACCGCGTTGCCTTCGTCGGCCGCCAGCACGCGGAACTTCACGTTGCGCGAGGCGTGGACGGGCGATCGGAAGCTGGGCTTGGGGTCCACATCTGAGGGCCCGCTGACCGACGCGTCGGCACCGAAGCCGCGCCGGGCGAAGGTGCGCCACAGCTCGTTTTGGTTGGCGCCGTTGAAGCGCAGCATGTCGGCTGCGAGATAGGCGTCACGCGCGTCGAGCATGCTGACCGCGCCCGGCATGAGCAGCCAGGCATCGAACATGATCTGGATCCAGCGCCGGTTGCCCGGGCAGGACGAGGCGGGGTACGTGCCCTCGGCACACGCCCGCTGGCGGCTGCTGTTGGACGCCGGGTAGCTGCCGTTGTACTTGCTGATCAGTGCCTGGCGCAGGTCGTAGTTGACCGCCGACCAGATCTCGCCATCGGCGTGGACCTGTGTCCGGCCGTCCGGGCAGCTCTCCTCGATCGGCGGCCCGACGAGCGGCGCGTTGCAGACGAAGTCGAAGCCCACGTTGCTGAAGTTGAGCGGGCTCTCGTTCATGCCGTAGTTGCGGATGCCCCGCTTCTTGTTGCCGGTCACGTACGCGCCGACGGCGAAGCGGTTCTCATCGTTGGTCGGCACGAGCTTGAAGGCGTTGAGGTACTCGATCGCGGCAAGGTCCGACCACGACTCGCCCATCGCCCGGCCCTGGGTGCCGGTCAGATTGGCGTCAGGCCCCCCGGCCATGCGGTTGGAGATGGCGTGGGTGTACTCATGGGCGATGACCGACATGTCGTAGTCGCCGTCGACGCATGGCGCGTAGAAGCCGCCCGCGATCGGCTGCCAGAGGTACATGTTGGTGATGCCCGGGATGCCGTCGTTGAGCGTGATCTGGTTGGCGTTGTCGCGCGACACGCCGGCCGCGACGGGAAGCAGCGCGCCCGACTGGGCCTGGCCGTATTCCGGGTCGAGCTCGCCCGGAGTGTGGTTGCCAAAGTTGTTCTGCTGCAAGTTCCACGTCTCCTCGGTGAAGCCGAGGAAATAGGACCAATCGTGCATCCGGTTGTGGCCGACGAACAGGTTCGTCACCGCGGCCATGATGTC
Source organism: Candidatus Limnocylindrales bacterium (assembly GCA_035553915.1). GTDB lineage: Bacteria > Chloroflexota > Limnocylindria > Limnocylindrales > CSP1-4 > JALYGJ01. Next base: position 8,873 of record DATMJK010000082.1, on the reverse strand, counting down.
GTTGCCCTCCGGCACGAGCACGGCCGGATCACAGCGCTCGCTGTTCCAAACGTTTTCGAACGGGTCGATGTAGCGTCGGTCGAGGTGGACCGGTCGCTGCTGCGAGGGGCCGGGCGTCAGCGGCGTCGTCCAGGCCTCGCCACTGACGGCGTTATTGCCGATCGTCGTATAGCTCGGGTTGTTGGCCTGGACCTGGTGGTCCCACGGCACTCGCGAGGCCAGGTTCTGGAGGTTGCCCACAGCCGAGCTGCACTCGGGCACGGTCGAGCCCTTGTACATGCGCACCCAGCAGCCGACGACGCGCGTGTCCGTATCGACGAACGCGTAGTCGGGCGAGGCCTTGGTGGCCAGCGAAGGGTTGGCCCGGAAGTGCTTCCACTTTGGCGGGTAGGGGAGGGCGTCGCCAGAGCCGGCAGCGTCCTGGGTCGAATAGAGACCCTCATACGGGAAGGCAGGATCACCCGAGTTGTAGGGGCATACCCTCGCGTAATAGGTCGTGTCAGCACTCGCGCCGCCGCCCGGGATCTCGTAGTGGATCGGCTCCGGACTGAACAGCGTGTCCTCGCTTGCGACCTCGTTCTTGGCCGAGTCGAGGAGATATAGCACGATGTCGTCGAGCGGGAAGGTGCCGCTGGCCACGACCGAGATGCTCTTGGTCCCAGCGGGTGTGGGGATCGGGTGGTCAGGCCCGCAGGCGCCGCCCGCGCCGGTGTTGCCCTGGAAGGCGCCGAACGTCGGCGCCTCCGCGACGTGCGCCTCACGTGCCAGCGGCTCTTGCGAGGCGTGGTCGACGCGGTTGTAGCGCATCAGGATCTCACCATTGCGCGCGTCAACGAAGACTGTGTAGGCCATCGGCTCGCCGCGGCTGAGGTCGAGCACGATCGTCTCGAAGGCGGGGCGCACGCCGTTCTTGAAGGTCGGCACGGCGACCAGCCTGGCGCGCTGCTCGAGGCCGGCGGTGGTGGTCGTGCCGCTGGAGAGGCCCTTGGCGTTGAAGACGGTCCAGCCGTTGGACGTGGTGGCAGAGCTGAGGTCGCCAGCCTTGGTCGTCAGGCCCACGTGAGCGGCTGCCTTGAGCCATGCCAGCTGCGGCGTAAGCACGGCCCCCTGCGGGGCGGCCATGGAGCCGCTTGCCGAGGAGGAGGCGTAGGCCACCTTGCCGCCGCGGATGGCGACGATGATCAGCCCGTCCTGGCCGGCCGGAAGCGTGCCGTAACGCTGGCGAAAGAGGACCGCATAGCCGTCGCTGCCGCGCAGTCGGTTGGCCGACACGAGCTGCAGCTTGGTCACGTCAGCATCTGACAGGCGGAAGAGCCCACGGTTGGCGCGCACCCACTTGCGGGCAGCGTCAGCGGGCTTGCCGGTGATGCCGGTGGCCAGCCATTTGCCGTGCTTGATCAGCGTCTGCGGTGTCCCGAAGCGGTTCCAGCGCACCGTCGCCCCGAGCCTCTGGACGGCCTGCTTCTGAGCGGTCGTCGGCGCGATCGAGCCCATGCGGAAATCGCGGTCGGGCAGGACTGCGGCGTGATCGACGATGCCCAAGCTCGGGCCGGGCAAGGCCAGCGCGGCCAGCAACACAACCTGTGACAGCGCGACGGCACGCATGGCGCCGCCGAGCAAAGACTTGCGCGACATCTTCCTCTTCCTCCAGAACGGGTACCTGGCGTGCGACACCACACACCGGGGTGGCAGGACTATCGGGCTATTCCGGCCCTCGGGGCAGGCGGGCGCCGGCGATGGACGTTGCATTCGCATCGCATTCCGGCGCGGCCAGGACCGCGCCTGCCGGTGGCTCGGGCGCAACCTAGAATTGCTGGCGTGAACGAGGCATCGTCGGACGAGAAGCTGGCCGCCGGGCCGGCCCCGGTAGCGCCCGACGAGGAGCTGACCGAGGAGGCCAGCCAGGGAGCCGATCCGCGCCGCCGTGCCGGCCGGCAGGGCCTGATCGACGAACCCGCCCTGGAGGACGCGCCGCACGCCGCCGAGTGGTTCTCGTCCGTGCCCAGCCTGGCCATTGGGCGTGCCTCCGCCGCCGCGCCGTCGGACGGGGAGCTCGCCGAACGCATCGTCGCGGCCCTCAACCCGGAGCAGGCACGCGCGGTGACAACGACTGATGGGCCATTGCTGATCCTTGCCGGCGCGGGCTCGGGCAAGACGCGCGTTCTTGCCCATCGCGTGGCGTACCTGATCGGCGTCAAGGGCGTCCGGCCCTGGCAGGTGCTGGCAGTGACCTTCACCAACAAGGCCGCGGCGGAGATGCGGGCACGCATCCTGGCACTCGTCGGCGAGACCGGCCGCGACGTCGCGATGGGCACCTTTCACTCGCTCTGCGCGCGCGTCCTGCGGCGCGATGGCGCCGCGATCGGCATCTCGCCGCGCTTCGCCATCTACGACACGGACGACCAGACGGCGCTGATGCGCATCGTCCTGCGCGAGCTGGACCTGGTCGGCTCTGGCGAGCTGCGACCGCAGGCCATCCTCGGCCAGATCGGGCGCTGGAAGAACGACCTTCTCGGGCCAGAGGAGGCCGAGGGGCAGGCACGCGGCTACCACGAGGAGATCGCCGCCCGCGCCTATGCGCGCTACCAGGCACGGCTGCGCGAGGCCGGCGGGCTGGACTTCGACGACCTGCTCAACGAGGCCGTCCGGCTCTTCGACCACGCTCCGCAGGTGCTGGCCGGCTACCAGGATCGCTGGCGCTACCTGCACGTCGACGAGTACCAGGACACCAACCGCGCCCAATACCTGTGGGTCCGGGCCCTGGCCCAGCGGTACCGCAACCTGGCCGTCGTGGGTGACGACGACCAGAGCATCTACTCGTGGCGCGGCGCCGACCTGCGCAACATCCTCGACTTCGAGCGCGACTACCCTGATGCGACCGTCGTCAAGCTCGAGCAGAACTACCGCTCGACGCAGCTGATCCTCGACGCCGCCCATGCCGTCGTCTCGCGCAACGAGGGCCGCAAGGACAAGAAGCTGTGGACGGAGAATCCGCGCGGCGTGCTGATCGAGCGCTTCGAGGCCGATTCAGAGGACGAGGAGGCGGAGTGGATCGTGCGCCAGGTCGAGGCGCTGGTCGGCGGGCGCGGCGCCGGTGGGTCGTTCCTCGCCCGCCGCGCTGACGAGGGCGACGAGCGGCGCCACCGGCTGAGCGATATCGCGATCATGTATCGCACGAACGCCCAGAGCCGTGCGATCGAGGAGGCATTCCTGCGCTACGGCCTGCGCTACCAGCTGGTCGGTGGCACGCGCTTCTACCAGCGGCGCGAGGTCAAGGACGCGCTGGCCTACCTGCGCGTCCTGCGCAGCGACCATGACGCCGCGGCCTACGAGCGGATCCTCAACGTGCCGGCGCGCGGCATCGGCGACAAGACCGTCGCACTGGTGCGCGAGGTCGCGGCGCGCCATGGCGGTGACGTGTGGGCTGCGCTCAACGAGCTGGCCGCCGCGGAAGGTTCTGCCGGGCGTGTTCGCTCGGCGTTGGGCGGCTTCGTCACCGTCATCGCCGGCCTGCGCCGGCGGGTTGGCGCGCTCGACCTGCCCGAGCTGCTCGACGCGATGCTCGAGGAGAGCGGCTACCGGGCGATGCTCCACGACGGCTCGCAGGAAGGCGAGGACCGCTGGGCGAACCTGCTCGAGCTGCGCGAGGTGGTCGCCCGCTACTCTGACCTCGAGCCGGAGGATGCCGTCGACCGGCTGCTCGAGGAGACGGCGCTGGTCGCCGACCAGGACGCCTACACGGCCGACACGGACGCGGCGACGCTGATCACGCTCCACGCCGCCAAGGGCCTCGAGTTCGATGTCGTCTTCATCAGTGGCCTCGAGGAGGGCGTGTTCCCCCACGCCCGCGCGCTGGAGGACAACCGCCAGATGGAGGAGGAGCGTAGGCTGGCCTATGTCGGCCTGACGCGGGCCCGGCATCGGTTGTATCTGACCCATGCCGCGACGCGGGCGACATGGGGCCGCGGCGGCTTCAGCGTCCCGTCGCGCTTCCTGCTCGAGATCCCGATTGAGCTGATGCACGGGCCGCGCCTCGTTGGCCGTGACGAGCTCGAGGACGACCAGCGGCCGCCCGACGAGCGGGCCGGCGAAGGTTACGACCTGTCATACATCCTGCGCCCGCTGGGCGGCACGCGCGCAGTGGGCCGGCGGGCCGGCTGGGCTCGCCCGGAGCGCCGGGAGCTGCCGCCGGGAGGCGGCTACGTGCCGCCTAACGGGGACCGGCCAGCGGTCGGCCTCAGCTCGCCGTGGCACCGTCACCCGGCCATCGGCCTGCCCGACGATCCATCGCGCGAGGCTCCGCAGCCGGCCGTGCGCCAGGCCGTCGAGCGGCCGGTCATCCCGGGCGAGCGCCACTACCGCGATGGCGACCGCGTCCGCCACGCCGCCTTCGGCGAGGGCACGGTCGTGTCCTCCAGGTTGACCCGCGACGACGAGGAGGTGACCGTCGCCTTCCCCGAGCGGGGCGTGAAGAAGTTGCTCGCGTCGATCGCCCGGCTGGAGGTCGTGGAGGGCTAGGAGCCGGGCAGGGGCAGCTGGTCGGTGATGTCGCGGAAGTCGTAGAGGTGCTCGTTGTCGGGCCAATCGAATGACCGGTCAGGCAGGCGCGGCAGATCAGCACCGAAGTACTCGCTGAAGATCACCCGGAAGGTGTTGACCGCCGAGTGATCGGGCGGCAGGACATCCGCCGCCAGGCCAGGCAGGTAGTAGGCGCCCTGGATCCCGAAGCGGATGCCGTAGGTCTCCGGGCTGCCGTCGATGCAATCGACGTTGAAGCACAGAAACGGGCCCTCGTCGGCCTGGATGACGATGATCGGTTGCTCATGCGCCGGCCGGTCGAGGAGGGCGCCGACGATGTCGCGGATGCGCATGTTGGTGTAGGCCAGCTGCTCTGCGTAGAGCTCCGCCTCGGGCAGCGAGCGCTCGTCCGCGTCGAGCATGTCGCTGCCGTCGGCTCGGTAGGTGTATGGCGCGTGGGGCAGCAGGAAGTGCGCGAACACGAAGACCGGGTAAGGTGCCGCGGCTGCCCGCTCGACCTGGCGGAACTGGTATTCGGCGAACGCCCGGTGGCGTTCGCGATGGGGCGGCTCGCTGGTCGCCTCCGTGACCACGTTGAGCAGGAGCGGGGCCATTGTGCTGTCGCTCAGCACCTGGCTGAACTCGCTGGCCGTGTCCCAGCGGAGCAGTTCGTCGGCGATGGGGTTGTCCAACGTCGGGCCGTACCAGCTCGGGATGTGCACGTAGCGATAGCCGTTGGCCTGCAGGAACCGGCCGACGACATGGTCCTGCAGCAGTTCGCGCGCCGGTGTGCGGTCATCCGTGCTCCGCCCGTAGCGCTCGGTGAGCTCGTCCAGGTACCTCATCTGGAGCGTGGATGCCAGTGAGAAGTCGGTGGCGCGGTAGTTCGCCCGGGCCCCGGGTACGACGTTGAAGCCGCGGCCCTCGAGCCACTCGCTCATCGCGCTGTTGTCGATGCCGAAGCGCGCGTCGATCGACCAGTCCGACCCGTAGCGATCGAAGACGAGGTAGAAAATGTCGCGACCAGGGTGGCGGGTGGCCGCCGGCAGCTCGAGCTCAGGTGGCGGTGCTGCCTGCGCGCCGCGCGCCGCTCGGCTGAGCTCGTAGGGCACGATCGACGCCAGCGTCAGCGCCACCAGCACGATCGCGGCGATGTTGAGGCCCTCGGTGATCCGGCCCATCGACGCGCGTGCGCGGACGGCGACGACCGCGGCCGCGCCGATCAGCACGGCCCACAGCGCCAGCTGTGCCCCATCGGCAAGGCCGGCACCGCGGAACAGCGGCGCAAGATGACCGTACGAGAACCAGGCCGCCACCAGCGCGGACGTGACGAGCGCCGCTCGACGTGCGCTGCGCAGGATCACTGATGCCACGGTCCACAGCAGCGCCGTAGCCGCGACCGCCCAGGCGAGGGGCTGGCCGATGTCCACGGGCAGGACCTCGGCCAGGTTCGCCGCGTAGAGGAACAGGATCGGGTAGGCGGCCAGGAGCACAGGGTGAAGCGGCGTGCGGGCGAGTAGCCTCTCCGATCGCGCCGAGTTCGCGCGCTCGCTGGGATCCATGGCCATCGGCTCCGTCAGGGGAGCGGGCACGCGAATTGATGCAGCCCGCCGATCAGTCTGGGAAACAGGTCAGTCAAGTTTAGGCCGAGTCGTGCCGGCGCTCCTGAATTGGTGCCGGCGGGCGGATATCCTCGGCCGGTGACGACCGACAATTCAGCTGTGCGGGCGGCCGTGCTGCGCGAGCGGATCGAGCGTGCCAACCGCGCCTACTACGAGCAGGACGCGCCCGAGATCGCGGATGCGGAGTGGGACGCGCTTTTCCGCGAGCTGGTCGAGCTGGAGGACGCCCATCCTGAGCTGCGCACGCCCGATTCGCCGACCCAGCGGGTCGGTGGCGCACCGAGTGGCGCCCTCACCGAGGTGCGCCACTCGACCCCCATGCTCTCGCTCTCGAATGCGTTCTCGTACGAGGAGGTGCGCGCCTTCGACGCCCGCGTCCGGCGCCTGCTGGGCGAGGGCGACGTGCGCTACACGACCGAGCTGAAGATCGACGGCCTGGCGGTCAGCGTGCGCTATGCCGGCGGCCGCTTCGTGCAGGGCGCGACGCGTGGCGACGGCATGACCGGCGAGGACGTGACGGCCAACCTGCGCACCATCGCGGCGATACCGCAGCGCCTGGCTCAGCCGCTCGACGTCGAGGCGCGCGGCGAGGTTTTCATGCCCAAGGCAGAGTTCGCGCGGATCAACGCCGAGCGGGAGGAGGCCGGGCTGCCGCTCTACGCCAACCCGCGCAACTCGGGCGCAGGGTCGCTGCGCCAGATCGACCCGCGGGTGACCGCCAGCCGCCGCCTGTCGGCCTGGTTCTACGTGCTCATCGAGGGCCGACCGTCAGAGCAGGCCTCGGCGGAGACAGTGGCTACGCAGGCCCAGGCGCTCGATCGGCTGGCGCAGCTTGGCTTGCCCGTCGAGCCGAACCGCGCCGCGGGCCTGGCGATCGATGAGGTGATCGAGTATCTCGAGCGCTGGCACGAGCCGCGTCATGACCTGCCCTACGAGACCGACGGCGTGGTCATCAAGGTCGACCGCTACGACCTCCAGCAGCGACTGGGCATGGTGTCGCGCGCGCCGCGCTGGGCGATCGCCTACAAGTACCCGCCCGAGCAGGTCGAGACGGTCGTCGAGGACATCGTGCCCTACGTCGGCCGGACCGGGACGCTGACGCCGGTCGCCCACCTGGCGCCGGTCAAGGTGGCCGGCTCGACGGTCGCCCGCGCCACGCTGCACAACCTCGACGAGGTGCGGCGCAAGGACGTGCGCATCGGCGACCAGGTCGTGCTGCACAAGGCGGGTGACGTCATCCCCGAGGTGGTCCGGGTAATCGCCGAGCGCCGGACCGGTGCCGAGCGCGAGTTCGAGATGCCGCCCAAGTGCCCCGTCTGCGATACGGCTATCGTGCGCGACGCCAAGGCGGTTCGTCACTACTGCCCGAACGCGCTCTGCCCGGCGCGCGTCGGACAGGAGTTCGGCCATTTCGTCAGCCGCGGCGGGATGGACATCGAGGGCGCCGGCTGGAAGGTGCTCGTCCAGCTGCTCGAGCGCGGCCTGGTTCAAAAGCGCGGTGACTTCTTCAGGCTGGGCGTGGAGGACCTGGAGTCACTCGATCGCTTCGCGCGCAAGAGCGCGGAGAACCTGAAGGCATCGATCGACCGTGCTCGGCGCCGGCCGCTACATCGGATCCTGTACGCGCTGGGCATCCCACAGGTCGGCGAGCAGACCGCAATCGATCTCGCCCGCTGGGCCAGCGCGAAGTGGCCGCCGGCGGGGGAGGAACCGATGGGCGGCGCGGACGGCTGGCTCGCCCGGGTGGCGCGTGGGCTGCGCGACGTGCCGGCGGACGAGTTCGAGGAGATCTCGGGCGTCGGTCCGACCGTCGCCGCGGCCGTGGCCGGCTATTTCTCGGACCCGGCCACGGCCGACGTCCTGGACGACCTAGTCGACGCCGGCGTCGAGCCCGAGCGGCCAGAGCCGGCAGCGGCCGCAGCGGGGGAGGGGCCGTTGGGCGGCAAGACCATCGTCGTCACCGGCACGCTGGCGGGGTTCGACCGCCAGGCGGCAGAGCAGGCAATCCGCGATGCCGGCGGCAGGCCGGCGGGATCGGTCAGTCGAAAGACGGACTACCTAGTGGCCGGCGAGAACGCCGGCTCGAAGCTGGCCAAGGCACAGGAGCTCGGCGTGGCGGTGCTGGACGAGGACGCCTTTCGCCGCCTGCTGTCCGGCGAGGAGGTTGAGGGATGACTACTCATCGCCTGGAGGCGCTGCTCGCGGCTCAGCGGGCAAGCGCCGGGCCATACCTCGAGTTCCTGCGCCCAGACTCGATGTCCGTTGGGTTGTACGTGCTGCCCGCCGGCGAGACCGATCGGCAGCAGCCGCACACCGAGGACGAGGTCTACGTGGTGCTACGCGGCCGCAGCCTTTTCACGGCCGCCGGCGAGACGCGCCAAGTCCAGCCGGGGGACACGATCTTCGTGCCTGCCCGAGCGGAGCACCGCTTCCACGACATCGCCGAGGAGCTGGTGCTGATCGTCGTCTTCGCGCCGCCGGAAGGCTCGTCAGCCGTGCCGTAATGGGCGCGGACCCTGGCAGGGAAGAGGATGCGCCCATGAAGAAGAGCCGTTCGATCCTGCTGAGTTTCATCGCCGCCACGGCCCTTGCGCTAGGGCTGGCAGGCTGTGCAGAGAACTCGCGCACCGAGCCCGGCACGCCGGCACCGTTTGGCGACACGCCGGGTGAGTACGTCCCGCAGACTCCGGGTGTCAACCCGGGTCCGCCCTAGCGCTCCTGCGCGTCAGCCTG
>DATMJK010000081.1:0-9420 GCA_035553915.1 Candidatus Limnocylindrales bacterium | reverse complement strand
CACGTCGAGCGCGGTGAACGGCATGGGCAGGTCAATCGCCGCCACGCGCTGCTCGCCGGCGCGCCCCGGCGGGAGGTTGATCTGGCCCTGCAGGCGCTGGAGCGGCTGCGCCGGCGCCGCGATGGCCCGATCGATGGCGTCGGTCATGCGCTCTCCCTCTTGACGTCGTGGAGCTGCGCGGCAGGTGACGCGATCTCTATGTCGATAGTGATGGCCGAAGACCTCTCGCCCCGACCAGCCTTTCAAGCGCCGGCAGGCTCTACTGCTGCTCGGCCTCGAACAGGCGTCGGTGGTCGGCGCGCAGCTGGCCGATGCGCGCCTGCAGCGCGCGGCCCTCGTCCGAATCGGGTGTGACCTCTGCCAGCTTGCGCTCGGCGGCGCGCCAGGCGGCGAGCACTCGACCGACGGTGTATAGCTCGGTCGGCTGGTCGACCGGCGTGCTGACCGGCTCGAAGGTGGCGCGGAAGCGGCCGTCGGCGGCGGGCATGACCCGGAAGGTTGCCCGCAGCCGTGTCCCGTCAGGCCGCAGGAGCGTCGTCTCACCGAGCGCAGACGTAGCGCCCGAGCGCTCCCATTCGGCGCGCAAGCTATCCGCCTCCTCGACGGGGGTCGTCGACAGCGCACGCGGCGGCAGGGCTCGCAGCTGCTCGATTGTCAGCCCGAGCACGGCCAGCGCTGCCGCGTTTGCATCCTCGTAGCGCCCATCTGCGCCCAGGATCATGGTCGGCGTATCGTCGTCTTCCATCGTCGGCACAGCCGTGATCACGGCAATCAAACAGCAGTCCTCTTGGTGACGTGACCTAGATCATGCCGCGTCTGCGGCGGTTGCGCAACGGTCCCTTTCGGCTAGACCGTTTCCTCACGCTCTGACGCCCGTTCGCCACGCAGCCGGGCGCGCAGTCGCTGGAGCGAGCCGTAGCCGCCCACGGCGAGGCGCACACCGGTATCGCCGAGCGTAGATAGCGGCAGCTCGCGGGCACCGATGTAGCGCACCTCTCGGCCGCCGAAGCCCTCTTTGAACTGACGGATGCCGGTATTGGCGAGGCCCCACATGTCGTAGGCCGTGTAGCCGTCCGCCCGAAGGTCCATCATCGCCTGCCACTTCAGCAGGTAGTTCGCCCGCGTCGGGCCGGCCTCATCGACCATCCCGCCCCAGGCCTCAACGGCTCGCTGGCCACACAGGAAGTGGAAGATCGTCGCCACGCGCTCGCCGCCCTGGACCGCGAAGTAGAGCCGGCATCGACCGACCGGCGCGAATTGCTGCCAGGCCTGCTTGTAGTAGGCCGGCAGCCGCAGAGCGAAACCGGTCCGCCGCGCCGTGATGTCGACGATGCGGTAGAAGTCGGCCAGCGCACCGCGGATGGCGGGCGAATCCACGTCCGGCCCGTCCAGCCGCTCGATGACCACGCTTGCGCGCCGCGCCTTGGCCACGTACTGCCGGTGCTTGGGCCGCATCTCCGCACGCAGGGTGTCCTCGTCTCGGCCCAGGTCGACCAGCCGCGTCCAGGGCGCCTGGACACCGCGCGCCCGGCGCCATGGGCGATCGAGGAGGGCCGCGCCGTATGGCTCGTCTGGCCCGGTCTCCGGATCGACCCGGACGGTGGCCAGCCGCTCCTCGCGGCCCAGCTCACGCAGCGCCTCGATCAAGCGCCCCCGGACGGCCGGAACGTCCAGCGCCCCGATCGGACCGCGCGGCGCGTAGCCAAGGCTCCAGCCGACGACGGGCACGCGGCGGATGAGCAGCTGAACCCCGGCGACCGGCTGACCAGGGCCGCCGACGCATAGCCGCAGCGGCCGCCAGCCTCCGCCGGCCTTGAGCTCACCCCACTGCCACAGCTGGGTGAACGTCCCGTACGGGGCAGCATCGACGAAGGAATTCCACGCCTGCGGGTCATCCTCGCGCCAGGCACGCAGATCGCGGATCGTCGTCACGACGCCGTCTGCGGCTTACGTCGGCCTGACGCCACCGCCCCTTCCTCGATTGCAGACCGGAAGCGCGTCAACTGCCAGGATTGCCGGACAGGATGCGGATCGTGGCGCTCATGTTCCAGCGCAGGTCCGGCAGGTGCTCGAGCGGCCTGACGACGACATCGAAACGAACACCCGCATCGCCCGCGCCGCCGCGCACCCTGATCTGCTCGACCACCCCTTCGAGCTCGATGTCTGGCAGGGCCGCGATGCTGATCAGCGCCCGATCCCCGATCGCCACGCGGACGACGTCAAGCTCGCCGACGTTCGTCGTTTCGAAGAGCCAGCCGCTCATGTCGGCGATGGTCACCAGCGTCTGGCCCACGACCGCCTGCTCGCCGGCGCTGACAGCCAGGCTGGCGACTGTGCCGGCCCACGGCGCGCGCACCTCGGTCTGGCGCAGCGCGGCGCGCGCCGCCTCGAGTGCCGAGCCGGCAAGCGCGACCTCGGCGTCGGCCAGACGCAGGTCGGCGGCCGCCTGGTCACGCTGAGCTTGGCTGGCGTCCTCGGGCAGCTGGTCGACCACGACCTGGGCGCGAGCCGCTGCCGCCCGCGCCCGCCGCAGGTCAGCCTCGGCGACGTTCACCTGGGCGCGGCGAGTGCTCGTGTCGAGCCGCAGCAGCAGCTGGTCCTCGCGGACCTGCTCGTCCTCGCGGACGAAGACCTGCTCGACGCTGGCCGTGATCGGCGCGGCGACATCGACGCTGCGCTTGGGGACGACGATCGCCTGCGCAACTACGCCGGGCAGGGCGGTCGGGCTGGCCGAGGGCGTGGGCGATGGCCGCACGGCGGAAGGCGTGGGCCGGGGTGTGGTCGTGGTCGTGGGCGTGCCCGCAACCAGGCCGGCGGCGAAAGACACGGCCATCAACGCGACCACGACCAGGGCGCTCAGCGCGCCGAAGCTGGCCCTCATCGGGCGCGGCCGCGAGCGGGAACGGATTGGCGTGGCGTTCGCTGCATCAAGACCTGGGCAGACCTCCCGCCATAGGGTAATGGGCGGCCCTGTGCGACGATTGGCCGACACAGAAACGACGAAGGAGACCACCGTGGGCGTGACACGATCGGCGACTGCCGTCTGGCAGGGAGACCTCTTCACCGGCTCCGGCACAGTCAGCGCGGACAGCTCGCAGCTGTTCCGGCAGCTGCCCGTCAGCTGGGCCTCACGCACGGAGGCCATCGACGGCCGGACGAGCCCTGAGGAGCTGCTGGCCGCCGCCCACGCGGCGTGCTTCTCGATGGCGCTCTCGAACGGCCTGGCCAAGGCCGGCACCGTTGCCGAGCGCTTGCAGGTCACGGCCGTGCTCAGCTTCGAGAAGCAGGAGGCCGGCTGGCGGGTGACCCGCAGCGCGCTGTCGGTCAGCGGCCGCGTCCCGGGCTCAGACGCTGATGCCTTCCGCCAGGCGGCCGAGACGGCCAAGGACGGGTGCCCGATCTCGCAGGCGCTCAAGGGCAATGTCGAGCTGAGCGTCGAGGCCACGCTCGAAGGCTGATGCGCTGCCGGCGTCGGCCCAAGGCAGGGCATAATCGCCAGCAGCGCCTACGACCGACCGACCGAGGTGGAGGAGACTCTTGCCGCCCATCGAGCACCTCCAGCGACTGCCCGACTACCACGTCGAGGCCTTGCTTCGCCAGGGCATCTTCACCACCGGCCTGCTGCTCGAGGTCTCCGAGACGTCGACCCGGCGGCAGTACCTGGCCGACCAGATCGGGTCGACGACCAACGATGTCAGCTCGTGGCGCGACGAGGCGCTGCTGCTCAACCTGGCCAACTTTGGGCCGGACGAGCAGCTGCTCTTCACCCAGGCGGGGCTGGTGGGCCTGTCCGACGTGCTGGCACTGCCGCTCGACGACTTCAGGCGGCGGCTCCATCGGGCCGCCCGGGCACTCGACGGCGAGCCCCCGGACGACCTGATCATCGAGGGCTGGTGGGACCAGGCGCACACGCTGCACGAGGAGTAGCCCCGGCCGCGCGTGCCACAATGCCGCGATGAGCACGCTCAGCGCCTCGGCCCGCTCGCGCGCGGGCGTCGCGCACGAAGAGCGGGGCATCGCGGCGCCCGTTCGCAGCGTCCTTGCGGGGGCGGCCACCGCGGTCGTGATCCTGAGCCTGGCCCTGCTGCCGCTGCTCACGCCATCGTGGATCCATCCGGCGATGACCTCGGTCGGGGCGACCGGCGCCGGCGTGACGCAGGCCGAGTCGCTGCGCCTGTCTGACATGACCGTCAACGAGCTCCTCTTCGGCAGCGGCGCGTTCGACATCCGCTATGACGGCGGCCGCCCGCTCTACAGCCCTGACGAGGTGGCCCACATGCAGGACGTCAGGCTCGTGCTGTTCACCTTCCTCGGGCTGGCGACGCTGGCCCTGGCTGGCTTGGCAGCAGCGCTCGTACGAGGCGGACGGTCAGCGTCGCTGTGGCGGGACATCGGCCGCGGCGCGGCGACCCTGGTGGTGGCGCTGGTCGTGCTCGGGGTCTTCGCGGCGCTTGCCTTCGGCCCGGCGTTCGAGCTCTTCCACAGGCTGCTCTTTCCGGGCGGCAACTGGGCTTTCGATCCCGCCCAGAGCAACCTCGTGCGGCTCTACCCGCTCGCCTTCTGGCAGCTCAGTGCGGCCGCCTACGGCCTGCTCGCCGGCGGCATCTCCGTGATCGCCTGGCTGGTCGCCCGTCGGCGCTCGCGCCGCCTGGAGGCGCAAGCATGAGGACGAGGTTCAGCATCGGGCCATTCTTCGGGGTCCGCGTGGCGGTCACGCTCAGCTGGCTGTTCGTGCTGCTGATCGTCGTCTTCGCGCTCGAGGCAATCGGCATCTTCAGCGCGCAGCTTCCGCTGGTGGCGCGGCTGGGCCTGTCGCTGCTCGTTGGCGTGCTGTTCCTGCTCTCGCTGGCGGTGCATGAGATTGCCCACGCGCTGGTCGCACGGCGAGTCGGCGTGGAGGTGCGCGAGGTGGGCCTGGCGGTCATCGGCAGCCAGGGCGAGCTCGAGCGTCGCGCCGCCACGGGCCGCGGGGAGATGGCGATCGCCGTCGTCGGGCCGTTGCTGAGCATCGCCATCGGAGCGCTCGTGGTCGGGCTCAGCGTGGCCATCGCCCCGGGCGACGACCCGTGGCTCCAGGCGGCCGGGCAGATAGCCTGGCTGGTCGGGCTCAGCAACCTGGTCGTGGGTGGGCTCAACCTGCTGCCCGGCTTCCCGTTCGACGGCGGGCGGCTGATGCGTGGCCTCGTCCTCGCCCGGACCGGCGACGAGATTCGCGCCACCCGGATGGCGCTCCTGGCTGGACGGCTGCTGGCCTACGCGATGATGGGCTTCGGCATCGCCATCGCCCTGACCGGCGCCTTCGTCGACGGGCTGTGGCTGGTCGTGCTCGGCTGGCTGCTGGTCCAGTCCAATCGGCTGCATCAGCGCCGGCACGACATCGAGCTGCTCGTCCAGGGGCTCCATGTCGGCGATGTGATGGAGCAGGAGTTCGAGGTCGTCCCGCCCGGCCTGACCGTGGACGCGCTGCTCGATCAGCACCAGCAGCGCAGCAGTGCGAGCGTCTACCCGGTTACCCAGGCGGGCGCGCTGGTCGGCACGATCGACATCGGCCGGGTCATGCGCGTGCCACAGGCGAAGCGGCTCGAGACGCGTGTCGAGGAGCTGATGACCGGGCTCGACGGCGTGACCCTGCTGACGCGGCCGACGCCGGTGATGGATGCCCTGCAGACGTTCGACCGCTCGCGCGCCGATGCGCTGCCGGTCGTTGACGAGGAGGCCCCGCGGACGCTCGTCGGGATGCTGACTCGAGAGGGCCTGATCACCGCTCTGCGTGCGCGGCGCAGCGCGCGCCGGGCGATGGAGCAGGCGCGGTGAGCTCGGCAGGCGTGCTGGACCGGCCGCTGCTCCGCTTGGAGGAGGCGCTCGAGCGGATGCTCGACGGGGTCGAGCCGCTGCCCGCGGAGCAGCTGCCGCTCCTTGCCGCCCAAGGGCTGGTGCTGGCCGATGCGCTGGACAGCCTACTCACGCTGCCGCCTTGGGACAACTCGGCGATGGATGGCTTCGCCGTCCGCTCGGCTGACGTGGCCGCTGCCTCACCGGCTCAGCCCCTCCGGCTGGCCGTGCGCGGCGAGTCCGCCGCCGGCCGTGGTGCGCCTGCTGCCGTGGAGACGGGCACAGCGCTGCGCATCCTGACCGGCGCGCCACTGCCGCCGGGCGCTGACGCGATCGTGCCGGTCGAGGACACCGACTCGGAGCCGGGAGCCGCTGCGCTGCCGCCGAGCGTCGAGGTGCGCCAGCCGGCCGCGCCGGGGGCTCACGTTCGTCGTGCAGGCAGCGACCTGGTCGCCGGCCGACGGCTGCTCGAGCGGGGCACGCTCCTGGGCCCGGCCGAGCTGGCGGTCGCCGCCGCCGGTGGACACGCCAGCGTGCCTGTCCATCCGCGGCCGCGGGTGGCGGTCCTGGCAACCGGCGATGAGCTCGTGCCGGCCGGCGAGCCGCTCGCGGCTGCGCAGATCCCTGACAGCAACTCGGTCGGCCTCGTCGCCCAGGCGCGGGCGGCAGGCGCGAGCGCAGCTGAGCTGGGCATCGCCGGCGACGAGCGTGCGCAGGTCGTGGCCCGGCTGCGCGAAGGCATCGCCAGCGCAGATGTGGTGGTCGTGAGCGGCGGCGTCTCGGTTGGTGCTCGCGACGTGGTCAAAGAGGCCTTTGCCGAGCTTGGGACGATGGAGCTGTGGCGGATCGCGGTCCAACCCGGCAAGCCGCTTGCCTTCGCCCGCGCGACTCGGCCTGCGGACGGCCGGCAGGTGCTGCTCTTGGGGCTGCCCGGCAACCCGGTCAGCAGCTT
Source organism: Candidatus Limnocylindrales bacterium (assembly GCA_035553915.1). Taxonomy (GTDB): domain Bacteria; phylum Chloroflexota; class Limnocylindria; order Limnocylindrales; family CSP1-4; genus JALYGJ01. The sequence goes on along the minus strand of DATMJK010000081.1, from coordinate 2,636 downwards.
CGTCACCTTCGAGCTGTTCGTGCGGCCTGTGCTGCGCCGCCTGGCCGGTGACCTCGACCCGCTGGCGCGAGAGACGTTGAGCGCGACGCTCGACGAGCCGGTCAGCAAGGCGCCCGGCCGGCGTGCGTTCCTGCGCGTCCGGCTGGCGCTCGTCGACGGGGAGTGGCGAGCCAGGCTGGCAGGCGGGCAGGGCTCACACGTGCTCTCCGCGCTGGTGGCCGCCGATGGCCTGGCGATCGTGCCTGAGGATATCGACGAGCTGCCCGTCGGAGCGCGGGCCGAGGTCATCCGGCTGCGTCGGAGCGCGGGCTGATGGCCCAGGATCGGCGCGAGCGGCGTCGGCTGACGCACTGTGACCGCGGCGGCCGGCCGCGGATGGTCGATGTCTCCGACAAGCCACCGACAGCGCGCCGGGCCGTGGCCGAGGCCTTCCTGGAGCTTGCGCCAGAGACGCTGAGCCTGATCATCGACGGCGGTGTGACCAAGGGTGACGTGCTGACCGTGGCCGAGCTGGCCGGCGTTATGGCCGCCAAGCGCACGGCCGAGCTGATCCCGCTCTGTCACCCGTTGCCGCTGACCGAGCTGCTGGTCGAGATCACGCCCGAGCGTGCGGCAGGCGGCCTGCGCATCCGGGCTAGCGCCGCGACCGTCGCCGCGACAGGCGTCGAGATGGAGGCGATGACGGCGGCAGCGGTCGCCGCGCTGACCTGCTACGACATGGTCAAGGGCGTCGACCGCAGCGCGGTCGTGCGTGACCTCCGGCTGGTCGAGAAGTCAGGCGGCAAGTCGGGTGAGTGGCGCAGCGAACGCAAGCCTGTTCCCGCCGGATCGCGAAGGCCGCGGCGGGCCGTGCGCCAGCGGGGCTGACGCGTGCCGAGTGCGCTGGTGCTGACCGTCAGCGATGGCGTCGCTGGCGGGACGCGCGAGGACGAGAGCGGAGCGGCGCTGGCTGCTCGCCTGACCGAGCTGGGCTACGACTGCCGGCGCGCGGTCGTGCCGGACGAGCTCGAGCAGATCGCGGTTGCCGCGGCAGGGGCGGCGGCCGGGCATTCGCTGGTCGTTGCCACGGGCGGGACAGGCCTGGGCCCACGGGACGTGACCCCCCAGGCACTGCGTGCGCTGCTCGACTACGAGATTCCGGGCTTCGGCGAGGTGATGCGCGCGGGCGGACGCGCGTCGACGCCGATGGCCGACCTGTCACGCTCGCTGGCCGGTGTGCTGGGCCGGACGCTGGTCGTGGCCGTCCCCGGCTCGCGTCGCGGGGCGCTCGAGTCACTGGCCGCCATCGAGCCGCTGCTCGAGCATGCGCTCGAGACTCTTGGCGGACGGACCGAGCACGGCACGTCGACAGAGGGCAGCTGATGGTCGAGCACGTCCCGCTTTACCCGCTCGCCCCGATCGTGTTCGCCGTCGCGGTAATCCTGTTCGTGCTGCTGATGGCACGCCACCTGCGCGTGTTTGCCCGCGCCCAGCCCGCGTCAGTGAAAGACGAGCCGGAGCGGCTGCGCTCGCTCTTCGTCTACGCCATCGCCCAGGTCCGGATGTTCCGCGATCCGGACGCCGGGCTGCTCCATGCTGCGATCTTCTGGGGCTTCGTGATCCTGACCGTGGGCACGCTCGATCGGGTCAGCTTCGGGCTCGTGCACACCGTCCTTGCGGGCGTGGTCGACGGCTGGGTGTGGCGGCTGCTCGTGCTGGGTCAGAACGTCTTCGTGCTGGCCGTCCTGGGGGCCATTGGCTGGGCGCTGTTCCGCCGCGTCGTGCTGCGCGCGCCGCGGCGGATGACCCTTTCGCGCGACGGCCTGGTGATCCTGCTGCTCATCGGCGCGGTGGTCACGACCGAGTGGCTGGCTGAAGCGTTGCGCATCGCCCGCTTCGGCGACCCGGATGCGGGCTGGGCGATCGCCTCGGCGCCGGTGGCGGCGCTTGCCGGTGCGTTGCTGCCGGGCGGGCTGCTGGAGCTGGGCTTCGGCACCCTCTTCTGGGCGAACGTGCTGCTGGTCAGCACGTTTCTCGTCTACCTGCCGCGCTCCAAGCACCTGCACATCGTCACTGCCTTCTTCAACGCCGCGCTGCGCAAGCTGCGGCCGCGCGGCGAGCTGCCCGCTATGGACCTGGAGGCGGAAGACGCGCGTTTCGGGCTCAAGACGATCGAGGATCTCGACTGGAAGGACCTGCTCGACGGCTTCACCTGCACCGAGTGCGGCCGCTGCCAGGAAGCGTGCCCGGCGTGGGCGACGGGCAAGCCGCTCAACCCCAAGACGATGATCATGGGCCTGCGCGAGATGTCGGTCGAGGCCGAGCACGGCATGCCGCTCATCCCGTGGATCGCGCCGCGCGGCAACGGCGCCAACGGCGCGAATGGAGCTGCCCAGCCGGTCGGCGCCGGCGCGCCCCGCCTGCCGTCGCGGGCTGCTCCGGAGACGACGGTCAGTATCTCTCCGGGCGGCCTCGCGCAGCCCATCGTCGACACGGCCATCCCATACGACGCCGTCTGGGACTGCGTCACCTGCGGCGCCTGCGTCGAGGCCTGCCCGGTGATGATCGAGCACGTCGACAAGATCGTCGGCCTGCGCCGCAACCTGGTCCTCGAGGAGAGCCGCTTCCCGGCTGAGCTGACCAGCTCGTTCAACAAC
>DATMJK010000080.1:0-4452 GCA_035553915.1 Candidatus Limnocylindrales bacterium | reverse complement strand
GGGCACGACGCAGCCGGGATCCGCGGTGGTGATCACGATGTCGTCGATCCACCACGAGTCGCCGGGCAGCGCGCCTACGGCCGCGTCATCGGTGACCAGGCGCCAGCGGATCATTGCCGAGACGCTCTGCTCGCCAGCCGGCACGAAGCCGCCGAGATCGACCACGACCTGCGACATGGGGTTGAGGCGCGCGGTTGGGGCGCCGCCGGTCCACGCCGCGCGGCCCTCGATGGCACTGCCGAAGCCGGTCTCGATCTGGCCATTGTAGCCACCGCTGACGAAGCCGCCGCTGGCGGTCACGTCCGCCCAGCTGGCACCGGCGTCAGTGCTGATCTCCAGCACGCCGCCGTCGAAGCCGTCCTCGAAGAAGTAGCGGTGCCAGAAGCTGAGCCGGGTATTGCGGTCGATCAGCTGCGCCGGAGCGAACAGCCGGTCGTCCTTGGCGGCCAGCGTCTTGCTGTCGCTGATCCACGAGTTCGTGCCGCTGCGGGCACCGGTGTCTGCCGACACGGCCCAGGTCGGGCTGAGCAGGCCGAGCTCGTTCTTGGCCGTGCCGGTCGTCCAGCCAGCCTTGGCGCGCGGCTCGAGGGTGTCCTCGAAGACGGTCACTGTGGCGCAGCTGGATGGCGTGGGCGTCGGCTCGGTGGTGGGCGTGGGGGTTGGCTCGCCGCTGGGTGTTGGCGTCGGGTCGCCGGCGTCGCAGCTGGTGAGCGTGTAGCTGTCGCCGTTGACCGTCTTGAGGTTGGTCGTCAGCGTGCCCGGCTGGGCAGCACCGGACGCGCCAACGGTCGCGTTCAGCACGTCGCCAGGCTTGACGTTAAGCATCTTGCTCGTGGCCAGGTTCCAGCTGATCGTGCTCGTGGCGAGGTCATATGACGCGCCATCAGGCGGGCCAAGGTTGGTGAACGAGCCGCCGGCGAGCGTGCCGTAGACGAAGCTCGCCGCACCGGCGGTGTTGGTCGTCATCTGGACGTAGTAGCTCGTGCCTGATGGAGCGCCGGGCGGCACGAAGGCGAAGCGCCAGTGCTGGTTTGGCGGCAGCGCGCCGTTGACGCCGAGCTCCTCGACCGTCATCCGGAAGCCCACGTTGGGGATCGCCTGGCCACCGAGCGTCGGGTAGACGCCGGCAATGGCCAGCTCGGTGATGTCGTTGTGATCGGGCACGTTCAGGGCCGCCGGCGAGGTGGCGACGACCGAATGCTCGATCTCGCAGTCCGGGGCCAGCGCGGCGCCGGCGCCCCTTACCGCGACCGGGAAGTGCTGCTCGGGCAGCCCGGCGGCGCGTGGCGAGAAGCGGACCTCGCCAAAGCTCCAGCGGCTGGCGCCGAGGCCGGTGTTGGTCACGGTGATCGTGACCTGCTGGGTGCCGGGCAGGCTCGGATCAGGCAGGCCGGGCACGATCGTCGGGCCGGTCAGTGGCTGGAGGGTGAACGTCGAGGGGCTGACCGAGATCGTGAAGCCGTCGCCGGCGACGGCTGAGACGTCATAGGTGATCGGGCGGCTGGAGGTGCTGACGATCGTCCGCGTCCAGCTGCAGGTCGAGGCACACCTGGAGTTGGCCAGGCTGGCCAGGTTGAGCGAGTGCGACTGGCCGCCGGCGAGCGGGTTGGCGGCGTGGTAGTTGGCCACGCCCTCGCTGACCGTGAAGCCCGCCCGCGCCGCGGCGGCGACATTGATCCGGCCGGCGCCGCGGTCGAACGGGTCGGCGGCGGTCGAGTGGTCTTCCTTGGTGATGCCGACGACCTCCTTGCCGCCTGTCGGGACGGTGAACGAGGTCGACATCAGCGCGGACTTGACTTGGTCGGGGTTCCAGGTCCGGTGAAGGGCGCGGATCAGCGCGCCGGCGCCCGCGGCATGCGGGCTGGACATCGAGGTGCCTTGGATCATGTTGTACTCGGGCAGGTTGGTCGGCCCCGAGTGGGCGTGCCAGGCGGCGGTGATGCCCAGGCCGGGCGCCGTCAGGTCAGGCTTGATGACGTCGGCCAGGTTGGCGTCAGGGCCGCGCGAGCTGAAGTAGGCCATCCGGTCGCCGAATGTCGCGTCAGTCGTCAGCACGCCGCCCTCGAGCGTCGCCTGGGCGGACGGATGGTCGGCCAGCCAGGCGCGCAGGGCAGCGCCGTCCCACTCACCGATGTGGACTGTGGGCACGCTGTGCGTGTCAGTCAGGGTGCTGTTCTTGCCGCCCGCCTGGGTGACCAGGATCATGCCCGCGCCGCCGGCATCGCCGACGTTGGCGCTCTTGGCCACGCGCGCGTTGACGCCCTGGGTGCAGACCACGATCCTGCCCGCGATCTGGGCGGCCTGGCTGCTGCTGAACGGCAGGCACACCTCGTTGCCGAGGCTCTTGGCGTCGACCACGGCGAGCGGGCCGAGGCTGCTTGTCAGCGAGGTGCCGGTGTAGCTCACCGAGGCGGCGCCGTCGGCCAGGCTGACGCTGCCGATGGGCAGGCGGTTCGAGGTGCTCGCGCCGACGGACATGATCCACGGCGAGTTGGACGGCCGGCCAATGGTGCTCGGGCCGGGGCCGCTGTTGCCGGCCGAGGCGGCGACGAAGATGCCGGCCGCGCGGGCGCCGAAGAAGGACAAGCCGAGTGGGTCAGTCCAGGGATCGACCGAGCCGCCGCCGATCGAGAAGTTGACCACGTCGACGGTGTCAGCAGTGGCCTGGTCGATCGCCGCCAGCAGGGCGTGGATCGGGCAGGCGCCGAGGTTGATCGCAGGCGTGGTGAACTCGGCGGCGCGACAGGCCTTGTAGCTGATGATGTTGGCGTGCGGTGCGACGCCGGAGATGCGCTTGGGGCCGAAGGTGGCGGTGGGCGCGTAGATGGTCGCATCGACGACGTTGCCGGCGACGGTGCTGGCGGTGTGGCTGCCGTGGCCAACGTCGTCCTCTGAGCCGACCGTGCTGGACGTGAAGTCATACAGCCCGATCAGCTTGTTGTTGCACTTCGAGGTGGGCAGGGGTGGAGGAGTCGCGGCGCAGTCACCGTACCAGCGGCCGCGCGGATTCTGGTGCGCATAGCCGTCGACCGGGCCGACGCCGGCGAAGGATGGGTGATCCGTGTTGACGCCGGTGTCGATGATGCCGACGACGACGCGCTCGCCCTTCGACGGGGCGCCGCTGACGGCGGAGCCGTCCCACACCTCGTCAGCGTCCATCCAGGCAGGACCGGCATCAGTCAGTGGGTGGAGCGTCTCGTCGCGCGCCACGAAGGCGACACCGGGCAGCTGGGCGATGCGCTGGGCCTCCTGGGCGGTGAGGCTCGTGGCGAAGCCATTGAGCGCGACGTTGTACTGGTGGGTGATGCGCAGCGGACGGCTGATCGCCGCCTCGATGCTGGCCTGCAGCGCAGTGCGCTCCACGCGTAGGTGGCGCAGGTAGGCCTTGCTGGCGGCGTTGTCGATGTCGAGCCGCAGCTCTCCGCGGGCCTCCGGGTTGGTCGCCGCCAGGCCGGCGATGCCGCCCTGGTACAGCGCCAGGGCCGGAGCCGTCTGGACGACGATGTAGCGCTCGGGCGCAGCCGAGGTGAAGCCGGGCATCAGCGCCGCCAGTAGCAGCGCTGAGAACAGGATTGCCAGCCGCCGATGCATCTTTCTCATCTCCCTGCCGTAGGTGACACCACGCCCAGTGGCGTCAATGGATGAAGACTATGCACCACTGCGCGGGGTGTCAATGCGTGGAGGTGCCTTGTGATGCGAATGAAAGGCCCTGTCGAGCAATGCGCGATCGTTTACGCAGGCGATCTGGCGTGCGCGGCCGTAGGAATTTCCGGCCTCTCGCCAGATCCTCAAACCGCCGCGCTCAGCTCGACGTTGCGGGTCTTGTGCCCGTACCCGGCGCGCGTGCCGACCGTGGCACCGGGAGCCCACTGGGCGCGCATGGGACCGGCGTTGTACCTAAGCGCGGCGGTCGCTGCTTTTGACGGAAAGCGGCCGCGCGGCGCTGCCGATGGGACCTCCCGGCGGTCCTAGATGACCTTCGCCTCGCGCAGCAGGCGGACTTCGTCGGGGTCGTAGCCGAGCTCGGCCAGCACCTGCTCGCTGTGCTCGCCGAGCAGCGGTGGCGGGGCACTGATAGCGGCCGGCGTGACCGAGAGCTTGTAGGGCAGGCCCACCTGGCGCAGGCGTCCGAGCAGCGGGTGATGAACCGCCGCGTCCATGGACCGTGCCTGGGCCTGGGGCGACTCGATTGCGGCCAGCACGTCGTTGACCGGCCCGGCCGGCACCTCGGCCGAGTCAAGCCGGGCTAGCCACTCGACGGACGTTGCGCCGTGCAGGCGCTCGGCCAGGATTGGCCGCAGCTCGTCGCGATTTCGCACCCGGGCGTCGTTGTCGGCGAAGCGCGCATCGCTCGTCAGGGAGTCCAGGTCCAGCGCGCGGCACAGGCGCGGCCATTGGCGCTCGCTGCCGACGGCAATGGCGATCTCGCCATCGGCCGTGGCAAAGGTCTCG
>DATMJK010000079.1:0-18343 GCA_035553915.1 Candidatus Limnocylindrales bacterium | reverse complement strand
AGGGCAGGCTGTCCTTGGTCGAGGTGACGGTGAACGTCTCGCCGTTGGAGATCGTCGTCCGGCTGATCGTCGCGTCCTTGCTCTGGTTGACGATCGTGGCCGGCGAGCCGGCGCCGTTGTCGTGGTAGCGGAACTCGACCGAGGTCGGCCGGATCTTGCTCTCCTTGGCCTCGCTGCCCCCGCCGGGCGCGAGGAAGATGAGCAGCAGCCCGGCGAGCAGCGCCAGTGAGAGCCAGGCGAGGCGCATGGCCAACGCCGTCGATAAGGTCGGCTTCGTGAGTCGTGCGATGTTCGGCGTCGACATGGATCCTCCCCGGACCTGCAGGAACGGACAAGGGCAGGTCGCCGCGTCAGTGTGGGAGGTTAGTACTACTTTCGTCTAGTACCCATCAGCTCCAAACAGCCCTCAACCGGCCCTCTCAGCTCACATTGCGTTGCCGCCCGGCAACGAAGGTGGCCGCCGCGGGCCGATCGACTACTCTGCGATCGATGAGCGAGCAGACTTTGCGCGTGCGGGTCGTCGCCGCGATCGGCGGCGCGCTGCGGGCCTGGCTGTCCGAGTCGAGCTCGGCGAGTGACGAGCGCCGGTTGCCCGCCTGGGAGGTCAGCCGGCCGGAGCGCGCTGAGCATGGTGACTTCGCGAGCAACGTTGCCCTGAAGCTAGCCGGCAGCCTGGGCCGGCCACCGCGAATGATCGCCGAGGCGCTCGCCGCGCGCCTCAGGCCGGCCGGCACTGACGGCCTGATCGCGCGCGCTGAGGTTGCGGGGCCCGGCTTTCTGAACCTGTGGCTCGACGATGCTGGCATCGAGCGCGCTGTCGACGCTGTCCGTTCCGCCAGTGCCTACGGCCGCTCGACGCCGGCCGATGGTGCTCGCCAGCTGAACGTCGAGTTCGTGTCCGCCAACCCGACGGGACCGCTGACGATTGGCAATGCCCGCGGTGCCTTTGTCGGCGACCTGCTGTCGCGCGTGCTGGAGGCCGTCGGCCACGAGGTATCGCGCGAGTACTACTTCAATGACTTCGGCCGGCAGGTCGAGAACCTCGGCGCCTCCGTGCTCGCCGCACGGCGCGGCCAGCCAGCGCCAGAGGACGGCTACCGCGGCGCCTACGTGCGCGACCTGGCCGACGAGCTGCCGGACGAGGTGACGCGGCAGGCAGAGCAGGCGCCGGACGAAGGGGCGCGGCTGGTCGGCGGCTGGGCATCCGAGCGCGTGCGCGCCGGCATCGAGGCCAGCCTGGAACGACTGGGCGTGCACTTCGACGTCTGGAAGAGTGAGGGCTCCCTGCACACCGAGGGCTGGGTGGAGCGCGGCGTCGAGATGATCCGCCGCAGCGGTCACTGCTACGAGCAGGACGGCGCGCTGTGGTTTCGCTCGACGGACTTCGGCGACGACAAGGATCGAGTGATCATCCGCTCGAATGGGCAGCCGACGTACTTCGCCGCTGACATCGGCTACCTCGTCGAGAAGTTCAGCCGTGGCTATGACGAGCTGGTCTACGTCTGGGGCGCTGACCACCACGGCACCGTGGTCCGCCTGCGCGGCGCCGCGCAGGCGCTTGGCTTCGATCGCGAGAAGGTGCGGGTGCTGCTCATCGCCTGGGTGCGCTTCGTGCGCGACGGCCAGGAGATCTCGATGTCCAAGCGCTCGGGCGAGTTCATCACCCTCGATGAGCTGCTCGAGGAAGTGGGAGTCGACGCCGCGCGCTGGTACTTCGCCTCGCGCGCGCCTTCGACCGGCATCGACTTCGACATCGAGCTGGCGCGCAAGCAGTCAAACGAGAACCCGGTCTACTACGTGCAGTACGCCCACGCCCGGATAAGCTCGATCCTGCGCAAGGCAGCGGCCGAGGGCATCGCGCCGGCCGCATCAGTCGCCGGCAGCCTGGCCGCGGACGAGGTGGCGCGTGGCCTGGCGCGCGACCTGCTCGACCTGCCCGATGTGGTGCTCGACGCGGCGGCGACGCGCGAGACTCAGGGGATCACGACCTACGCCACGGCGCTGGCTACCCGTTTCCACGCCTACTACCGCGATCGGCGGGTCGTGGATGCAGATGACCCGGCCACCTCAGCCGCACGGCTGGCGCTGGTCGATGCGACCCGCGCAACGCTCGCTGGCGCGCTCGGGCTCTTGGGCATCTCGGCTCCCGAATCCATGTAGCGCTCAGCGCGGAGGCTGGGCCAGGTCCATCGTCTCGGCGCTGTCGGCGAGCCACACGCGAACGCTGGCCGTCTCCGGGTCGGGATCTATGAGCATGTGCCCCTGCACGCTGGCAACCAGGTCGGTGGCGCGCGCCTGGAACTCGGCCGCGTCGGCCTCGGTGTCCCAGGTCGTCTGCCAGTCGATGAGCCAGCGACCGTCCAGGTGCTCATACATCACCAGCCGATCCCCGCCCCAGCCCGCTGCCGCCTGCGCGTCCTCGAGCCAGACCTGCATGTTCAGCTCGCCCATCGTCTGGCTGTACGTCCGCTGCCACCCCGCACCCAGGGCGCCGGCCAGGTCAGGCGCGCTGATCAGGACAGGGTCGTCGCCGGCGAAGTAGCGCTCCGGATGGAGGATCTGCTCGGTCGAGATCGGCGGGCTGGCCAGCGCTTCGTCGATCGCCGCCCAGCCGCCGCGCGCCTCCACCGCGGAGGCGAAGCGGAAGCCGTCGCTATAGGGGAACTCCAGCTGGCGGCGCAGGATCGGGGGCATCGAATCGAGCAGCTGCTGGTCGGTCGGCGTGGGCACGAGGCCGGTGAGCAGCTCGAGCTGCTCGCCAAAGGTCAGGTGCTCGAAAGCCCAGCGGAACATCAGCAGCGTCGCGTCGCCTTCGATGACCGCCAGCTGGGCAAGCGCAGCGTCACCCTCGGCGGGGTCGGTGATACGCGTGCCCTCCAGGTCGAAGTGCTGGTCCTGCAGGGCGTGCGTGTACTCGTGGGCGACGATCATCCGGTCGAGCGCGGCGAACGGCTGCTCACGCTCGATGACGTAGAAGCTGCGCGTATCCGTGCGGTAGAAGGCCGCGATCTGGCTGCCGTACAGCTCGCGCAGCAGCTCGTACAGGTCGGCATCTTCGGGCAGCAGGCCAAGCCGGATCAGCAGCTGCCCCTCCACGGCCAGCTGCTCACGGTCAACCTCTTCTGCCAGGATCTCCTCGAGCGTTACCTGGAACTCGTCGCGATCGAGGAAGACGTACGGCACGTCGCGCAGCGCCTCGAGCTCGCGCAGCGGCGGTACCTGGGCGACAACGCGGTCGATCTCGGCGGCCACGTCGGGCGGTGGTGTCCGGCCGACGACCGGCGAGCCGTTCGCCGGCGTCGGCCCAGTTCCGGCAGGGCTCGGGGCGGTAGTCGGCGGAGCCGGGGTCGCAGACGGTGGCGTGGACGTGGCTGGCCCCGTCCCGACGGGGGCTGGGGCTGTCGGGCTCGGCGATGGTGGCGCCGGCTGAAGGAGAAGGGCCAGCCCGGCGCCGAGCGCCACGACCACTACGAGCGCGAGGCCGGCGGCAAGGAGCCAGAAGGCAGGTCCTCGCCGAGCCGGCTCGGGAGGAGGCGAGCCAACCCAGCCAAGGCCGGGCGGCGGCTGGGGCGGTCGCCCGTTGCCCGGATTGCTCACGCCGCGATTGTGCCAGCGCCACCGGTTTCGGCCGTCCTGACCGAGGTCACGCGCTGGCCCGGACGAATGGTGTTCGTTTCTTCACCGACTCCCGACTGGACCCTTCACGCGCGACGACTAACTTTGTCTCTGCGGAACTGAAGCAACGCTTCCTGTTCCCTCTCCCTCCCTCGGAACGGGGGGCGCCAATTGGGCAGGCGCCCCCCGTTCTTTTTGTATCCTCCACAGGTGGAGATCACCTCTTATGGCGGCACATGCCTGCGCCTCAAGGGCCGCGAGGGCGTCGTCGCCGCCGACGCCTACACCGCCCACGTCGGCCCGACCGGTCGCGGCCTGACGGCCGACATCGTCACCTACAGCCATCCTGACAAGCAGGTCCCCCTGGGCCTCGACGGCCGCCAGCTTCACCAGCGCGGCGAGGGCATCAAGGTCCCCAGCAGCCTCAGCTCCGCCTTCCTGATCGATGGCCCGGGCGAGTACGAGGTGCACGGCGTGCTGATCAGCGGCGTGCGCACCTTCCGCGACGAGAGCAAGGGCGCCGAGCGCGGCACCAACACCTGTTTCGTCTACGAGCTGGACGGCCTGCGGGCGGTCCACCTGGGCGACCTGGGCCATGCGCTCAACGAGGAAGCCCTGGGCGAGATCGGCGCGATCCACGTCGTGTGCGTGCCGCTCGGCGGTGCGCTGTCGGCCAGCCATGCGGCCGAAGTGGTGGCCCAGCTGGAGGCGCACCTGCTCGTGCCCATCGCGGCCAATGGGAACTTTGACGCTGAGCTCGATCGTTTCCGCCACGAGATGGGCGTCCAGGCCAGCGAGCCCGTGGGGCGGCTGTCAGTGACCATCTCCTCTGTGCCGCAGGAGACGACCATTGTCGTGCTCGACCCGCGCGGCCGCACCTGAACGGCCGCTGCGGCGGCCGCGACCTCAGCCGGCGAGGACGACCCGGCCGCGCCTGATCACGGCGCGCACCAGCCGTGCGCCCAGCCAGTAGGGGATCTGCTCGTACGTAGCGACGTCCCAGATGACCAGGTCGGCGTGCTTGCCGGCCTCGATTGAGCCGTGGCTCTGCGCCAGGCCGAGCGCGGCGGCGGCATTGATCGTCACGCCGGCCAGTGCCTCAGCGGCGGTCATTCCGAGCTTGAGCGTGGCCAGCGACAGCGCCAGCTGGATGTTCGGCGTTGGCGAGGTGCCGGGGTTGAAGTCCGTGCCCAGGGCGACCGGGACGCCGGCCTCGATCAGCCGTCTGGCCGGCGCGTAACGATCGCCGAGCAGGTAGAAGCTCGTCGCCGGCAGCAGGGTGGCGATCACCGGCCGGCCACCCTCGGCCGCGCGCGCGAGGGCGGCAACGCCAGGCTCGCCGACCGCGGCCAGGTGATCAGCCGATAGCGCGCCGACATCGGCGGCGAGCTCCGCCGCCCCTGACTCATGAAGCTCGTCGGCATGCAGCCGGACGGCGAGGCCGTGCGCCTGGGCCGCATCGAGCAGCCGGCGGCTAGCCTCTGCCTCGAATACCCCTCGCTCGCAGAAGATGTCCGCGCTCTGCGCCACCCCCTGCTCTGCCACGGCCGGCAGCTGCTCGTCGATGACGTGGGCCAGGTACGCGTCGGCGGCGGCCGGACGATCGCGGAACTCGGGCGCGACGGCGTGCGCGCCGAGGAAGGTCGGGCTGATCTCGATCGGGCCCTCCTCGTTGAGCCGCGCCGCCACGCGGAGCAGCCGCAGCTCGGTCGTGGTGTCGAGGCCGTAGCCGGATTTGACCTCGGCCGTGGTCACGCCGTGCCCGAGCATCTCCGCCAGCCAGCGCCGGCCATGGTCGAGCAGCTCATCGTCGCTGGCGGCGCGAGTGTGGCGGACGGTCTGCAGGATGCCGCCGCCGGCGGCGAGGATGTCGAGGTAGCCGAAGCCGCGCTGGCGCATGGCCAGCTCAGCGTGGCGCGTGCCGGCGAAGAGCAGATGCGTGTGCGGATCGATCAGCCCAGGGGTCACGACACCACCCGCCGCGTCCAGCACGGCCAGCGACTCCGGGTCGATGCCCAGCCCGGCCAGCTGGCGCTGGACATCAGCGCGCGAGCCGACCGCCACGATGCGTCCCTCATAGGCAGCGACCGCACCGTCATCGACCTCCAGCCGCGCCGGCTCGTCCTGCGCCGCCCCACGCCGAACGCCGCCAGCGAAAGTCAGCACCTCCGACGCGCCGACAACGAGCATGCCCGGCCGGTCGGCGGTGCCGGGGCCGTCCAGCCCCGTCAGCGTTGGGCCTCCGTCGCGGCCAGCTCGGCCAGCCTGAGCTCCAGCGCCATCGACGGCCGGAAGTCGCGGATGCGGAGGTGCTCGGCGGCGTGTCGCAGGCGTATCTCGTCGGCAGCGTCGGCGTCGGCGCCGGCGTGATCGGCCACCTCCAGAAGGGCGGCCAGCGGGCACAGGCCGATCAGCTCCGACTCGCGGACCTCGACGCCCTCGGCGCGGGCCAGCGCGCCAACGGTCTCCCACACCAGCCACAGCGGCGTGACCGTGTGGTCGAGCAGGTTCATGGACACCTGCGCGCAGGCCAGGTCGTCGAGGTACAGCCCCAGCGCCTGGACGCGCGGCAGGCCGCCCGAGCGCTCGCGGACGCGCCGGGCAATGCGCTTGGCGAGCTCCACGTCGCGCGTGTCGAGGTTGATGTTGTAGGCGATCAGGAATGGCCGTGCTCCCACCACGGTCGCGCCGGCGGTGGGGTGAAGGCGCGACGGACCGAAATCAGGCTCGTGCCCGGGCTGGCCGATGAGCTCGCCCAGGCCCTCGAACTGCGGCCGGCGGATGTCGGCCAGCACCTCGCGCTCCGGTCGCGTGGCAGCGCGGGCGTAGAGGTAGACCGGCAGCTCGTGAGCCTCCGCGATTCGCCGTCCGAACTCGCGCGCTAGCTCGACGCACTCCTCGATCGAGGTCTCGCCGATGGGCACGAAGGGCACGACGTCGACGGCACCGAGGCGCGGATGCTGGCCCTCATGAGCCGTCATGTCGATCCGCCCGATGGCGACCGCCACCGCCCGCTGGGCCGCCTCGGCGACCGCTGCCGGCGAGCCGGCGAAGGTCAGCACGCTGCGGTTGTGATCAGCGTCAGACGTCCGATCGAGGAGCTGCACGCCGGCGACCGACTCGACGGCCTGAGCGAGGGCGTCGACGACCTCGCCGCGGCGGCCCTCCGAGAAGTTGGGCACGCACTCGACCAGCCTGTCCATGGGCTGGTCAGTCTACGGCCTTGGCGGCCCCCGCCGGCTCGGTCTCGGGCGCTTGGCGACGAGCGTCGCGCCCGCGGCCGGGCTGGGGCACGAAGGCCACCGTCTCGATGTTCCCCAGGCTGACGTGGACGCTGTCGCCGATGGACAGGCGGCGCGCGTGCGGGCCGGCCTCGGCCCACAGCTGCTCGCCGTCCGGCGCGGCCAGCAGATACAGCAGCTCGGAGCCGGCGAAGCGCCGCCCGACGACGCGCCACGAGCGGGCGTCGGCGGGGCCGTCAGGCGCCTCGGACACGTCGAGATGCTCCGGTCGCAGCACGACCAGCGCCCTGCCCTCCGGGCTGGCCCGGCGCGGCCCGATGAGCTGCACGTTGCCCAGCCGCGTGCGCGCCACGCCACCATCGATCTCCGCGTGGACGAAGTTGGCGGTGCCAACGAACGAGGCAACGAACGGGCTGGCCGGCTCGGCGTAGATGATCTCCGGCGAGGCGCACTGCTCGACCCGGCCGCGTGACATCACGCACACGTCGTCGGCGATGGTCAGCGCCTCGTCCTGGTCATGGGTCACGAAGACTGCCGTCGCCTGCGCCTGGCGCAGGATCTCGCGCACCTCGCCACGCAGCTGCGTGCGCAGCGCCTGGTCGAGGTTGCTGAATGGCTCGTCGAGCAGGATCACATCCGGCCGCGGCGCCAGCGCTCGGGCGAGCGCGACGCGCTGCTGCATGCCGCCCGACAGCTGATGCGGCAGCAGCTCGGCCTCACCGCTCAGGCCGACCATCTCGAGCAGCTCCGCCACGCGAACCTGCCGGTCAGGGTCGCGCCGGATGCCGTAGCCCACGTTGTCGCGCACTGACAGGTGCGGGAAGAGGGCGAAGTCCTGGAAGACCATGCCCACTCGCCGGCGCTCGGGCGGGACTGACTCGGTCGGGCTGGCCACGCGCCGGCCACTGATCTCTATCGTGCCCGCATCAGGCTGCTCGAAGCCGCAGATCAGCCGCAGCGCCGTCGTCTTGCCGCAGCCTGACGGCCCGAGCAGGCACAGGATCCTGCCCGCCCGCACCTCGAGCTCGAAGCCATCGAGCGCCAGCACCGAACCGAAGCGCTTTCCGACGCCGCTCAGCCGGACCGCGGCTGCGGCCGGGTTACCGCTCACGCCGGCGTCCGCTCGGAGCGAAAGAGGAGCCCGACCGATACGCCGGCGAGCAGCATCAACATCGCGGCCGGTGCCGCCGCCCGGGCGTAGAAGCCCTCCCGCGCCGCGCCCCAGATGGCCGTCGCCAGCGTATCGAAGCCGATCGGCGAGAGCAGAAGCGTGACCGGCAGCTCCTTGACGGTGGTCAGGAACACGAGCGCCAGGCCGGCCATCAGGCCCGGCCGCAGCAGCGGCAAGGTTACCCCCCGGAAGGCGCCAGCCGGGCTGTCGCCGAGAGTTCGTGCCGCCTCGACGACGCGCGGGCTGACCTGGGTCAGCGATGTCCGCAGCGGCCCGATCGCCTGCGGCAGAAAGCGCACCGCGTAGGCCACGATCAGCACCGCCAGCGACTGGTACAGGAACGGCACGACGTTGAGGATGAAGACCACCACTGCCAGGGCGACGACAATGCCCGGCATAGCGAAGGCGCTGTAGAGGATGCGCTCGATCCAGGCCTGCAGGCGGCCGGTGTGGCGGACCGCGATCAGGGCCACCGGCAGCGCCATCAGCACCGCCACGAGCGCGGCCAGCGAGCCGGCGACGAGCGAGCCTCCGGCCGCGTCAGGCAGGATGCGCAGCGGCTCACCCTGGCCCAGGCCGCGAGCCAGCCAGAAGAGGACCGTGCCCGCGGGCACGACCAGCCCGAGCATCACCACGACCGAGCAGAAGGCCAACGCCGGCCAGCGCCAGCGGCCCAGGCGCACGGGCGGCGGTGGCCGGCGCGGTGCCTGAGTGATGGTCGCCGCGCGCCGGCGCACGCGCCACTCGAGCCAGGCCACGACGAAGGTGATCGCCACCAGCAGCAGTGCCAGCAGCGCGGCCAGCGAGCGGTCGAAGGATGAGCGGTACTGGATGTAGATCGCGCGCGCGAAGCTGTCGAACTGCATGATCGCGACCGCCCCGAAGTCGGCCAGCGCGTACAGCACGGCCAGCAGGGCCCCGGCGGCGATCGCCGGCACGAGCAGCGGCAGTGTCAGCCGGCGGAAGACACGCATCGGCCTGTCCCCCAGCGCCCGGCCGGCCTCCTCGATCGCCGGGTCGAAGCGCATCAGCGCTGCCCGCGTGCCGAGCAGCACATAGGGATACGTGGCCAGGGTGATGACCAGCACCGCTCCGCCAAAGCCGTAGATCGAGGGCAGCGCCGGCAGGCCGATCGACACCAGCAGCTCGCTGGCGGCTCCCCGCGGGCCGAGCGCGGCGACGAAGGCGAAGGCCATCACATAGGACGGCACGGCAAGTGGCACGACCGTCAGGATCGTCCACAGACGCCGGCCGGGCAGGTCGGTTCGCGCGGTCAGCCAGGCCAGCGGCAGTCCGAGCGCGATCGAGCCGATGGCAACGCCCACGCCAAGCGCCGCGCTGGCCAGCACGATCTCAAGGGTGCGCGGCCGGAGCACGAGGCCCAGCGCGCTCGCGTCCACCCCGAGCGCGCGCACGACCAGGTACACCAGCGGCAGCGCAGCCAAGGCGGCCACCGCCAGGGCCGGCAGCAGCAGCCCCATCGGCGGGCCGGACGCGCGCCACATGCGCAGGCTCGTCGCGGTCGGCCTCGAGAGCGCGCGCAGGCTCATCTGGCCGGGGTCACTCGAGGACACCGACCTCGCGCAGCAGGTCGAGCGTGCCCTCCAGGTCAGACAGGTCCGAGAGGTCTATGTCAGGGTGCTGCAGCTCGGCCAGCGGCGGGACCTGCGGCGGCCCATTCACCCCCTCGACGAGCGGGTACTCGAACGTGCTCTGGGCAAAATACGCCTGCGCGCCCTCACCGAGCAGCCACTCGATCAGCCGCTGCGCGGCGGCTGGGTTGTCGCTGCTGGCCAGCATGCCCGCGCCGGCAATGTTGATCAGCGAGCCCGGGTCGTCAGCCGCCAGGAAGTGGTTGCGCACGGGGAAGCCCTCGCCCTGCTCGGCGATCTGGCGCAGCGCGTAGTAGTGGTTGACCAGCCCAAGGTCGATCTCGCCGTCGGCAATCGCCTGGACGATCTGCGAGTTGCCGTCATATCGGACCGGCTCGTTGGCCAGCATTGCCTGCAGCCACGCCCTGGCGCCATCGTCGCCGCGCATCAGCCGCAAGGCTGTCACGAACGCCTGGAACGAGCCGTTGGTGGGTGCCCAGCCGATCCGGCCGCGCCACTGCTCGTCGGTTAGCTCGTCGATTGATTGAGGCAGATCAGCAGCCCCAAGGTCGGACGTGTCATAGGCCACCACTCGGGCCCGGCCGCTGATGCCGACCCACTCGCCTGCCGGCGAGCGGAAAGCCGCCGGCACGCGCTCGAGGATGGAGGCTGGCAGGTTGGCCAGCAGGCCTGCCTGGGCCACCGCACCGAGCGCACCGCCATCCTGCGCGAAGTAGACGTCGGCATGCGAGGCGGCGCCTTCCTCGGTCAGCAGGACCGCCAGCTCGGCCGTGTCGCCGTAGCGCACCTGGACGGTGACACCTGTCTCGTCCCGGAAACGCTCGAGCAGCGGGCCGACGAGCTCCTCCGAGCGGCCCGAGTAAACGGTGATCGTGCCGCCGACCGTCGCGCCTGGAGTCTGCTGACCCGGCGTCGGCGACCCAATAGGCGACGTGCCGGTCGGCGCAGCTGTGCCGCACGCGGTGAGGGCAACCGCACCGGCTAAGGCGATCGACGTCAGGATTGAGAAACGCCAAAGAGATGGGCGCATCGACCTTGAGATACCTCTGTCATCTGTTGGCCCTTGTAAATCCGACCCACTGGGTCGGCTTTCGAGCGAGGCGATGCTAATGCCGTATTGGCCGTAGGTCAAGCGGCCCTGAGCGCAGCCTTCAAGGCAACCTGTGCGGCTAGGGCAACTCGCGAGGCTGCGCGCGCCCGATATGATCGCCGGGTGGCGCGCGACACTTGGCCGGCGAGCCCGACCGGGTCCACTGCCGTGGCGGCCCTTCGTGTCCTCTTCGGCCTGGTCTTCGCCGCCAACGGCGTGGCCAAGCTGCTTCCCGGATCGTGGGTCACGCCCTTCGGTTACCTGATCGGCGGCGACGGTGCCCTGGCCACGCTGCGCGCGTCGCTGGTCGCCCATCCGGTCGGTCCGTACCGCGAGCTGATGGCCGGCCTGTTCATCGAAAGCTGGCCGCTGGCGGCGCTCGGCGTGGGGCTGTTCGAGGTGGCCATCGGGCTGCTGCTGATCATCGGCCTGGGCACCCGCTGGGCGGCCTTGCTGGGTGCAGGGTTCGCCATACACCTGCACTGGCTGACCCTCTTCGCCGGTCACTGGCTGTTCGAGTTCGCGCTGCTCTGGCTGCCGCTGCTGGCGCTGGCCGCGCTCGACGCCGGGAGACACCATGGCCTGGACGGCTGGCGCCGGTCAGTCGCTCTCCGGCGCAACGACGGCGGGTGACTCCGCACCGGTGACGAAGACTGTCGGCAGGCCACCCTCGACGGGCTGCGCCAAACGTCAGCCACCAGCGCCGCCGGATCCTCGACGGCGTAGAGCACGCTCTGGTTGTCCAGCCACTCGAGCTGGTCGTCGATGTTGCGCTCCTCGTTGCCAAGTGGCCGTACGGTCAGCGTTGCCACGTCCAGCACGTGCAGCCGCCAAACCGGAAGGCCTTCGCCCGACCCTTCGACACGGCGCTTGAAGGCGATGCGCGTCCCGTCAGGCGACAGCGACGGGCACTCCACGTTCTCGGCCAGCACCTCGAAGCTGCGGCTGGCGAGGTCGCCGCGCACGAGGTGAGCCTGACCGCCCGTGCCGAGCGTGGCGTAGAAGATGTTGCTGCTATCGCTGAAAGTCACGCCCCAGAAGTTGAAGTCGATGTCCCGCATCGGCTGGCCTTCACGGCTGACGCTGAAGTCCTCGAGGTCGGCGACAAGCTCA
This sequence comes from Candidatus Limnocylindrales bacterium, assembly GCA_035553915.1. Classification (GTDB taxonomy): domain Bacteria; phylum Chloroflexota; class Limnocylindria; order Limnocylindrales; family CSP1-4; genus JALYGJ01. Next base: position 6,499 of record DATMJK010000079.1, on the reverse strand, counting down.
CCGGTCTCGGCATCGAGGATGAGAGTTTGCGTGGAGAAGGTGCCACCCGCGTACGAGTGGCCGGTGACGAAGACGGTCGTTGCCGCATACCGCCCGTCGCGCGACATGCGGGCACGGCTGGGAATTCCGGCCAGCTGGCGGTCTGCCACGACGGCCAGGTTGGCGTCGAGCAGCTGCGCGCGGTACACGGCGAAGATGCCGGGCTCAGCGGTAAGGCATACGCCGCGGCCCGCGGCGAAATGGAACCGAGCACAGTTGAGGCCGGTCAGCGCAGCCTGGCCCGAAGGCCGTCCGAGCGCGGCAACACCAATGCGTCCGAAGCGATCGCCGAAGCCGGCATGGCGCACGAAGACGTGCGCCTCGGCACGCGCGGCGGCGATGACCGCCGGTTCGTCGGCCGGGCGCTGCTCGGTTGCGTTGAGGCCGCCGGCGGCGAGCCCGACGAGGCCCAGCCCGATGACAAGGCAGCCTGCCAGCGCGGCGAGGAACAGCCAGCCGCGGCGGCGGCGATCAGGCAGGCGCAGCACTTGGCTGGGCGGGCATGCGGCGCAGCAGGATGGCGGCTGCGGCGAGGCTGAAGGCCATGCCGACCATGAATACGGCCATCGCCGGCTGCTGGCCAACCCCGGCCCACAGTGCACCGAACAGGATTGACGAGCTCAGCCGCGCGGCGGCCGTGCCGGTCGTTAGCAGTGCGAGGCCGCTGGCCCGCAGCGGCGCAGGCAACAGGCCGCTGGCGAGTGCCATCAGGACGCCGTCGGTCGCGGCGTAGTAGGCGCCGAACAAGAGCAGGAAGAGGGCCAGCTCGGCAGCGCCGCCAGATCCGGGCAGCATCAACAGGACGTAGACCGCGACCAGCAGCGTGTATCCGACGAACAGCACCCGGCCCCGGCCAAACCTGTCCGCCAGCCGACCTGCAGGGACGGCCAGGATCATGTAGACCAGCGCGGTCGCCACGAAGAGCATCGGGAAGACGCCCATCGGCAGTCCGCTGCGCTGGTGGACGACCAGGTACAGGAAGCCATCGCTGACGGTCATCACGGCCAGCAGCGCGGCGATCACGGTCAGCGAGCGGAAGGACGGCTCGCGCAGCAGCCGGCCCGCGTCGCGCAGCGTCACCTTTGGCTTGGTCGCTGTTGGCTCCGTGCCCGGCTCGCGGTTCTCGACGAAGAGCACCAGCGCCAGCACGCCGAGCAGCGCAAACAGGAAGCTGACGTAGAAGAGCACGTCGAAGCGCTGAGGCAAGAAGGCCAGCAGGCTGAAGGCGATGATCGGCCCGAGCAGCGCTCCGAAGGTGTCCATCGCACGGTGCACCCCGAATGCGGTGCCCAGGTCCTCGCGCGGCGTGCTCAGCGAGACCAGCGCGTCGCGCGGCGCGGTCCTGATGCCTTTGCCGGTTCGGTCGAAGGCAATGACGACGGCGATCGCGCCCCACGCGCCGCCGGCAGCGACGAGGCCGATCTTGGCCAGCGCCGACATGCCGTAGCCGAGTGCGGCGACCTCCTTGTATCGCCGCCAACGGTCAGCCGAGTAGCCGCCGGCCAGCTTGACCAGCGCGCTGACGCCGTGGTACAGGCCGTCGATGACGCCGAACTGGAGTGGCGAGAAGCCCAGACCCAGGACGAGGTAGAGGGGCAGGATCGAGCTCACCATCTCTGATGAGATGTCCGTCAGCAGGCTGACGAGTCCGAGAAAGTAAACCGTAGGCGACACGCGCGGCAGCCAACGTCGCCCGCTCGAGGACGGCGCAGTGGCCTTGTCGCGGCCGGGCAGTTGTTCGCGGATGGTGGTGTACATCGCTCTCCATCAGACCGGTAACGAGTGCCAGTCTCCCGCGCGACTGATCGCCGCGGCCATGGCTCAAAGGTCACGCGCGGCTGGTGGCCCGTCAGCCGCCCGTCGCGGCTTACCATGGCCGGGATGGCCAGCCGCAGGACCGAGCCCGGCGAGCGCCGCCTCTCAGATGCGGCGCAGTCCTACCTGCTAACGCTGCGCTCGATGGCGGGCAGCGGGGCGAAGCCGACGACGACCGCCCTGGCGCGGCGGATGGGCGTCTCGACCCAGGCGGCGGCTGAGATGGTCGGCCGGCTGACCGGCGAGGGCGTGGTCCGTGTCGAGCCCGACCGGGAGCTGGCCTTGACCGACGCCGGCCGCCGCGCTGCCGATTCGATCTTCCGTCGCCACTCCCTGCTGGAATGGCTGCTCACTCGGGTCATCGGGCTCGGCTGGGCAGAATCGGACGAGGAGGCGGCGCGACTCCAGGGCGCGCTCTCGCCACGTGTCGAGCAGCGGCTGGCGGAGATGCTGGGCCACCCACCGACCTGCCCGCACGGTAACCCGATCGACGCGCAGGCGGCGCGCACCCGGCCGCGCGGCGTGCCGCTCAGCGAGGTCGAGCCAGGGACGGAGGTGACGATCTACCGCATCACCGAGGAGGCCGAGGAGGACATCGAGCTGCTCTCATACCTGGAGCAGCACCAGCTCGTTCCAGGCACACTCGCCCGGGTGCAGGACGTCTCCGCCGGCCGCGATTCGATCACCCTCGAGGGACCACGGGGCCAGAGCAGCATGGGACTCAGGCCGGCGGCCCTGATCCGAGTCCTGCCCGGGCGCGCCGATCCCAGCCTGTTCCACCGCCTGCCTGTTTTCGAGCCGAGGGATTGACCGGTCTTCAACATTGTTGATTCTCTGCTTGACAAAGTAGAGGTCTGGCTCAACAATGTGACCCATGACAGCCCCTAATGGTCACGACGTGCGAGAGGCGATCTCGACCTGCCCAGTGTGCGAAGGCGAGCTGCGCGTCACTCGGCTGCACTGCGGCGCCTGCGGAACGGCCATCGAGGGCCAGTTCTCAGTCGGCCGCTTCAGCCGCCTGACGCGCGAACAGTCGGCCCTACTCGAGAGCTTCCTACGCGCCCGGGGCAACCTGCGCGAGCTCGAGCGCGAGCTGGGGATCTCGTATCCCACGATTCGCAACCGCATCGAGGCGCTGCTGCGCGCGCTCGGCCTGGCCGACGGCAGCGAGCTGCGCGAGCCGGAGCCCGAGCCGGGGCCAGACGGGTCCCGACGGCGCGACGTGCTCGAGCGGTTGGCGCGCCACGAGATCACCGCCGAGCAGGCCGCCGCCGAGCTCGGCCGTGCCGGCAGCAATGTCGAGGAGACCAGCCAGTGAACGGCCGAGGCAGGTTGGAGATCCGGCACGACATCGGCGCCGCCGGCAGCTTCGCGCTGCGCAACGTGTCGGGCCGGGTGCGGCTGGCCGGCATCGATGGCACCGAGGTGGTCGTCCTCTGCCGATCGAGCCGCGACGGTGAGCCACAGCTCAACGTCGAGCGCGGCGAAGACAGCCTGCTCGTCGAGCCACGGCGCGACGGCACCAGCTTCCTCGGCCTGAGCTTTGACAGGGGCGGCAGCTACGAGTTTGACGTGCAGCTTCCGCGCGGGTCGCGGCTCGACATCAAGACAGTCAGCGCGGATGTCGAGGCGACCGACCTGGACGGCGAGCAGAAGTACAAGACTGTCTCAGGCGACGTTCGCCTGACCGGCGGCGCTGGCCGGCTGTCGATCATGACCGTCTCCGGCGACCTGCGGCTGCATGACGGCGGCGAGCTCGAGCTCGACGCAGTCACCACCTCGGGCGACCTGACCGTCGAGGCCGCCAGCCTGCGGCTGCTGGGCGTGCGTACGGTCAGCGGCGACGTCCGGGTCCGAAGCCGCCTGCAACCCGGTCCGCGACACACTGTCGAGACTGTCAGCGGCGACCTCAACCTCGTTGCCGCCGGTGGCGGCGTGACGGTCGAGAGCAGCCGCGCACTCGACCTGGGCCGGCGCAGCAGCGCGCCCACCGTCGTCGGCGACGGCTCGGCACGGCTCTTCTTCCGCTCGATGTCAGGCGACCGGCGGGTGACCGCCGCGGATCCGACCGTGGGCACGGAGGCGGAGGCGCGAGAGGCCTGGGGCTGGTCCAGCCAGCCCGATCCTGACGTGCCGCTGCCCCCCGCTCCGCCGGCGCCGCCCGCGCCGGCGGAGGCTGAGCGGCTCGAGGTGCTGCGAGCGCTCGAACGCGGCGAGATCGATGTCGACGAGGCCGCGCGGCGGCTGGAGGGAACACCCAATGCCTGACGTCGCGAAGATCCTGCGGCTCGTCGAACAAGGCGCGCTGAGCCCCGAGGAAGCGGACCAGATCCTGGCCGCGCTCGTCGAGGAGCGCCCCGCGGCGAGCCCTGCCGACCGGCAGGCCGGCCAGCCGCCGGATCAGGTCGGTCCGGCTCGGCACCTGCGTGTCGAGATCACCGAGCACGGCCAGCGCGTAGTCAACCTGCGCGTGCCGATCAACGTCGCCAACTTCGCCGTCGGCATCGTGCCCGGCCTGAGTGATGACCAATCCGAGCGCATCCGCCAGGCGCTGCACAGCGGCGCCCGCGGCCCGATCGTCGATATCGCCTCAGACGACGGCGACCGAGTCCTCATTGTCAGCGAGTAGAGGAGCACACAGATGCAACCCGTCGAGACCTGGTATCAGGCAATCACCTCCGGCCGGCCTCACGAACGCCGACCGAGCCCGGCCCGCCAGCCCGCGCTGGCCGGCCTGCGCCGTCACATCGGCCGCGGCTTGATCTCGCTCGGTCGCGCCATCGCTGCTGACCGGCCCTCCCCGGCCGCTTTCTCCAGCGGCCGCTGAACTCCGAGCCCGTGCGGGGCTGACGAGCGAACCCCTACCGTCCGTGCGCGGCTCAGTCAGCGTCGAGAGACGGGAGCCTGATGCCGCGCTGGCGGGCGACCTCTATCGCCCGCTCGTAGCCGGCATCGGCGTGACGCATCACGCCCGTGCCCGGATCGGTCGTCAGCACCCGCTCGAGCTTCTGTGCGGCGAGTGGCGTGCCGTCGGCCACCACGACCATGCCGGCGTGCTGGCTGTAGCCGATGCCGGTACCGCCCCCATGGTGGATCGAGACCCACGTCGCCCCGGCCGCGGTGTTGACCAGCGCGTTGAGCAGCGGCCAGTCTGCGATCGCGTCTGAGCCGTCTCGCATGCCCTCCGTCTCGCGGTTGGGCGAGGCCACCGAGCCCGAATCGAGGTGGTCACGGCCGATCACGATCGGCGCGCTGACCTGTCCGCTCGCGACCAGCTCGTTGAAGCGCAATCCGGCCCGAGATCGCTCGCCATAGCCGAGCCAGCAGATGCGCGCCGGCAGGCCCTGGAACGGCACGCGCTGCTGGGCCATCCGAATCCAGCGCTGGAGCGACCCGTCCTCTGGGAATAGCTCGAGCACGGCCTCGTCGGTCCGGCGGATGTCCTCCGGGTCGCCTGACAGGGCGGCCCAGCGAAATGGGCCCTTGCCCTCGGCGAAGAGCGGCCTGATGAAGGCCGGCACGAAGCCCGGGAAGTCGAACGCGTTGTGGACGCCGGCGGCCTGAGCCTGGGCGCGGATGTTGTTGCCGTAGTCGAACGTCACTGCACCGCGCGCCCGGAGCTGGAGCATCGCCCGCACCTGGGCGGCCATCGACTCCATCGCCCGCCTGACGTAGCCGTCCGGATCCGACCGGCGCAGGTCCGCCGCCCCCTCGATCGTCAGCCCGGCGGGCACGTAGCCATTGAGCGCGTCGTGGGCAGATGTCTGGTCAGTCAGCACGTCGAATGCCTCACCGCGACCCACCAGCTCCGGCTCGATCTCGGCGGCGTTGCCGACGAGGCCGATCGACTGCGCCTGGCCCTCTGCCGCTGCGGCGCGTGCCCAGGCCAGCGCCTCGTCCAGCGAATCGGTCAACCGATCGACGTAGCCGATCTCGTGGCGCCGTCGCGCGCGCGCCTCGTCGACCTCGATGACCAGTGCCACGCCCTCGTTCATGGTCACCGCCAACGGCTGGGCGCCGCCCATCCCACCAAGCCCGGCAGTCAGCACGATCCGGCCGCGGAGCGTGCCGCCGAAGTGCTGGCGGGCGAGCTCGGCAAACGTCTCGTAGGTGCCCTGAAGGATGCCCTGCGTGCCGATGTAGATCCACGAGCCGGCGGTCATCTGGCCGTACATGGTCAGGCCGAGGGCCTCGAGCTCCCAGAAGCTCTGCCAGTCCGACCACTCCGGCACGAGCAGGGAGTTCGCGATCAGCACCCGCGGGGCGTGCGCGAACGTGCGGAAGACGCCCACCGGCTTCCCGCTCTGCACCAGCAGCGTCTCGTCGTCGCGGAGCCGCCGCAGCGTGGCCTCGATCACCTCGAGGGAGCGCTGGTCGCGCGCCGCCCTGCCGCTGCCGCCGTAGACGACCAGGTCCTCCGGCCGCTCGGCCACCTCGGGGTGGAGGTTGTTGCGCAGGCAGCGCAGCGCCGCCTCCTGCAGCCAACCCTGGCACTCCACGACGTCGTCCCCTCCTCGGCGGTCGGTCAGTCCAGCGGGCCGACGGCGTCCTCGGCGGCGCGCACGAGCGCTCCGCTGCGCACGACGTCGACGGCGGCCTCGAGCTCGGGCCCCAGGTGCCGGTCGGGACCGGGCCCCGGCACGGT
>DATMJK010000078.1:0-8324 GCA_035553915.1 Candidatus Limnocylindrales bacterium | reverse complement strand
AGTCTATTCGGGCTTGGCTCCCGAGTCGATCGGGGCGAGGGCAAGGCCGAGGGCGACCAGGGCTTCGGCGGCCGTGTGGTATTGCTGCGGGGGTATCTCCAGGACTTGGGGCGCGTGGCGAGCCAGCTCCGGCACCAGCACCAACGTCGCCGGACGTTCTCGCTCGATGTCGAACTGGACTCTGCGCAGTCCTTCGAAGGGGATTGCCAAGGGGATGCGGTGCGACGCGGCCACGACCAGCCGTCTATCGGTCACGGCGAGGATCGCGTCCGTCGCTCGGGCCCAAAAAGGGATCTCCTCACCGGGTTCGAGCACAGCCTGCCATTCAGGCTCAGTGTCGTCTTGGGCTTCCATAGGGCGGCTCCGTGACCTCAAACGAGCGGCGGCCAGTCGAGTGCCGCGGGCCGGCTCTCGAAATCACACTTTGGGATCAGGCGCTCGACTCGCCCTAAACCCATCGCTCGGTTGTCTCTCATCCAAATCTAGAAACCGGCAATGCCTTGCGTTCCCAGCCGACGAGGTGGCGTCCGCGATTGGGGTAATGCGACGGAAATGTGGTGCCCCCAAGGGGATTCGAACCCCTGATCTCCACCTTGAAAGGGTGGCGTCCTAGGCCTCTAGACGATGGGGGCGGGCGCCTCCGAGTCTAGCAGCGGCCCCCGCCTGACCTCACGCCACCAATCCCCACATTTTAGAGCGCCGTCAGCATCGCCAGGATGACCGCGCCGGCCGCCGCGCCGGCGGAACCGATGATGAACAGCCCACCAATGAACGCGCCGACCAACGCGCGGCCGCCGCTGCCACGGCGGCCCAGCTGCGCCGCGGCGCGGGCCAGCGAGAGCGACAGCAGCAGCATCGCCAGCGCCACCAGCCCGAGACCGGTGATGCTGAGGGGCAGCTGCAGCGGAGTCTGCTCGACGAACAGCCCGTACAGCGCGATGCCGCCGGCGACGAGCACGACCAGGAAGAGCAGCACGCGCAGCGGCGAGATCAGGCCGACCTTGCTCCGTGGGCGTCGCTCATCCTCGTCCTCCTCCCAGTCCTGCCAGCGGTCACCGTACGCGGGCTGCCACTGCTGGTCGGGCTGCGGGCGCTGCGAATAGCCACTCACCGCGCGAGCGTAGCGTGGGCGGCCGATCGGCGCGCGCCACCAAGGCTCAGCGCAGGAGCAGCACCGCGCCCGTCCGGCCGGGGACGGTCAGCCGCAGCGGACCGCTGGTCGCGCGCTCGATCGTCGGTGGCGTCGCGCCGGAGAGCGTGACGATGTCCAGCGTCCTGCCGTCCACCTCGGGCAGCTCGAACGACAGCGCGCTCTCGCCGTCGGCCGCGTTGAGCGCCACGACCGCCGCCCCATCGGCCCCGGAGCGCAGATAGGCGACGGCCTCACCCTCCGCCGCCAGCGTTCGATAGGCGCCGTGGCGCAGCACGGGCTCGCGATGGCGCAACCCGATGGCGTCGCGGACGAAGGCGCGCAGGCCGCTGTCCCAGCGTGATTCGTCCCACTGGAACGAGCGCCGGCAGTCCGGGTCGTGGCGCCCGGCGAGGCCAACCTCGTCGCCGTAGTAGATGCAGGGCGCGCCGGGCAAGGTCATCGTCGCCAGAATGGCCAGCCGCAGCGAGGCCACGTCGCCGCCGGCGACGGTCAGGAAGCGGGCCGTGTCATGGCTGCCCAGCAGGTTCAGCTGGGCCTCGTTCGTCTCCGGCCGGAACGTGCCGAGCACGCCCTCCAGCCGCGCGGCGAAGCCCGGCCCGTCCGTTGGCGAGACGAACTGGCGGTATTCGTGCTGCGTGGCGACGACCTCCCGATCCATCGTCCGGGCAGCGACGAACGAGATGATGGCCTCGGTCAACGGGTAGTTCATCAGGCCGTCGAATGTGTCACCGCGCGTCCACTCGGGCTTGGCGCGCCAGATCTCGGCGACGATATAGGCATCCGGGTTGACGGCCCGCACGCGCTGCCGGAACTCACGCCAGAAGTCAGCATCGATCTCCTCGGCGACGTCCAGCCGCCAGCCGTCGATGCCGAAGCGCAGCCAGTGCTCGGCGGCGCCCAGCAGGTGCTCGCGCATCTGCGGGTTGTCCGTGTTGAGCTTGGGCAGCGCCGGCAGGTCCCACCATGCCTTGTAGCCGAGCACCTTGAGCGAAGCGTCACCGGGGGGCATGCCGGACGCCTTGAGCGCATCGATCTCGTGGCGCTCGGCAGCCGTCGGGTAGAGACGCAGCGAGCCACCGCCGGCCAGTCGCTGGCGGTCAACGAACAGCCAGTCGATGTACGGCGAGCCGAGCCCGTTCTCGGCGATGTGGTGGAACGGCCAGAAGCCGCGGCTGGCGTGGTTGAACACGCCATCGAGCACCACCCGCATCCCGCGCGCGTGGCAGGCATCGAGCAGCTCACGCAGCGCGGCGTCACCGCCGAGCAGCGGATCAACCTGGTAGAAGTCGAACGTGTGGTAGCGGTGGTTCGACGCCGAGGCGAAGATCGGCGTCAGGTAGAGCGCCGTGATGCCCAGGTCGACGAGGTAGTCCAGCCGCTCGACGATGCCCAGCAGGTCGCCGCCCTTGAACCCGTGGAAGCTCGGTGGGGCGTCCCATGGCTCCAGCGGGCCGGGCTTGGCAACCCGCGCGCAGGCCGCGAAGCGGTCGGGAAAGATCTGGTAGAAGACCGCGTCGCGTACCCATGCAGGCGGTGCAGATAGCTCCGTCACGAATCTCCTCCAAGCCTCTGGATGCTGGGGCCGCTCAAGTCCGTCCTCCGGAGCGGAGCAGCGCGATGCCTTGTGGCGGCAGGCGCAGGTCGCCCCCGCCGAGCTCGGCTGCCGCATCGCCGTAGGCGACTGTCTCGATCACGCTCGCTCCGCCGCCCGCCCACTGCTCTACCTGCTTGGCGGCGACTGCCGCGGGCTCAATGCCGGCATTGGCGACGACCACCAGCCGCTCATCGCTGGACTGACGCGCGAAGACGACGACGGCGCCCTCCGCCGTGAGCCGCTCGTAGCCACCTCGGCGCAGCGCCGGGTGAAGGCGTCGCAGCCGTCCCAGCCGCCGGTACAGCTCGAGCAGCCGCGTATCTTGCCGTGCCTCGTTCCAGACCATCCCGTTGCGATTGGCCGCGTCGCGCTCCCCGGCCATGCCCACCTCGTCGCCGTAGTAGATCGAACAGATGCCCGGCAGCGCGAACATGAGCCCGGCCGCGAGTGCCACGGCCCCACGGTCGTCCTTGACCTGCGTCAGCGGCCGATCCTCGTCGTGGCTGCCAACCAGGTTGTACAAGAAGTCAAGCGTTGACTCGGGGTACGCGGCACGGATGGCGTCGATGGCGTCGAGGAGGGCCAGCCCGTCATGCTCGTCTCGCCCGGCGTAGGCCAGCAATGCCTCCCGCCAGGGGTAGTTCATGACCGAGTCGAACTGGTCGCCGCGCAGCCACGGCAGCCCGGTCGTCCATACCTCACCGACGAGGAATGTCTCGCGGCTGGCCTCGCGCACGGCTGAGCGGAAGGCACGCCAGGTCGCGTGATCGACCTCCTTCGCGACGTCTAGCCGCCAGGCGTCGATGCCGTACTCCTGCACCCAGAAGCGCCCGATCCGGCACACGAGGTCGCGCACGGCCGGCTCGCTCGTCCGCAGCTTGGGCATCGTCCTGATCTTCGAGCCCCAGGTCTCATAGCCCGGCTCGTCATCCTCGAAGTAGAACCATCTCGCGTATGGCGACTTCGCGCCCCTCTGTCGGGCGTCGACGAACGGCGGCCAATCGGCGCCGGCATGGTTGAAGACACCGTCGAGCATCAGCCGCATGCCACGCTCATGGAGCGCGCCCACGAGCCGGCGCAGGGCGGCATTGCCACCGAAGTCCGGGTCGACGCTGAAGTAGTCGCTGGTGTTGTACTTGTGGCTCGAAGGCGACGTGAAGATGGGCGTCAGGTAGACGGCATCGACCGACAACGACGCGATGTGGTCGAGCCGTTCCACGATGCCGTCGAGGTCGCCGCCGAGAAAGCTCCGGCCATCGACCGGCTCGTCCCACGGATCGACTGTCCCGCGCCGGTGGCCGTGGGCGCTGCGCGCGAAGCGGTCGGGGAAGATCTGGTAGAAGGTCGCGCCGCGCGCCCATTCGGGCAGGTCCGGCAGGTCGCCCTCGCCGATGTAGTCGAATTCGAAGGCGTAGCGCGGCGCGGGCGTGTCACGCAGCCCGTCGGCACCGAACCAGCGGAGGCCGTCAGCTGTCTCGAGGCCGAACCGGTAGCGCAGCCGCGGGGGATGGAGATCGAGATCGGCGGCCCAGTACTCGAGCTCGCCGTCAAGCGCGTAGCGCCGCAGCGACGCCGAGTGGCGCAATGGCTCGTAGTCGTCACCGTGCCACGCGTAGCGATCGTTGTAGAGGACCTTGCCGCCATCGATCGCGCCGCGCCGCGTCCGGAGCACGACGCGCAGCGTCGAGCGGCCCGTGCCGTACGCGAACGGCTTGTCGGGGACGTGGAGCAGCTCAGCCTCGGTGAGCGAAGGAGCCAGCCGCTACCCCTTGACGCCGCCACGCGCCAGGCCGCCGATCAGCTGGCGCTGGAGAACGAGGAAGACGATCACGATCGGCAGCGCGCCGATCAGCGCTCCCGCCGAGAAGATGCCCCACTCCTGGTTGAAGTTGCCGCGGATGAACAGGCTCATGCCAACGGCGAGCGTGAAGTTCTCCGTGCTGGTCAGCATCACCCGGGCGAGGAGGAAGTCGCTGTACGTGCCGATGAAGGTCAGGATGCCGATCACCGCCAGGATCGGCCGAACGAGCGGCAGCACGACCAGCCGGAAGGCCTGGAAGTGCGAGGCGCCGTCCACGAGCGCCGATTCGTCGAGGTCGTAGGGCACGGTGTCGAAGTAGGCCTTCATCAGCCAGGTGTTGAAGCCGAGCGCGCCGCCGATGTAGATCAGCACCAGCCCGCCGAGGCTGTTCAGCCCGAGCCGCGGCAGCCCGATAACGCCAAGGCCGGGCACGTCAATGGACGCCGGCAGCGCCTGGCCGATGCCCTGCAGCAGCAGGAAGAGCGCAACGATGGCCAGCATGTTCGGGAAGAGCTGGATGACCACCAGCGAGATCAGGCCGAGGCGGCGGCCGCGGAAGCGGAAGCGGGAGAAGGAGTAGGCCGCCAGCGCGCACAGCGCGACCACGACCACCGCTGAGATGGCCGACACGATGACCGAGTTCATGATCCATGTCGGCCAAGGGTGGAAGGGGCTGTTGAACAGCCGCTCGAAGTTGGCCGTCGTGACCCGCGCCGGGATCAGCGTCGCGCCGCCGATGCCCCGGATCGGGCTGAGCGCTGACGAGACGACGTACAGCACGGGCGCGAGCGCATAGAACGCCGTGATGACGGCGACGAACAGCTTGATGCTGATCGAGATGCGGCGGCGGGCGCGGATGCCGATCTGGCGTCGCTGCCGAGCGGGTGGCGTCGTCACTGGGGCTGCCATCAGATCATGTTCTCCAGACGCCGGCTCAGCCGGAAGTTGACGATCGTGATGGCGGCAACGATCAGGAAGATGAACACGCCCAGCGCGGCGGCAAAGGCGTAATCCTGGCCGCGGCCGGCAGCAAAGGCGACCCTGAACGAGTACGAGATCAGGATGTCAGTCTGCCCCGCCGGCGAGATAACCCCCAACTGGGGCGGGCGACCCTCGGTCAGCAGCTCGATCAGCGTGAAGTTGTTGAAGTTGAACGCGAACGAGCCAATCAGCAGCGGCGCCAGCGCGACCAGCAGCAGCGGGAAGGTGATCGTGCGGAAGCGCTGCCAGGGGCTCGCGCCGTCGATCTCGGCAGCCTCGTAAAGATCGGACGGGATCGACTGCAGCGCGCCCAGCGAAACGATCATCATGTATGGGTAGCCCAACCAGGTGTTGACGATCAGAACAGCCATCTTGGCCAGGTTGCCATCGCTGAACCACTGTGGGTTCATGCCCACGAAGTCGCTCAGGAAACCGTTGATGGGCCCGAAGTTGGGGTTGAGCAGGCCCGCCCAGACCAGTGCGCTGATGAACCCAGGGATCGTGTAGGGGATGATCGCGAGGGTGCGGAAGAGTCCCTTCAGGGGCAGCTTGTCGTCGTTGAACACCAACGCCAGGGCCAGGCCCACGGCGAAGGTCAGCACCACGCTCAGGAACGAGAAAGCGATCGTCCAGCCGAGCACGCTGAAAAAAACGCTCGAGATGCGCGGGTCGCTCAGCGCGCGCTCGAAGTTGCGTAAGCCTACGAAATCGACGAAGCCAGGCGCCGGCGCGCGGTTGCCCTGTGCGTCCACGAAGTAGCCACCGCTCGCGAAGTACTCCGTATCAGTCTGGTCGTCGTAGACGACGTCGCGGACAGGGTCATACGAGAAGCGAGCTATGCCCAGCGTGGCACGATCGATCGAGATGATGCGCAGCTGCGCTGTCTCGTCGGTGATGACCAGGTTCGACAGCGCGGTCAGGTAGCGGAACGACTCCAGCCGGCCCAGCTTCGTGTACACGCCGATGGTCGCGGGGAGGCCGTCTTCCGGGTCGATCGCGCCGAAGCGCGCATCGTCCAGCTGGACCTGCTCGATGCCGCTCAGCGGATCGGCCAGCTGGGTCGTGCCATCGACCTGGGTAAGCCAGATCAGGAATTGGCCTTCAGGTGAGCGATAAGCCCGCCAGGCCAGGTTGGCCGTTTCTTCGGGCGTGTAGAGGGTGGATTCGAGGCGCGCCACGACCTGGTCCTTAGAGAGCAGGTGGTCAACGCCGTTGTAGTTGGTGAAGGCGATGTAGACCGTGTACAGCACTGGGTACACGACCATCAGCACAAGCAGCATCAGGCCAGGCGAGATCCAGCGCAGCGGATACAGCCCGGGCACCAGGAAGACGACGTTGATAACCGCCGTGATGACCAGCAGCACGATCGCTGCCAGGGTCAGGCCGCCGCCAAAGAAGGCGTAGGCAAAGACGATCGCAACCGCGTCGATGAGGGCGAGCGCGATCAGTCGCCAGATGATCGAGACGATGGGCGAGGGGGCGCCGCGGCGCGGCGCCCCCTGCTGCCCTGTCACGTGATGGCTCGAGCTACGAGTCTGTAACGGCCGGCTTACGGACCGGTGATCGAAGCCCGGATCGCATCAGCTGCGTTCCGGATGTTCTGCTCGGCGTCGCCCTGCTGCGCGAAGATCTGGTTGATTGCCTGGGTCCAGGCATCCCAGACCGACGACATCTCGGGGATAGCCGGCATCGGGTGGCCATTCGAGGCGCTCGCGATGAACGCCTGAACATTCTCGTCGGTTACGGCATTGGCCGTGGGCGTCCAGGCCGGCGGGCGAGGATCGGCTTCGTAGACAGCCTGCATCGCCTCGTCGGTGGCCATGTACTCGGTCAGGAAGGTCTGAGCCAGTAGCTTGTTGGGGGCGTTGGCGCTGACCATCATGCCCTGCACTCCGATGAACGGTGCCGGGGTATTGCCGTTGATAGTCGGGATCGGCGCCACGCCATAGTTGATGCCCGAGCTGTTGAAGTCAGGCAACGCCCATGGGCCGGTGATCCAGAAGGCCGAGCCGCCACGCTGCGGAGTCTCGGGATCGATCCAGTCAGGACGGACGCCGGTCATCATGTACAGGCAGTCGCCGTAACCGATGTCCGCGCGCAGAATTCCGTCCTGGACCATCTGGCTGAGCTGGTTTGCATAGGCGATCCCGCCGTCGCTGTCGAGCCCGACGTCCGAAGGATCGTAGGCATCAGTCGCGGGATCACGCCCAAAGATGTAACCACCGTTGCCCGACAGGATCGGGTAAGAGTGGTATGGGTCGCCTTGCTGCAGGCAGTAGCCCTGTTCGACAGTGCCCGCATCCTGGAGCGCCTGGGCCGTGGCAAGCATTTCGTCCCACGTGGCCGGCGGCTCCGGCACGAGGTCGGTGTTGTAGTAGAGGGCGATTGCCTCGGTGGCGATGGGCAGGCCATAAAGGGTGCCGTCATAGGTAAATGCCTGCAACGCAGTCGGATCGACCGAAGCTGCCTTGTCACCAAGGTCGAGTGGCTCGACCACGCCGGCGGTGGCGAGCTGGCCGAGCCAGTCGTGCGCGCCGATGATGATGTCCGGGCCCTCACCGGCAGGACCGCGCAGGACCAGGTTGTCACGGATGTCACCGAAGCCCAACTGGTAGACCTGGACCTCGATGCCGCCGACGGCAGCAGCGAAATCCTGTCCGATCTGGGTGAAGAACGGCGCGCGAACCTCGTCCGCCCAGATGACCAGCGTGCCTTCAGTGGCGCCTGGCGGCGGGGAGGGCGTGGGGTCGGGCGTGGGCTCGCCGGGCGACTCCGTCGGCGCCTCGGTGGGAGCT
>DATMJK010000077.1:0-3266 GCA_035553915.1 Candidatus Limnocylindrales bacterium | reverse complement strand
GTGCTGGTGCCGGAGCTGGCTCGCCACGCGCCCCAAGTCCTGGAGATACCCCCGCAGCAATACCACACGGCCGCCGAAGCCCTGGTCGCCCTCGGCCTTGCCCTCGCCCCGATCGACTCGGGAGCCAAGCCCGAATAGACTCGCGCTTCGCAGCCGGCGAGGATCAGGACCGATAGGGCAATCGCTGCGCGGCAAAGACCCGTCACAGACTCGCCTCCATCAAAGGCGTACGCTCGCGTCCTCGCCCCGACTGCTGGATGGTCGCGCCGCTCATTCGGCCACATCGGCGAGGCCGGGGATGCCGCCCAAGCCGCGTGCCAGGCGCACGCTGCGCAAGATCGCTTCGCGTAGTGCCGCGACGGCGGCGACTCCTACGATCAGTGTGTCCACGTCCCGCTCGCCCGTGCTGAGAGTGAACACGGCGTCCCCGTCCAGGATGGTGTGGACCGGCACGACAGCCATCGCCAGCGCGTCGTGGGCCTGGCCGGCTATCCGCTGGCACTCGGCCTGGGCGAGCCGCGCGTCCGTGGCGATGACGGCCAGGGTGGTGTTGCCGCCGGCCGTCGGGATGGGTGGCCGGCCCTCGCGCAGCAGCATCTGCACCGAGTCGACGAATCCGCCATCCTCGCTGCGCGCGCCGGCGAGCACAGACCCGCGTTCGTCGAGCACGTCACCAACAGCGTTGGTCACGGCCAGTGCGCCGACCACGGTGCCATCCGCCAGTCGAATGGCGGCCCCGCCCACGCCACCCTTCATGCACCTGTCCATCCCGAGCAGCTTGCCGACCGAGGCGCCTGTGCCCGCACCGACACTGCCTTCGAGGAGCCCAGCGCCAGACTCAGCGACCGCGCACGCTCGGTAGCCATCCTGGGCGGTCGGCCGGACCTGTCCGTCGCCCACGCTCAGGTCATAGACGACGGCGGCCGGCACCATCGGGATCGTCCAGCCGCGGTAGGGGTGGCCGATGCCGCGCTCCTCCAACCAGGCCGTCACGCCGGCGCACGCTGCGAGCCCAAAGACCGAGCCGCCGGTGAGCACGACCGCGTGGGCGCGGACGCCCGGGATGCGCGGGTCGAGCATGTCCGTCATCTGCGTGCCGGGCGCGTAGCCGCGCACGTCGACTGCCGCCACGGCACCGCCATTCTCGGCAAGGACCACCGTGCAGCCGGTCATCGCCGTCTCGTCCGTGTAGTGCCCGACGCGCACTCCCGGCACGTCTGTGAAGGTCAGCCGCCGCTCGTGTGCCACGCGCAGATGCTACGGCCGCGGCGGATACAATCGGGCCGATGTCCAGCAAGTTCCGTGGCGGCGCGATCTACGGCATCCCCATCCCCACGCTGTTCGACGAGAACGACGCGATGCGCTGCGCCGGCTGTGGCGGTCCCATCCCGGGCACGCCCTTCCGGGTGACGCTGCTCGACATCGTGGCGCCGGAGGCGCCGCCCAGCTGGGCCATGGGCGCGCGGCTCAATCCCGGCCCGCACCAGTTCCACGCCGTTCCGGAGCACTTCCGTGACTGGGCGCGCCGGCGCGGCCACTGGTTCTGCCGGCTGTCTGACGTGCGCGAGATCATGCGGCCGGTGCCGCTGCCCGGCGAGAAGCCGCGCTGGGGGCTGTGCGACGGATTGCATCGACAGGACCACGAGTTCGTCCCTTCCTGAGCCGCGCAGATGTCCGTACTCCTGCCCGCGATCACTGCCCTCCTGGCCTTCGTCTTTGCAGTCGCGCTGCTTGACCAGTGGCGGGAGCGGCGTCGCGGCTTCCAGCTGATCTGGGCGCTGGGCATGCTGTTCTTCGGCATTGGCGCCGGGGCTGAGGCGGTCGGGGCCGCCATCGGCTGGAGCGAGGCGCTGTACCGGACGTGGTACCTGACCGGCGCCGTCTTCACCGCCGCCTGGCTGGGGCTTGGCACGGCATTCCTTTTGGCCAAGACTCGCTTTGGCTACACCTACGGCGCGCTGATCGTGCTCGGCGGCCTGATCGCCTTCTTTGCCCGGCGGGCATACCCTGAGGCGGGTGACTTCGCGACGCTGCTGTTCATCGGCGCCCTCGTCTTCGGCCTGGCGGTCGCCCTCGAGACCTATTTCCAGAACGAGCGCTGGCCGCTGATCGCGGCCATCGGCGTCATCGCGGCCAGCGCGGTGGCCACTTACGTCGCCTTCGCCATGCCGCTCTCCGGCCCGGTCGCGATCGACTCGCACACCGGCGTGCCGACCGGCGCCGCGATCGCCGCGCCGGAGCGATTGATCTCGTTGGTGATGAACATCTCTGGCGGGCTGGCACTCGTGCTTGGCGCGCTCTTCTCAGCGTACGTGTTCATGCCCAAGAAACGCGTGCTCGACTACTCGCTCGACCCCGGCCAGCCGGGCGACGAGTTCCTGTTCAACCTGGCCATTGCCGTGATCGCAATACCGGTCAACTTCGTGCTGTCACTGCCCGGCACACTGCGAGCCCTGGTCAGCGGCCGGATCCACAGCCGCGTGCCGGCGACCATGCTCATCGCGATTGGCGGACTGGCCGCCGGTGCCGGCGACCTGCTCTCGCGATTGGGCTCCACCGAGCTATTCCAGCTGGGCAAGTTCCTCGCCGTGACGCTGATCTTCCTGGGCTTCCTGGTCTCGATCGAGGCTTTCCGCGAGATCCGGATCCCGTTCACCCGCGTCGTCCTGCGCGGCGCGCGCCGCGAGCGGGCCGAGGCGGCGGGCTCGGGCCGCGGCGCCTGACCGGCGCCCCGCAACCGATCGTCCCGATGAGAAGCCGCTGATGCGTCCGGTCCTGTTCGGCAGCGTGCTGGTCGCGATCGCGGCGTCGCTCTTTGGGACATTGGGCTATGTCTCGCGGATGGCTGACGCGGAAGGGATAGGCGCGTTCGCCTTCGTCTTCTGGCGCGGCGCCATCGCGACGGCGCTGCTGGTGGCCGTGACGGCCGTGGGCCTGTCGCTCCGCCGGACGCGGCTGCCTGACCCTCGGCTGCTGACGCGCCGGCAGAGGGTTCTGCTGCTGGTCGCCTGCCTGGCCGGCGGCGCGCTCAACATCGCCATGTTCGTGGCCTTCCTGCGGACTGAGATCGCGGTCGTGCTGATCTCCTTCTACACCTTCCCGGCGATGGTGACGCTGGCCGCGGTGCGCCTCTACGGCGAGCGCCTCGACCTCGTCCGCGGCGGCGCGCTGATCCTCGCCTCGGCCGGGCTGGCGCTGGTGCTGCTCGGTCCGGCCATGGCGGGTACGCCGCTGGCGATCGACGGCGTGGGCGTGGGCCTGGCGCT
>DATMJK010000076.1:0-11729 GCA_035553915.1 Candidatus Limnocylindrales bacterium | reverse complement strand
TGCCTGGCTGACTACCGCGCGCTGCGCGAGCGCTACGACATCCTGACCCTGGCCAAGACGCCCGAGCTGTGCACGCAGGTGACGCTGATGCCGGTCGAGGCCTTTGGCGTGGACGCAGCCGTTATGTTCGCCGACATCATGTTGCCGCTCGAGCCGATGGGGGTCGAGCTCGAGATCCAGCCCGACATCGGCCCGATCATCCACAACCCCATCCGCTCTCCTGCCGACGTCGACCGGCTGCGCCTCTTCGAGCCAGCCGAGGAGGTCGGCTTCGTGATCGAGGCGATCCGGCTGGTCAGCCACCAGCTGGCCGGGCGTCACGGCGTGATCGGCTTCTCCGGCGCGCCGTTCACCCTCGCCTGCTACATGATCGAGGGCCGGCCCTCGCGCGAGTACGCGCTGGCCAAGTCGTTCATGTACCGCGAGCCTGCGGCGTGGCACGCGCTGATGGAGAAGCTGTCGGCGGTGATCGTGCGCTACCTGCGCGCACAGGTCGCCGCCGGCGCCCAGGTCGTGCAGCTGTTCGACTCGTGGGTCGGCGCGCTCTCGCCGTCCGATTACGCGCTCTACGTCCAGCCGCACGTGCGGCGCATCTTCGAGGCGCTGCCCGACACGCCGACGATCCACTTCGGCACTCACACCGCGGCGCTGCTCGAGCTGATGGCCGACGCCGGCGGCGACGTGATGAGCATCGACGCGCGCCAGTCGCTCGACATCGCCTGGGCACGGCTGCCGGAGGGCCGCGGCGTGCAGGGCAACCTCGATGCGACACGCGTGCTGGCCGGCTGGGGAGCGACGGAGGAAGGGGCGCGTGACGTGCTCCGGCGCGCCGGTGGCAGGCGGGGCCACATCTTCAACCTGGGCCACGGCGTGCTGCCCGAGTCGGATCCGGGACTTCTGCGCCGGCTGGTCGACTTCGTCCACGCTGAGAGCACCAGATGAGCCGGCTGGGCGTGCTGCTCATGACCTACGGCTCGCCTGCCTCGCTCGACGACGTGCCGCGCTACATCCGTGCCGTGCGCGGCGGCCGCGACGTGCCGCCGGACGTTGTCGAGGAGATGCGCCGCCGCTACCGGGTCATCGGTGGCTCGCCACTGATCGCTATCACGGAGGCCCAGGCGGCGGCGCTGGAGGAGCGGCTTGGCGGCGACGCGGTCGTGCGCGCGGGCATGCGCTTCTCGCCGCCGACCGTCCTCGACGCGCTGCGCGAGATCGCCCGGGCGGGCGCGACAGCCGTCGTCGCGATCGTCATGTCACCGCAGTTCTCGCCGCTGCTGATGGGCGGCTACGGCCGTGCCCTCGACGAGGCTCGAGCGGAGATCGGGCCGGGTGCCCCGGAGGTCATCCTCGCCGGCTCGTGGCACACCCAGCCCGCCTTCATCGAGGCGCTCGCCGGCCGGATCGCCGAGGCGCTGGCCGGGCTGCCCGTCGCCGAGCAGTCCACGGCACCGGTGCTGCTGACGGCTCACTCGCTCCCCCGCCGGGTCGCCGAACAGGAGCCGGACTATCTCGCCCAGCTCGAGCAGACAGCTCGCCTGGTCGCCGAGCGCGCCGGCCTGCCGGTCGAGCGCTGGACGTTCTGCTGGCAGAGCGCCGGCCACGAGCCGGGCGAGTGGATGAAGCCCGACTTCGCCGACCTGATGCCCGAGCTCGCTGCCGCCGGCCACCGCTCGGTCGTGGTCGCGCCGATCCAGTTCCTGGCCGACCACCTCGAGATCCTGTATGACGTCGACGTCGGCGCGCGCGAGCAGGCCGAGGCAGCCGGCCTGCGCTTCAGCCGGATCGCGTCGCTGAACCTCGAGCCGCGGTTCATCGACGCCCTGGCGGCGATCGTCAGCCTGACGTCGCGCCCAGCGTCAGCCCTCGCTTGAGCTGCCGCCGCCCGACCAGGAACAGCAGCAGCGTTGGCAGCGCGATCAGGATCGAGGCCGCGGCGACTACGTTGTAGTCGGTGAAGAACTCGCCTGACAGGTTGGCCAGCGCCGTCGTCGCCGGCCGGCGGGCGGTCGTCTGTGTCAGCACCAGCGCCCACAGGAAGTCGTTGTAGACCCACGTCGCCTGGAGCACGGCGAGGGCGGCCAGCGCCGGCCGGGTGAGCGGCAGCATGATCGACCACAGCAGCCGGCCGATCGAGGCACCGTCGAGCCGGGCAGCCTCGAGCACCTCCGTCGGCACGGCCTTCATGAAGGCCGCCAGGACGAAGGTCGTGAAGCCGAGCTGGAAGCAGGCGTTGATCACCACCAGGCCGGCCAGCTGGTCGAAGAGCACGCCGTTGTCGCTCAGCGGCGGCGGCACGGGCAGCGACAGGTAGAGCCGCCACAGCGGCACGATGAGGACGTGCGGCGGCAGCAGGTTGGCGGCGGTGAAGAAGACCAGCAGCGCCACGTTCCAGCGCCAGGCGAAACGGCTGACCACGAAGGCCAGCGCCGCGCCCAGCAGCAGCACGGCAGCTACGGCGGGCACGACCACCGCCGCGCTGACCGCGAAGTGGCCGAGCAGCTCGCCGTCACGCCAGGCGGCGGCATAGTTGTCCAGCGTCAGCTGGCCGGGAAGCGAGACGTAGCCCCGCGCGGCGGTATCAGCGAATGGCCGCAGCGAGGTGTAGGCCGCCCAGGCCAGCGGGAACAGCCAGAGCGCACAGCACAGCAGCAGGAAGCCATGCAGCGCCAGGCGGCGCCGCGACCTGTGACCGACCGGCCTTGGCGTCTCGCGCTCGGGCAGCGGGATCGGCGCGGCCAGGCTCACGCGGCACCGCTATCGCCGCGCAGGGCGCGGCGCAGGTACAGGGCGATGGGCACAACCGACAGCAGCAGCAGGATGGTCGCCGCGGCTGACGCGTAGCCAACGCGCGTCGCCTCGCCCAGCAGCCCGTTGGCCACGATCGTCGACAGCAGCTCCAGGCCGTTCTGGCCGCGGTTGATGACCCACGGGATATCGAACGCGCGCAGCGCCTCGATCGCAGTCACCACGACGATTACCACGTTGACCGGTCGCAGCACGGGCAACGTCACCCAGCGGAACGCCTGCCACTCGGTGGCACCGTCCATCGCGGCCGCCTCGCGCAGCGTCGGGTCGGCGCTGCGCAGCCCCGCCAGGTAGAGCAGCGTGATGTAGCCAACGTGACGCCAGCCGCCGGCCACCAGCGCAGCCCAGATGTTGATCTCGCGGTCGCCCAGCCAGTCGATCAGCTGGCCCTGGGTGGTGCGGCCGAGCAGCTGATTGAGGAAGCCCTGCTCCGGCGCGTACTGGAGCTGCCAGATGAAGCCGACCAGCGCCAGCGACAGCACGACCGGCAGGTACAGCGCCGATTCATAGAACGCCGACCCGCGCATGCGCCGGTCGAGCAGCACGGCGAACAGCACGCCCAGCGGTGTGGCCACCAGGCCCAGGCCGGCCAGCCAGATGAGCCCGTTGGCGATCGCCCGCCAGAAGGTCGGGTGGATGGTCAGCAGGTCGGCGTAGTTGCCCAGGCCGACGAAGCGCATTTGCTGGATGCCGCCGATGCCGTCCCACGCCACCAGCGAGAGCAGGATGGATGCCACGGCGGGCAGCCAGATGAAGCCGCCCACGAGGATCAGCGGCAGACCGACGAACAGCCCGACCGCCAGCCGATCGATCGCCGCCCTGCCGATGCTGATGGCCGCGCCCTCTAGTCGAGCGAATCCCAGAGCTGCTGGACGCGCGCCAGGAAGGCGTCGAGGTCCTGCTCCGGATGCTGCAGGAAGTCGCCCAGCATCGCCTGCATGCCGTCAGCGCCGGCGAAGTCAGGCCGCGTGTCGCGATCGAAGAACTGGGCCAGCCGGCCGGCGCCCGCGATGACCTCGATCATCTGCCGCTGGAGGTTCGAGAACGCGCTCGTGTCGGCGCCGGTAGCGGTCGGGATGCGGCTCGGATTGGCCATCACGTAGCTCGACTGGGCGGCCGGCGTGGCCAGGTGGCGCAGCAGCTCGCGAGCCGCGGCGGGGTTGGCCGGCGCCCGGCTGAGCATGAAGCCGTTGATTGGCGCGTCGATGGCCATCTCCGCGTCGAACTCGGTGCCCAGGCGCGGGAAGGGAAAGATCTCGAGGTCCTCGCGCTCCTCCGCGGTGGCCTGCTCGGCGGCAAAGGTGCCCAGGAAGACCATGCCTGCCTCGCCCGTGAGCATCGAGCGTGCGGCCTCCTGCCACGTCCGGCCGAGCGCACCCTGCTGGTGGAAGGGCAGCAGCGCGCGCCATTGCTCGAAGGCCGCCCGAACTCGCGCGTCGGTCCAGCGCTCGCGGCCCTCGAGCAGCGCGAGGTGGAAGTCGTGGCCGTTAAGGCGCAGGTTGATGATGTCAAAGGTGCCCATCGCCGGCCAGCCCTCGCGGCTGCCGAAGGCGAACGGGAACCGCCCGTCAGCCTCCATCCGCCGGCACAGCTCGAGCAGCTCGGCGAGCGTCTCCGGGCGTGCGTAGCCGGCTGCCCGCCAGGCGCTGCGCCGGTGGACGATGACCCACGGGTAGGTGATGAACGGCACCAGGTACTGGCGGCCGTCGTTGCCCATCGCCGCGCGTCGCGCGGCGTCGCTCTGGTTGGGCAGGTCAGCCCAGACATCGCTGATGTCGGCCACCAGCCCGCGCTCGGCGAAGAAGCGCATGCGGTTGCCGCCGTACCAGCTGAAGACATCGTCCGGCGTGCCCTGCAGGTAGGCACCGATGCGCTCCTGGAAGGGGCCGGGGGCGACGGTGTTGACCACGACCTCGGTGCCGGTCCGGGCGCTGAACTCGTCGATGACCTGCTGCAGCGCCCGGCGGGGCACATCGTCGGCATAGTTCGAGCCGAGCGTCAGGCGGCTGGTAGCGTTGGGCGACGCGGCCGGCGAGCACGCGCGCAGCAGGCCGCCGATCGCCACCAGCCCGGCCAGCCCGGCGGCGCCACGCAGCACCCGCCGGCGGGTGATGCGGACAGCCTCGCGCCGGGGTACCGGATCTGCCGCGCCCCCGGTCATGGGTCGGCCTGGTCAGGCCGGGGGCACAGCGTCGGTCGACAGCCGCAACGGCGCCACATCGGCGGCCGCCAGGCGGCTGTTGGGCACGATCTCGAAGTGCTCTGCCGTGCCCTCGATCAGCAGGTCGCTGTGGCGCGTCGCAATTGGCTGGCGAATGTTGCCGCCGGTGGCTGCCTCGATACGCCGCCAGTCCGACCATGCCGAAGCGGTGATGAAGTGCTCTGTGTCGAGCATCCCAAGGAAGAGCGCCAGCGGGCCCTGGCCGGCGGCAACGTCGGCCAGCGTGCCGTCGCGCACTGCCTCGAGGTAGAGCGCGGAGTCGGCAGCCTTGGCCTGACCACGGAAGATGCGCAGGATCACGGGCTCCTCGGCTGCCTCGAAGGTCAGCGCCACGGCGGCCGTCGCGATCTCGACGACGGGCTGGGCAACGGACTCATGGCGCTCGAAGGGCAGCACGGCGGCCAATCGCTCAGCAGAGGTGCCGTCGCCCCAGATGCTGAGCACGGCCCGCGCTCCGGCCTGCGCCTCCGTCCGGCCGGCGAAGACGTAGCGCAGGGCGCGCTCGTCCGCCAGGCCTTGCAGCATTCCCTGGCGCAGATACTGGTCGATCACCTCCCCCGGCGCCCCGGGCTGGAAGGTGAGCAGTCTGATCAGCACCGCGGCACTCGCTGAACCCCTCCAACGGCACGAAGTCGCGTCATTCTGTCACTCCGCGGCGTGGCCGGCAATGCCGCAGGTGAGCTGATCCTGTGAACGACCTGCGGGCAGGCCGCTAGAGCTTACGGATGAGGCTCACGCCGTCGCGGATGGGCACGATCACGCACTCGACGCGCTCGTCGTGGGCGACCACCTCGGCGAACTGGCGCAGCGCCTGCGTGTCTGGCGAGTCGTCAGCCGTGTCGAGCACGCGCCCCGACCACAGCACGTTGTCGGCAGCGATCAATCCGCCCGGCCGAACGAGCGGCAGCACCGCCTCGAAGTAGTCGAGGTAGCTCGTCTTGTCAGCATCTATGAAGCAGAAGTCGAACGGCCCGGCCAGGCCACGCAGCGTCTCGATCGCCGGCCCGACTCGCACCTCAATCTGATTGGCGTAGGCCGAGCGCGCGATGAAGCTGCGCGCCATCCGCGCGTGCCGCTCATCGAGCTCGCAGGTGATGAGCCGGCCGTCGGGCGGCAGCGCCTCAGCCATCGACAGCGCCGAGTAGCCGGTGAAGGTGCCCACCTCGAGGACGCGTCGCGCCCCTACCGCCGCCACGAGGATCTTCAGCAAACGCCCCTCCAGCCGGCCGACCATCATCTGGTGGGACTCTGAGAACTCGCGGGTGGCGGCCGCAAGCTCGCTCAGCAGCGCCGGCTCGGGCGAGCTGTGCTCGGTCGCGTAGGCCTCGAGCTCCGGATCTGTGATGTCGCGCATTGCAGCAGTCTGCCACGCCCTGCCGAACGGCCCGCGGCCTCCCGACCGGCGACACCGTTGGCGATCTCGGGCCCCAGCCACGAACACTCGCACGGAGCGAGGACCACGAAGCCTGGCGACGGGCTTCGGCTCTTCCCGGACCGCTCTTGCGCGTTGAGAAATGCAAGACCCACGCCTCGCGGCGTGGGTCTCGTCTCAGGTTGAGCGACCGGGGGGCGACGTCTCCGTCAGCTCACGTCCCGATCACCGGGCTATGCCGGCGCGCGTATCAGTGCTGATGTTGCCGGCGCGAGGCCGGGTGGCGAGGTTGCTCCTGCCGAGCGATTCGTCCGCCGTGTTCGGCAGCACACGCGAGGCACTCAGGCCTCGACTGCTCCGATCGTCTCTATATTCCTGGCGGTTGCGGTCGTTCGTCACGGTCGCACCTCTCTCCCCAATCCTACTACCGGCGCGCAACCCCGCTCAAGGCAGCTGGTAGACGCGGACGTCGTCGAAGGCGGCCTCGACCAGGCTGTCAGCGCCGCGATCGGCGGCCTCGAAGAGCAGCCGCACTTCGCGCCCCGCCCAGGCGTCGAGGTTGAGCGTCAGCGGCGTCCACTTGGCATTCCGCTGGGCCCGGCGGCCAGGCTGGCTGAAGAGCGGCGTGGCGGTCTTGCCGTCGAGCACGCTGATGCGGAAGAAGTCGACGTTGCGTGCGCGGGTGTCGTGGGCAAAGGCGTAGCGCAGGCTGAGGCGCCAGCCCGTGCCCGGGCCGATGGTGAAGCTCGGCGAGGCGACCGAGGTCACGCCGCCGTCGACGTCGTTGGCATTGGCGCTGGCGCCGCGCGCGAGCCCGGTGGCGAAGGCTGCCCGGCCGCTGGGCGTGACCGCACGCTGCTTGACGCCGGCGCCCGTGGCCGAGCGGGCGGGCACGCCGCGCGCGAAGCGGCCGCGCGTGGCGGTGTCGGTGGCCAGCGGGTTGACCTGCCAGCCGCGGCCGGTCTCGAAGTCGTCGTTGAGCGGGCCGCAGTGGGTCAAGGCCAGGCCCGCGGCGCGGTATGGGCAGTCGGCCTGCTCGAGGAACCACAGCACCGCCTCGCGGTTGCGGCTCGTCTCGGCAGCCGCCTCGGCGAGGGTAGGGTAATAGCGGTTCTTGAAGGCGGCCAGCTCGAAGGTCACGGCGAACACGCGGTGCTCATGGTAGAGCCAGTCGTCGTGGTCCCCGTCAACGACGTACAGCCCGCTGCCCTTCATCGCCCGGTAGCCGTTCCGGCCGGCCATCTGCCTGCCCAGCGCGGCGAACGCCTTGTAGTCGTCGGCGCTCATCGTCCTGGGGACGGCCGTCCGTGTGTATGTGTATGGCCAGAGGACCATCTCGCCCGCCGAGTGGAAGGTCATCGACAGGCTGAGCTGCTGCCGAGCGCCAACCACGCGGCTGTCGACGAAATCGCGGTAGGCCGCCGTCTCGGGCGCGACCCAGGCTGCCCAGCCGCGGTATTTCTCGTTGGCCGGGCCATCGCTTCCTCCGCCGCAACACCGCCACATGAAGCCGAAGTTGCGGTTCAGGTCGATGCCAACGCTCGAGCTGCCCTTGATCGGCTGGCGGTTCTTGCGCCAGCGCTTGGGCGTGCCTGCCGACAGGTCGTAGTCGGCGCCGTCCGGGTTGAGCGTCGGGATGACGTAGATCTCCGTGCCGTTGACGATCCGTCGGATGCGCGCTTCGGTGTCGTAGCCAGCGGTCAGGGCGTCGACCAGGTACAGCGCCATGGACTGGCTGATCCACTCGCGCGCATGGATCTGGCCCATCACCACCACCTCGGGCTCTGGCTCATCGAGCTCGACGTTGTCGCTGATCTTGAGCGCCCAGATCTCGCGGCCCTCGTGGCTGCGGCCGATCGACAACTTGCGCACGATCGACGGGTACGCGGCCACGACGGCGTCGAGGTGCTCCGCCAGCGCGGCCGAGGTCAGCAGGTGGTCGAGGCCTGCCGGTCGGGCGCGGACGAGCGGGCTCGCCACGGGCAGCAGGCTGACGGCGAGCAGGAGTGCGGTGAGCGCGCGCGCGTGGCGGCCGAGTCCTGGCTGCCCATGCCCTCCTCCCCTCGACATGGCCGCAGGTTCGCAGTCCGGCGCAGGCCGGGGCAATGGAACGATAGGCCCACCCGCAACAGCCGGCAGAATGCTGGCATGGAACGGGACGGCTCAGTGCGGATCGAGTGGCAGGCTGATGGCTTCGTGGCGATCCACGTTTACGCGCGCTTCTGGCCGCGCTCCGAGCTGGCGAGCTTCGCCCAGCGCGTGGCTGATGTCGCGCTGACCAATCGGACGCTGGCCGACCTGCGCCGCGGGCTGCGCCGCGACCTAGGTGGCTCAGCCTTCGAGATGGAGGCACCCGATGCCGATGCGCCGGATCGACGCGTGCGCGTCGCGTTCCACCCGCCGCAGGGCACGCCCAATCCAGATCCTGACGTTGGCGGCCTGTGAGCCATTCGGGCCGCGGGTCAGCGGTTGCGGCGGATCGCCAGCCCGGCCATGTTCAGGCCGCGGAACAGGTTGACGTCGACGCAGCCGCGAATGCCGGGCACTGACCCGCAGTCCGACACCTGCCAGATCGTCCAGCCGCGGCCGGCCCAGTTGGCGGCCGGGACGGTCGGATCGCTGGCCCGCCAGTGGGCGATCCATAGCCGGTAGCCGTTGTTGGCGAACCAGCGGCTGTTGCCCAGGCGGTCCTTCCAGAAGGATGGGCTGGTGTAGATCATCGGCTTGACACCGAGGCGGCTCTCGACGCGCTGGAGCCAGGCGCGCGTCCACTTGACCAGCGCCGCCGGCCCGAGCCCGTTGTGGACCTCGAGGTCGAGCACCGGCACCAGGTGGCGCGGCAGCAGCTGCGCCGTGCGCACGAAGTGGTCCGCCTCGCGGATGGCGTCGTTGGCCGAGCGGTCAGGCTGGGCGAAGTGGTACGCACCGAAGAGCAGTCCCCGCGCGTCGGCCAGCCGGCGGTTGCGCGCGTACTGCGGGTCAACCCATGCCTGCGCCTCGGTCGCCTTGGCGATCACGAAATGCACGCCGGCGCCCTTGACCGAGCGCCAGGTTATGGTGCCCTGCCAGCGCGAGACATCGATCCCGAGCAGGTGCCCGGCGCGGGCCTCGGCGATGCGCGCCGACGCGGTCAGCGGGCTCGCGGCGGCAAGGATGATGGCGGCCAGCGCAACGAGCGCCAGGCGAGTCGGCTTCATCGTAGGTGTCCCCTCCGGTCGCCGCCCAGTCTGACGGCTCTGACGCGCACCGTCAGGCCTGACCATCGGCCGCGCGTAGACTGGACGATGGAGGTGCCGATTGTTCCTGTTCAAGCAGCGCAGCGCGGAGATGCCGTCGCCCGACAAGGCGCTCGCCGGTCGGACTACGCCGATGCAGGTGGGCGAGACGCACTACGTCAACGGCTCCAGGATCACGCCGCCCTACCCGGCCGGGAGCGAGACGGCGGTGTTCGCCGCCGGCTGCTTCTGGGGCGTGGAGAAGACGTTCTGGCAGGTGCCAGGCGTGATCACGACGGCCGTTGGCTACGCCGGCGGCTACACGCCAAATCCGACCTACGAGGAGGTCTGCTCCGGCCGCACCGGCCACGCCGAGGTGGTGCGCGTCGTCTTCGACCCGGCGCAGGTGTCGTATGAGGAGCTGCTGCGGCACTTCTGGGAGGAGCACGATCCAACGCAGGGCATGCGCCAGGGCGGCGACGTGGGGACCCAGTACCGCTCCGCGATCTACGCGTCCTCGGACGAGCAGCGTGCCGTGGCCAACGCCTCGCGCGAGGCCTACCAGCGCGCGCTGACAGCGGCCGGCTTCGGCGCGATCACGACCGAGATCGCCGACGCGCCCGAGTTCTACTTCGCCGAGGACTACCACCAGCAATACCTCGCAAAGAACCCGGCGGGCTACTGTCCCGACCACTCAACAGGCGTGGCCTGCCCCGTCGGGCTGGGCGTCAAGGCGGCGGAACGAGGCTGAGCAACGCCACCGACGCGATCGTCGGCCGCGTTATCACCACTACTTTTCGCGCCGGCTTTCGCGGGGCGACGCGAACGGCCCAATCATGTTTGGAGCGAGCTCGGGCGCGTGGCATGCGCCGCACTTGAGCCTGGGAAGCGCGGCCGCGGCGCCCTCGGCGCTCGAAGAGCCGTTGGCAGCGGCGCATCCCCTTGTCAATGGCGGCGACGCTAAAGATAGTGGCGATCAGCGAAGGGCCAGACCGCCGAACTGGGCCGCAGCTATGCGTGCCACACGCCTGTCGCCGCCGCCACCCGCGCTGCCGTGGCAACACCTTCTGGGACGGCGGTCTGGGCCGGCTCGAGGCCACCGCTGCGATAGCGGTGGCGCGCTCGGCAGCTAGGCGGCGAGAGCGCTACTGTCCGCCCGCCCGGGCGCGCATCTCCGCTTTGTGGGCGCGCTTGCCCGCCTGGTAGTCGGCCAGCGCGGCTGGCGAGTCTACGTCGCCCAAGGTCATGTGCCGCGGCGCGACATCTTCCCAGCCGGAGGGCCGGATGCCAAAGCGCTTGCCCAGAACGGCGATCAACGTCTTTGCCTTCATCTCGCCGATGCCCGGCAGCGCCAGCAGCCGCCGCTCGAGGTCGCGGCCGTCAGTCGCCTCCGTCCACACGCGCTCGGCCCGGCCCTCGTACTCGTCAGCGATGAAGCGGCATAGCGCCTGCGTCCGGCGGGCCATGTTGCCCGGAAAGCGATGCAGCGCCGGCCGCTCGGTGAACGCCCGCTCCAGCGTGGCCGTCTCCATCGCCGCGATCTTGGCTGCCTCGAGCGTACCGATCCGCCGGCGCAGCTCGAGCGGGCCGCTGAATGCCTTCTGGAGCGTGACCTGCTGGTCGAGCACGAAGCCAATCAGCAGCGCCAGTGGATCGGCGGCGAGCAGGCGGTCGGCCTCGTCGTCGCCAGTGAAGTGGAGCCTGTCGGGAGGGGTCGCGGTGGTCATCCCGACATGCTACGGCGCGGCCGCACCTGACCGTTGCCTGGTGGGCCTGGACCATCGGGTCAGGCTCACTTCGTCAGCCTGCGCTATGATCCTGGTGGCGCGGATGCCACCGCAGGTCTGAGCATCGACTCTCGCTCCCGCGGCGCCCGCAACGTCAATACCGCTCCGGCCCGGAGACAAAGGCCGTGGAGCGACAGTCAACTGCCCAACCGCCATGACGATGCCGGCGGAGGAGCAAGTCACGAAAGTCAAGGCACATGCAAACCCGTACCCACAGCCACTCGGCTGTGTTCCGACAGCAGGCGTCGGCTCGCCGCCGTGTGCGGCGCACCAGCACCAGCCGTCTGTTCTGCTCGACCAATGGCTGCGCCACCCTGATGCAGCCCGAT
>DATMJK010000075.1:0-21574 GCA_035553915.1 Candidatus Limnocylindrales bacterium | reverse complement strand
CGTGAGGCTCGGCACGGCCAGCGGGCTGACTGCCCTGCGCAAAGAGGCAGCTCGCAGCCGCCCATCAGTCATCGTGCTGACTGCGTATGCGCAGCCTCAGTACGCGCGCGCTGCGGCCGATCTCGGCGCGAGCGGCTTCGTTCTCAAGAGCGCCCCCGTAAGCAAGCTGGTCAGGGCCATCGAGGCTGCTGCGGCGGGCGACACTTTCTTCGAGGTCGATCCCTCCGCGCCACCTCCCATGGGCCCACGTGCCCTGGAAGTCGTGCGGCTCGTCGCGGACGGCCGCTCCAACGACGAGATTGGCGTGGCGATGGGGATTGCGGCGAGCACCGTGGAAACACACCTGCGCCGACTGTACGAGCGGTTTGGGGTTGCATCGCGGACCGAGCTGGCCACCCGTGCAATGCGGGAAGGCTGGCTCGGAGTACCCACCGACCTGGGTTCTGCCTAGCCGGCGGCGACGTCCCGGAAGGCAGACCAGGCTGGAATTGGGCGGCTCAGGAGGAGTGCGCCGGCGATCGCCGCCACAGGCAGCAGCACCAGCGCGACGGCGAGCTCAGGGAGGGGGATGATCAGCGGTGTCTCACGGCTCGACAGCAGGCCCCAGGCGGGCAACAGACCGGCGGGCACGGCCAGCACGCCAGCGAGCAGGGCGAGGACACCGGCCCGGGCGGCCGCGATCCGGCGCCTGATCCGAGGATCGGCGCCGACAGCCAGCAGCGTGCGCTGGTCAGCCCTGGCCTCCGCTTCGCCCAGCGCGACGGCGACCGCGGCCACGCTCAGGGTGAGGATGAAGCTCAGCACGGTCGCCGCCCAGCGCACCACGACCTCCGGTCGCAGCGGGCCGACGTCTGCATATGCATAGGTTTCCGGGTATTCCGACACCAGCATCCCCGCCCGGCTGACGTCGACGTCGGTCACCGCACGCGGCAATCGGATCAGGTAGCCGTCCTCCGCGTCCGGCCGGACGCGGAGCTTCGCCGCCAGGGCCTCCGTCACCAGCACGCCTGGCGTCCCGGCGCGGTTGGGGTCGACCCCGACCGCGACCGCGCTTGCCGGCAAGGTCGTGACCTCGACACCGTCCTGCCTCCAGATGACGACGCTCACCTGGCTGAGACTGAGGGGATCCTTGGTCAGGATCACCGCTCGCCCCGCCAGCAGGGCCGGTGCGGCCTCTTCTGCAGCGAGCGCCGCGAGCAAGTCGTTGCTGGCGAGAGTCACCCGGCTGGCCAGCAGGCAATCACCGCAGATTGGCTGGCCATGCTCGTCGAGCTCCAAAGAGGGCGCTTCGCCTGCGGGCGTGTAGAAGATCTCGATGAAGAGGTAGCCGCCCTCGGGCGATCGATTGAGCTCGGTGATCGGCGCACCCGCGATCGCTCCCATCTCGCGCACCACGAACGGACCCGCCACCGCGGCGTCCTGCCCGACGACGAACAACTGGTCAGGCCGCGTGGTGGGCTCCCACTGGCTGGCCGAGTAGCTGAAGTAGCTGGTGATCAGCGCGCCGGCCGCGACCGTCGCTGCCAGGCCGGCCAGCATCGCGGTGACTATGGGCGCGCTGCGCGACCGGGCTCGGGCGGCATCCCGGAAGGCGAGCCGCGGCGCGAGCGGTAACCGGCGACCTATCGCCTCCAGCCGCTCAATGAGCCATGGGCTTGCCGCCCCGAAGCCGAGCACGCCGATGATCGCGCCGGCGACCAGCATGACAAGCGCGGATCCCTGGCTGGGGTCGACCAGCAGGATCGATGCTCCATAGGCCGTGAGTGCCACCGACACGACAACGAGCACCATCCCGACTGCCAGCACCCGCCGCGCACGGGCTGACGGAGGGCGGCGACCGGACAGGGCGGCCAGGACCGGTAGCCGTGCCGCCGACCACGCAGGCACCGTCGCCGCGATCAGCGCGGCGAGCAGGCCGACGATCGCGCTCAACAGGAGGCCGGGCAGGTCGAGCGCTACCGGTGGCACGCGCCGGTCCAGCAGGTGGTCAAGCATGGGCGATGCCGCCAGCACGGCGCCGAAGCCGAGCAGCGCACCCAGCGCGGCGCCGATCCCGCCCAGCAGCAGCCCTTCACCCAGGACCGTGCCCGCCAGGTGCCGCGGCTGCGCACCGGCTGCGGCCAGGATGCCCAGCTCGCGCTGGCGCCGGCGGATGCTGACCGCGAACGCGGCTGCGGCGACGAGCACGCTCTCGATCAGCACCAGCGCACCGAAGACGACTACCCCGCCGGTCGCGCCAGCCGGCCGTCCGAGCCAGTCGTCGCGCGTCCGAGCATAGAAATCCGGACCCAGGTCCACCTCGCCAGCCTCCGGGGCCGGTTCTAGTGGGACAGCCTGCTCGTCAGGTGCTCCGCCGCGCTGTAGCAGCTCTGCGCCATCCGGCAGGGAGACGAGCCATGTCTCGATGAAGGTGTCCGCGGCGATCGGGCGCAGCACCAGGCGCTGGCTGAGGCGAGCAGGGTTCTCGACGATGCCGACGACGGTGCGTACCACGCCGTCGTCCATCTCTACATGGGAGCCTAGCTCCAGGTCGAGCGCGGCGACGCTTGGGCTGACCGCGACCTCGGCATCGTTCCGCGGGGTCCGGCCCGCGACCAGGCGCAACATTCCCTGCGCAAGCCCGTCGAGGTCCATCTGCCGTAAGGAGACGCGCAGCTGGCGCCCGGGCAGCTGGAGGCCAGCCTCGCCCAATGCAAGCGGCTCGATAACCGAGCCGGCGGGCAGGACCGCTCGAAGGTCGCTCGCGGTCGCGTCCGGGGTCTGGGCGTAGACGAGCATGTGAGCCCGTCCCAGCGCTTGGGTCGCCGTTGTCTCGGGATCAGGTGCGGTCGTGGCGAGGTACGTGATCGCGGCGCTCATGCCGGCGACGGGCAGCGTGATCAGGATCACGATCAGCGCGCTGCGCCAGCGGCTGTGCGCCACGTTTCGCCGCGCGATGCGCAGGACCGAGCGGGCACCAGTCGGGCTCATGCTGCGCCGGCGACGGTATGCGGCGGCTGGCGATGGGTCTCGTCCACAACCCGCCCGTCGCGCAGGAAGATGACCCGATCTGCCCACGCCGCATGAGCTGCGTCGTGCGTGACCAGGATCGCCGTCCCGCCCTCGTTGCAATGCTGGCGCAGCAGGCGCATGACCGACTCGCCGGTCATCGAGTCGAGCGCCCCGGTCGGCTCGTCGGCGAGCAGGATCCGCCGACCACCGACCAGCGCCCGACCGATCGCCACGCGCTGCTGCTCGCCGCCCGACAGGTCGTTCGGGAACCGATCGCCAAGCTCGGCCAGGCCCAGCGACTCGAGCACCGCGTCGGCTGCCGCTCGCACCTGGCGGAGAGGCTGCCCGTCGAGCTCCAGCGGCAGGGCGACGTTCTCGCGAGCGGTCAGGCCCGCAACGAGGTTCAGGTCCTGGAAGACGTAGCCCAGTACGCGCCGGCGCAGCACGGCGAGGCCGCTGCCCTTCAGCTTTGCCAGGTCATGGCCGGCGACCTCGATCCGGCCGCTCGTGGGTCGATCCAGCCCGCCGATCAGCGACAGCAGCGTCGACTTGCCTGAGCCGCTCGGGCCCATGATGGCCAGGAACTCGCCGGCCCCAACAGACAGCGATGTGGGGTGCAGGGCAACGACGTGAGTGTGGCCGGCACCGAAGGCGCGGCTGACATCCTCGAGCTCGACCACTGCGCTCATTGCGTTGACCCCCGTGCTGCGTTGGCCGAGTGACGGATGCGCGCTTCCACGGCATCGAGCCAGCGGATCTCTGCCTCAGTCCGGAAGATGAGTGCGTCGAGCATCAGCAGGAAGCCGATGTCATCAACCGGATGAGCGCGCGCCTTGCGCCGCGTGTAGGCCTGGAGCTGCTCGAGTGATGCGCGGCGCTGGCGCTGGACGAGCGCCGAGACATCAAGGTCCGTGGCTGCCACGGCGAGCAGCACCTTGATCGTCAGCTCGTCGCGGGCCGGCGCCTCGGCAACCACCGGCGCGGCAAACCACTCCTCGAGCTGTGCCTGGCCCGCGCTGGTGACCCGGTAGTCCTGCCGCTCGTCCCCGTCACCGAGCCGCTCGACCAGACCGTCGCGCTCCAGCCGCTGGAGCGTCGTGTACACCTGGCCAATGTTGAGCGCCCACTGGCCGCCGGTCCGTCGCTCGAACGCGGTCTTGAGCTCGTAGCCATGGCGCGGCTCCTCGGCGAGCAAGGCGAGCAGGCCGTATCTGATGGACATCGTTCCCCTCCCAGTAGATCGCCGCAGCGTACATACTCAGTATGTAGCTGTCAAGGTGGCGGGCGAACCGTCGTCGGCACGACGCGGCCCGTGCTCGCGCTTGGTGCGCGCGATGGGCGGTCGCATCTGGGCAGCCAACGCTGAGCCGGGCCTGGGCGCCGAGTTTTCTTTCTGGCTCCCACCCGCGGAGGAGGATGCGGGCAGCGACCCTTGAGGTGACGGCCTGCGAGCCACGCGTCTCGCGACGGCGGTGGCCTGTGATGGCTGCGGCATGGCCTGCCGGCGAGACTGCTGCCGTACAGCGCGCGCAACGTCGCGCGCCATGCCATGCATATGAGGTCGCGCCGTGGGCAAGTTCATCCTTGGGCTCATCGTCGGCATCGTGCTGATCATCTTCCTGCTGATCCAGTGCACTCGGGCGATCTTCTGATGTAACCGGCGCGGCGCTGGTCCGGGCGCTGGCCGAGGAGTACGCTGGCTGCGGCATGCCTGTCCAGCCCCGCAGCCGCTCGGTCGGCCTGCTCGAGGAGCAGGTTCGTTCGATCAACCGTTTTCCCGACCAGAACCCGAACCCGGTGATGCGCGTCACCTGGCGGGGCGAGGTGACCTACGCCAACCAGGCCAGCGAGCCAATCCTCCAGGCGCTGGGGGTCGCGGTCGGCGATCGGCTGCCAAACCCCGTCCGCGGCCGGATCCTGGCCGCCGCGCGCACTGCCCAACGCGAGACCGTTGACGTGGAGCACCAGCACCGGACATTCGCCCTCCTTGCCGTCGACGTCCCTGACCTGGGCTTCATCAACCTCTACGGCACGGACATCACCGCCCAGCGGGTCGTCGCCAAGTTCCCCGACCAGAACCCGAATCCGGTCCTGCGTATCAGCCCTGAGGGCGAGCTGCTGTACCACAACGCCGCCAGCGCGCCAATAGTCAGCGACCTCGGGCTGGCGGTCGGCCGACCGATCGCGGACGAGCTGATGAACGAGGTCGGGCTGCGCCTGGCCGATCCGGACGGCGGGCCGATAGACCAACGCTGTGGCGAGCGGCACTTCGAGCTGAAGCCCGTCTGGGTGCCCGAGTTTGCGTTCATCAACATCTACGGCACCGACGTGACCGCCGCCCGCCAGCTGGCCGAGGCGCACGCCATGAACCAGCGCCTGCTGCTCAACATCCTGCCGCCGCCCATCGCCGAACGGCTGCTCGCCGGCGAGCGGGTGATCGCCGATCGCTTCGAAGACGTGACGCTGCTCTTCGCCGACATAGTCGACTTCACCGGGCTCTCGAGCAGGCTCTCCGCCAATGAGGTCGTCGAGTTCCTGAACGAGGTCTTCAGCCTGTCCGACGAGCTGGCCGATCGCTTCGGGCTGGAGAAGATTAAGACCGTCGGCGATGCCTACATGGTCGTCGGCGGCCTGCCGGAGCGATCGACCGACCACGCCGCCCGGGTGGCCGAGATGGCCCTCCAGCTAGGTGCCGACCTGGGTCGCCTGCGGACACCCGCGACGCGCAGCCTGAGCATGCGCATGGGCATCCACTCGGGGCCCGCCGTGGCCGGCGTGATCGGCACGCGCAAGTTCATCTACGACGTCTGGGGCGACACGGTCAACACCGCCAGCCGGATGGAATCGCATGGCGTCCCGGGCCGCATCCAGGTAACGGCGCCGGTCGTGTCGCGGCTGGGCCAGGCCTACCTGTTCGAGCCGCGCGGTACGATCGAGGTCAAGGGCAAGGGCCAGATGGAAACCTGGTTCCTGCTCGGCCGAGCCTAGCTCAGGGCCCCTCGAAGACGATCGCCACCTTGCCCGCCGCCCCGTTGTCAGCAACGGCGTAGGCCTCGGCCGCGCGCTCGAGCGGGAAGCGGTGAGTGACGATCTGCTCCGGGTGGAGCTGCCAACGCACCAGCCGATCGAGCAGCTCGGCCATGTGGCGCAGCGACGTGACCCACGAGCCGTGAAGGGTTACCTGGCGGTGGATGAGCAGCGGCGAGACCTCGAACTCGACACGACCGCCCTCGCCGACGAAGATGCAGCGGCCCCAGTCGCGCATCGCCTCCAGGGCAGCGAGCCGGCCCTCCGCCGAGCCCGAGCAGTCGATCGCCACCTCGAAGCCGCCGTCCGCGAGGGCGCGCAGGGCGGGGCCGTCTACCAGCGTTGCGTCGAGCGCGTCGTCAACCAGCCGCAGCTGCTGGGCCAGTCCGCGCCGCTCGGCCGAGACGTCCGTGCCCACCACTCGCGTCGCGCCCATGGCCCGGCCGAGCATCGCCACCGCCAGCCCGACGGGCCCCAGCCCGGTGACGAGCAGCTGGTCCCTGCCGCTGAGTCGTGCGCGCAGCAGGGCCTCGTAGGCCGTGCCGAAGCCGCAGGCGACGTTGGCGCCATCGAGAAAGGTCAGCTCGCCCGGCAGGCGCAAGCAGGTGACCTCGTCGGCCACCATGTGCTCGGCGTGGCCGCCGTCGCGCTGCCAGCCGTACGCTGCCCGCTCCGGCCGGTGGCAGCCGATCATGTAGCCGTGGCGGCATTCGTCGCAGAAGCCGCAGCCGCCGATGTGGTAGACGACCACCCGATCGCCGATCGTCAGCCCGCGCACCCCCGGGCCCACCTCCTCGACCTCGCCGCATGGCTCGTGGCCCGCGATGACGCCCTGGTAGGCCTCGGCACCGATGCCCAGGTGCTGGCGGTAGATCGCGCGAATGTCGCTGCCGCAGATCGTCGAGGCGCGCATGCGCAGCAGCACCTGGCCATGGCCCGGCTGCGGGCGCTCGAAGTCGCGTAGCTCAACCGTGCTGTTGCCCGGCAGCACGACCCCCTTCATCGGGCCCTCAGGCCGCGATTGTGCGCCGGCGCTGGCGCCGGTCCGGCAGCGGCGCGAAGACGCCGCGCAACGCGGCCTGGGCGAGGTCCCGATAGGCGAGCCCGACCCGGTGCGGCCGGCGATCGAGGCTGACGAGGCCGCACCTGTTGACCCGGCCGCGGTCGATCGTCAGGGCGCTGTCCCAATCGACGTGGTCGAGGAAGCCGTACCAGCAGATGCCGCGGGTGGGCAGGCCTTCGGCCCGCATCTCGAGCGCGTCCGCCCACGTCTCTGCCAGCCAGTTCATTGCCAGCTGGCCGGCGATGTTCGTCTCGCTGAGCATGAAAGGCATGCCATAGCGGGCGTGGTACTCGCGCGCCAGAGCGAGATAGCCCCGCCGCCGCGGGCCGGCGCGCTTCGCTGAACGTTCCGTGACCAGCCACTCGTTGCCGCGGTAGTAATCATGGCCAACGATGCAGCCTTCGGTCGAGCCGTGGCTGGCGAACCAGTCGAGCCGCTCGCTGGTCATACCGTTCGCTTCGAGCCATCTCGCCACGGAGGCCGCCGGCCGGCGGCCATAAGTCAGGTCGAAGGCAAGGAATCGGCGCTCGTTGAGAAAGCGCGCGCGCTCCTCCTGCCGCGCGTCGCCGGCGGTTTCGGCCTGGTAGCCCTCGCATGCGTCGCTCTGCAGGAAGATCGCGTCCGGCCGCGCCGCGCGGATGATGTCCATCCCCCGAATTGCGCAGGTCACCAGGTTATCGATCGCCGCCACCAGCGCTCGATCAGAACGGTCACGCTCGTACCAGAGTCCGGCGATGGTAGACAGCACGGCCAGCACCTGTGGCTCGTTGACCGGCGTGTAGTAGCGGACCCACGGGTAGCGGCCCACGACCTCGCTGACGTACGCCTCGAACCGCTCGACCAGCCGGCGGTCCGTCACCCCGCCGATGTCATCAGGCAGCCCGAAGTGGAGCAGGTCGAGGATCGGCTCCAGGCCGGCGTCACGCAGCGCGGCCAGCGCGTCGTCCGTCCAGCGCCAATCGAAGGCCGCGGCGCGCGGCCCGCTGGCGACGAGATGGAATGGGACGCCCCAGCGAACGTAGCGCATCCCGAAGTCGGCGATGAGCGCGAAGTCCTCAGCGTAGCGCTCCCAGTGACCCGTCTTGAGCAGCTCGTCCTGCCGGAAACCGGGCCGGATGACCGGCGCGGAGCACTCGATGCCGGTGCTCACCACGAAGCCGTGGTCGAGCTCGAGGACGTGCGCGTCGGCGGCAGCCCGGCTCACTGCTCGACGCCCATGACCAGCCCCTCGATGTCGTGGCGCTGGGTGATGGGCTCGAGCTGGTCCACGACGCGACACAGAAGGTGCTTGCGGACGTCTTCGTCGAGGCTCTCGTAGAGCGAGCGGCTGACCTCGAGATCGTGCTCCTCCGGATTTGCCACCTCGCCCGCCACCACGCCCAGGATCAGCACCGGTCGTGCCAGGGCCGAGGCATGTTCCGTCCCGCGGTGGACGGTCAGCGCCGTGCGGCAGGCCACGTCGCCCCGGCGCGGGAACTTGCGCTGCGCAACGGATGCGAAGCGCGGCCACTCGTCCTTTGGCGGGAACATGCCGTGATTCCAGTCCTGGCCGGCCTCCCACTGCGTTCCGAGCGCGATCTCGAATGGGCCCATGTCCGGCGTCACGTCCACACCCGTCAGGTTGAAGGCGAGGGACGTCAGCCGGCGGTCGCGCCAGGTCTCGGGCGGCGAGCGGAAGTCCCTGTGCCACGGCTGGTTCTTGGCGCCCTGGAAGGGCACGTCAAAGCCAACCTCGACGATCCGGTAGTCCGGACCAAGGACGGCCCTCGACATGGCCACGATCCAAGGCTGCGTGACGAGCTCGACGAAGCCGCGCACCTGCTCCGGATGGACTTCGACGTACCAGCGCTGCGGGCCGCGGCTGACGGCCCCGCGCTCGCGCGCCCGGGCCTCATCGAAGGCGCTCAGCATGTCCTCGCGCAGACGATCCACCCACTCCGGCGAGAACAGCCCCTTCGCGCCGACGATGCCGTCGCGGAGCAGGGTCTCGACGTCCGGCTCGACGGCTGGGCGGACGGAGGTCAGCTGTGAAGTCATCGCGACACCTCGGCTGCGCGCAGGCTGGTTTCGACGGCATGCTGAAGGGGAACGGGTTGTGGGCTCGTGGTCGGGCCAAGGGTGCGTGGTCCATCCGTCGTCCACTCGAGCCGGTCCACGCACATCCGGCGTGCTCGGTGTCGCGGGTCCCAGGCGTGGTAGACGATGTAGTCCGCCCCGTCCGGTCCGACAACGACCGAGTTGTGGCCCGGGCCGATCAGCTCGCCCGGGCGGGTGCGCAGAACCGTCGGCCCGTCGGCGGGCGGCTCGGCGAACGGTCCGAGCGGCGAATCTGCGACTGCGTAGGAGACGCCGTAGCCCTCGCTGGTCCAGGCGCCGCCGGAATAGAAGCACCAATAGCGGCCGAGCCGCTTGACGACGAATGGGCCCTCTAGGGTGTGCCAGTCGTAGACCGCACCGTACATGAGCCGCTGCCGCCGGAAGATCTGCCAGTCCGCGCTGGGCAGCAGCACCGTCACGGGCTTGCCAGCGAGCCTGTCCATCTCGACCAGCTCGTCCACGACGAGCGATGTGCCCGCCCGATCGCCCTCCAGCCGGTCGCGGGCGTAGTAGAGGTACCAGCGCCCATCGTCGTCACGGAAGGGGCTGGCGTCAATGGCGAATCGCTCGTCCGGCGTGAGCACGACGCCCTCATAGCGGAATGGTCCCTCCGGTCGATCGGCGAGGGCCAGCCGGATGTGATGTGCGCGATCCTCGATCCCGGCCGAGAAGTACATGTAGAACGTGCCGTCCCGCTCGCACACCTCGGGCGCCCAGTGGTCTCTCGCCGCCAGCCCGTCGACGGCCGGGAGCGCTCGGCCAAGGGATGACCAGCTGACCAGGTCGCGCGAGCGCAGCACCTCGAAGGCACGGTCAGCCGAGCCCACGGCGTTCGTGCCGTAGGCGTAGAAGATGTCGCCGTGGCGGAGCACGAACGGGTCTGCGAAGTAGCCGTCGTGCACCGGATTGGTGAAGTCGCGCACGGCTCGACTCAAGGCATGGGCTGTGGGTCGGTCGTTGGGCCGTCGATGACGGGCATCCCGTCGGCGAAGGTGACTGGCTCGATGCGCAGGCTGCGCTGCCCACGCGGGTAGCCCACGCGCACGCCCTCCCAGGCGTGGTAGGCCATCCACAGGTTGTCGTCGGGGTCGTAGAAGAAGGCCTGGCCACCCGGGCCGAGCGCCTCCGGGCTGTAGCTGAAGATAGGCCCGTCGAGCGGCTTGTCGCAGGGCCCGCTGGCCGATTCGCAGACGGCCACGCCGACCGCGTAGTCGGGACCCTCCCACCAGTTGGCCGAGTAGAAGAGGAAGTACGTGTCCTCCTCGTGGACCATCGCCGGGTTCTCGATCAGTGGAATCTCCCACGGCTGGTCGCGCCGGATGAGCTCGGTCGGCTCGCCCACAAGCGTGAGCCCGTCAGCCGAAAGCTCCTGCACCCACAGCCCGACCGGCTTGGCGCAGCAGTTGCCGTCGTTCTTCCAGTAGAGGTACAGGGTGCCGTCAGCGTCGCGGAATGGATAGGCGTCGATCGATCCGCCAAGGTCGCGCTGGCAGATGAACGGCTCCTCCGCTTCATCGTGGAAGGGACCGGTCGGCGCATCTGCGGTGGCCACGCCGATGCACTGGCGATCCGCGACTTTGTCGCGGGCGGTGTAGTAGAGCACGAAGCCATCCTCGATCTGGATCACGCCCGGCGCCCATGTCCAGCCGTAGTTGGGCTGCGCCCATGGGGCGCGGACCGGCATCGCGTCGCCGACGTGGCGCCAGCTCGCAAGGTCGGTCGAGTGGGCGACGGGCACGCTGGCGCTGGCGGCATTGGTGGAGTAGGCGTAGTACTCGCCGTCGACCATGATCACGTGCGGGTCTGGGAAGTCGCGCGCATAGACCGGGTTGTCGTAGGAGGGTCCCTCGATCGTCGGCGCCGGGCTTGGGCTGGCCGTGGCGCCGGCGGCTGTGGGGCTGGCGAGGGGTGTCGGGCTGGCGGGGCGGCTGACGGTCGGCGAGGCTGCCGGCGTCGGCGATGCAGCCGGTGCGCAGGCGACGGCAAGGCCGAGCAGAACGCCGGCGAGGGGTCCTCGAAGAGGCAGCCGTGACGGCAAGGTCCTGATCAGCCCTTGAGGCCCGTCGTCGCGATGCTGCGGATGATGTAGCGCTGGGCGAGCATGTATAGCAGCAGCACCGGCACGGTCAGGATCACTGCGCCGGCCATCAGCTTGCCGTAGTCGAAGGTGTACTGGCCCTGGAGGGTGGCCAGGCCGACCGGCAGCGTCTGCATCTCGCGCGAGGTGTTGGTCATCAGCAGCGGCCACAGGAAGTCGTTCCACGAGACCAGGAAGGTGATCACGCCCAGCGTGGCCAGCGCCCCGCCCGACAGTGGCAGCACGACCTTGAAGAACGTCTGCCACGTCCCGGCCCCGTCAACGTAGGCCGCCTCCTCGAGCTCGCGCGGCAGGCTGAGGAAGAACTGGCGCAGGAAGAACACGCCGAACACCCCGGCCAGGCCAGGCACGATGATGCCTTGGTAGCTGCCCAGCCAGCCGAGGCCGGCGACGGCGATGTAGTTAGGGATGAGGAACATGATGCCCGGCATGACCAGCGTCGCCAGCAGTAGCCCGAAGAGCAGCTTGCGTCCGCGGAACTCCATCCGCGCATACGCGTAGGCGGCCAGCGAGTCGATGACCAGCACGAGCAGTGTGAAGGCGCCGGCCACGAAGAGGCTGTTGAAGAACCAGCGCGGCACGGGCAGGACCGGGTCGCGGAAGACAGACAGGTAATTGTCAATCGTCGGAGTGAGCGGGATCCAGTTCGGCTGGAGCCACTCGGCGAATGGCTTGAACGAGGTCACGAGCATCCAGACCAGCGGCAGCACGAAGAACATGCCGAACAGGATCAGCAGCGCGTAGGTGATCAGCGACTGCAGCCGGCCCGCCGGCAGGCCGCTTTCGACATCCTCGTCGCGCCCGCCGCGGAACAGTCTCATGCCACGTCCTCCACTCCGCCTGTCACTCGGTTTCCTTTCGTCCGAAGAGCTTGAAGTTGAGCGCCGTCACGACGAGCAGCAACGAGGCGACGAAGACTGACATCGCCGCGGCCATGCCCATGTTGTTGCGTTGGATGCCCTCGACGTAGATCCGGAACATGATCGGCTCGGTCTGCTGGAGCGGACCGCCGGCGGTCATGATGAATGGCTGGCCGAACAGGTTCGCCGACGCGATCAGGGTGATCGTGATGACCAGCACCAAGACCGGGCGCAGCATTGGCACGGTGATGCTCCGGAAGCGCCGCCAGGCGTTCGCGCCATCGATCGAGGCGGCTTCGTAGAGCTCCTTCGGTATGTCCTGCAGGGCCGCCAGCAGGATCACCGTGTTGAAGCCGATCGTCCACCAGACAGTGGTGATGGTGATCGCCGCCCAGGCATCCGGCATGCTGCCCAGCCAGTTCGGCCCGCGCACGCCCATCTCACCCAGGAACTGGTTGATCAGCCCACCGCGCGGCTGGAAGATCCACCACCACAGCACGGCCGCCGCCGTCACTGACAGCGTGTATGGCGCAAAGAAGATCATCCGGAAGAAGCCGCGGAAGCGGAAGCGGCCGTTGAGCAGCACGGCCAGCATGAGCGCGCCGATGACCAGCGGCGGGACGCTCCACAGGATGAACTGACCGGTGTTGACCATCGACCGCCAGAAGTGCGGGAACTGCAGGCTGGCCGGATCGAAGAGCCGGATGTAGTTGTCCAGGCCGACGAACGGCCGTCGCTCCGGCCGCAGGAAGTCGAACTCGAAGAGGCTGGTGTAGATGCCGAAGAAGAACGGCCAAGCCAGGAAGGCGACGAAGAAGATCAGGTGGGGCAGGATGAACAGGTAGGGCGTCAGGTTTCGTCGCCGCTTGCGCGGTGGCTGGGTTACCCCGGTGACGGCGCCTGGCTGAGCGGTCAAGCGAACGGCCTCCCTCGCGATCCTGACCGGACGGGTAATGGGAAGGG
Source organism: Candidatus Limnocylindrales bacterium (assembly GCA_035553915.1). GTDB lineage: Bacteria > Chloroflexota > Limnocylindria > Limnocylindrales > CSP1-4 > JALYGJ01. The sequence continues at coordinate 8,475 of DATMJK010000075.1, read as the reverse complement.
CCCGACCCCCGGCCGGGCCCTTCCCTCAGCTGCGGCTCAGGTTAAGGCTCGTACCTGGTCGCGTTCTCGTCGATGGTCTGCTGCGAGACGTCCGCAGCCCGCTCGAGCGCGCCCTGGATGTCGGTCTCTTGACCGGTCAGGACGGCGTCGACCACCGGGCCGAAGCCGAGCCCCCACAGCGCGTGCTCGATCTCCGGTACCTGCGGCAGGATGATCACGTTGTCGCCCGAGGCCGCGATGGCCGCGATCGGCGGTGCAACGTCTGCCAGCTGCGGATCCTCGCGCTGCGAGGTTCGCGCCGGGACCTGGCCGGCAGCGCCCCACTCAACCGAGTTCTCCGAGAGCCAGCGGATCCAGCACGCTGCCGCGGCCTGGACGGCCGGGTCGCTGCTGGTGATCGCGAGCTGGTGCGAGCCGCCCCAGACCGCGTATTCCGTGCCACCCATCTGGGGCACCGGCGCGAAGCCGGCGAAGTCCAGCTGGAGCATGTTGCTGATGTGCCACGGGCCGTGCATCACGATCGCGGCACGTCCGCTCTGGAACTCCTGGACCTCCGGGTCACCGGTGCCCGTGATGTCCTCCGAGTAGGCGTCCTGCAGCTCGACCAGGCGCTGCATTGCCTGCACGCCGGCCTCGCTGTCGTAGGTGACCTCGGTGCCTTCCTCGTTGGTCAGCGCCCCACCGTACTGGCGGATGAGCGTCTGGAAGAGGGCGCCGCCCTGGAAGTGCGTACCGATCGCCATAGGCTTGACGCCGCTGGCGTCGAGGGCGGTCATGGCCGCCTCGAACTCCTCGAGCGTCCATGGCTCAGCGCCTGGCTCCGCGACGTTGGCCGCGGCGAACAGGTCCTTGTTGTAGTACATGACCAGCGGGTGCATGTCGAGCGGGATCGAGTAGCGCTCGCCGCGCCATTCGCCGCCGTCCCAGACATTCGCCGGGTAGTCGTTGAGCAGCTCGTCGCCGAGGATCGCCAGGACCTCGTCGCTCAACGGCTGCACGACGTTGCGCGAGGCGAGCTCGCTGACGTTGATCAGCCGGACGACGGTCATCGCCGGCAGCTGGTTGCCTGCCGCGGCCGCGTTGAGCGCGGTCACGTAGTCAGGCTGAGCCACGTGCTCGACGGTGATTTCCATGGTGTTCTCGCCCGAATAGCGCTGGGCGAGGGCAGTCATCTCGTCGCCGTCAGGCCCCGTGAGCGGGCTCCACATCTCGACGCGCTGGCCGTGCGCCGCGGCCGGGCAGGCATCGCCTGTTGGCGGCTGGGTGGCGTCTGGTGATTGGCCGGGCGTCGCGTCCGGCGTCGTGCCCGGGGTCTGGGCGGCGGGGGTGCCGGTGGCACCGGGTCCGGTCGCGCCGGGCGTGGCCGTTGGGCCTGCGCATGCCACCAGCGCCAGCACGACCGCCAGCGCCAGCGTCAGCCGCAAATAAGAGTTGCGCACGATGGTCTCCTCCTCCTGAGCGATGAGATCGCTATCAACAGAAACCCGCGGTTGGGCTTGCATTGTCGGTGGGCCCGCGTTCGAATGTCAAGGAAAAAGTTGGACTCGTCCAGCCGAACCGTTTGCGGATGTTGACTAGTGTTCAATCTTTGAGGGACTATGATCGAACCGGCGGCAGGCGCCAGGAGACCGCCCGCCAGGTTCGAGGATCGATGCAGCCCGAATCGGAAGATCAGCAGCCCCTCTTGCGCCTTGGCACACCAGCCCGAGGGCGCCGACCGGCGTTGGCGCGTCAACGGCAGGACTACATCCTCGAGAAGGTGCGCCAGCAGGGCGCGGTGCGCGTCGCTGACCTCGTCGACACCCTTGGCGTGTCCGACATGACCATCCGCCGCGATCTCGTGCTGCTTCACGAGCGCGGCCTGCTGGAGAAGATGCACGGTGGTGCAGCTGCCCTTCCGGGGGGCGCGCTGTTCGAGCCGGGCTTCGGGGCGAAATCCGTGCTGATGCAGGCTGAGAAGGAGGCGATTGCGGCGGCGGCGGTCGAGCTCGTTGCCCCAGGGACGGCGATCGGCGTCTCGGCCGGGACGACCACCTACGCCCTGGCCGAAAGGCTCGTCGAGGTGCCGGCATTGACGGTCGTGACCAACTCGATCCCCGTAGCGGACATCCTCCATGCCAGGGGGCGGCCGGACCAGACGGTGATCCTGTGCGGTGGCGTGCGCACACCGTCAGACGCGCTCGTGGGTCCACTGGCCGTGAACGCGCTGCGCTCGCTCCATGTGGACATGGTCTTCATGGGCGTACACGGGATGGACGCCCGAGGCTTCACCACGCCCAACATCCTCGAGGCGGACACCAACCGAGCGCTGATCGAGGCCGGCCGCCGCCTGATCGTGCTGGCAGACCACACCAAGTGGGGCGTCGTCGGCATCAGCGCCATCGCTCGCCTCGACGAGGCGGAGATGGTGATCACTGACAGCCAGCTCGCCGCGGACGCGCGCGAGACCCTCGAGCCGACGCTCCGCCTGCTAGTTGTCGACCCGGCTGAGCCTGCCCGGGCGGCGGCGCAGAGCCGCGTCTCATGACCAGCGGCCAGCTGGTCGGCGGCGCCACTGACGCACTCCTGCTGCGCGAGCCGCACCGACGCTACGACCCGCTCGCCGACGAGTGGCTGCTCGTCTCGTCCGGCAGGTCCAGCCGACCGTGGCAGGGCCGCGTGGAGGGCCCGGCACCGCCCGCCCGCCCGGCCTATGACCCCGAGTGCTACCTCTGCCCGGGCAACGTCCGGGCGAACGGCGAGCGCAACCCGGAGTACGAGGGCACCTTCGCGTTCACCAACGACTTCGCTGCGCTGCGTCCGGACTCGCCGCTGGGCGAGCTGGCTGACGGCCTGCTGCTGGCGCGCGCCGAGCGCGGCACCTGCCTCGTGCTGTGCTTCTCGCCGCGGCACGACCTGACGCTCGCGGGAATGGAACCGGCGGACCTGCGGCGTGTGGTCGAGAGCTGGGGCGAGCACTCCGCCCGCCTTGGCGCCGAGCATGCCTGGGTGCAGGTCTTCGAGAACCGCGGCGCCGCGATGGGCGCGTCAAACCCGCATCCGCACGGCCAGATCTGGGCGGCCAGCGCGGTGCCCACTCGCGGCGTGCGTGAGGACGCCACACAGCGACGGCACCACGAGCGCACGGGCCGCCGGTTGCTGCTCGACTACGCCGCCCAGGAGCACGGCGGGCCGCGGGTGATAGCCGAGGACGACGAGTGGCTGGTGGTCGTGCCGTTCTGGGCGGCCTGGCCCTTCGAGACGCTGATCGTGCCGCGCCGTCCCGTCAGCCGGCTGCCGGACCTGGACGCCAGCCAGCGCGATCTGCTGCCCCGGCCCCTGGGCGAGCTGCTGCGCCGCTACGACGCGCTGTTCGGCATCCCGTTCCCGTACTCGATGGGCTGGCACCAGGCGCCCTTTGGCGCCGGCGCCGAGCACTGGCAGCTGCACGCCCATGTGTATCCGCCACTGATGGGTGCCGACCGGCGCAAGTTCATGGTCGGCTACGAGCTGCTGTCCGAGCTTCAGCGCGACATCTCTCCCGAGGAGGCCGCCGAGCAGCTGCGGGCCGTCCGCCGCCCCGCCACGGCAGCGCCGGCGACGCCTGCGGCGAGCTAGTCCTCCGCCAGGACGATCACCAGGTCGTCGGACTCGAGTGCGACCTGGTCGGCCTTGGGCGGGTTGAGCACCACGCCGTAGTTGCGCGCCGGGTCGTCAGCCCAGGCAATGACCCGATAGCCGATCGCCACCTCGCCCTGGCGGCGCGCCGACTCGACGACGGTATAGAAGTCGATCGGCTCAGCGCTGCCGTCGGCTTCGAAAGTCAGGTAGCTGCTGGCCGGCCGCAGGTAGATCTCCGAGCCCTCGACATCGAACAGGTCGGCGAAGACCGGCTCGAGCTCGGGGCTCTCCGACAGCTGGGCGAGCATCTGGCTGACCAGCTTCTCGCTGACGATGAAGTCATCGGCGCGAGTTACCTGCGCCAGCTCGCGATTACGAAGGTCGAGCATCTCGGTGACGATCGGCAGCCGCCGGCCTGCGCGACCGTTGATGTCGCGCACGTGTAGCAGGGTGACCAGCGTCCGCGCGTCGGCCTGCTGCGGTGCCAGTCCCTCGGCGTAAGGCAGGATCACGACGCGGTCCCACTCCGGCTCGAGCAGCTCCTCCAGCGCCGCGCGCGAAGTCGTGTCGGCGTGGCGGAACTCGAGTCGCGTGCTGCGGCTGCGGGCGCCTGCTGCCTCTGCCGGTGCGCGATGAGTCTCCGACGAGCTTGCGACCAGCACCTCCGATCCGTCGTCGACGTAGCTGTCCAGCTGTTGCAGGATCGCCGGCGCGCGTCGGTTCCAGCCAAGGACCAGCGTCCGCTCGGCGTGCGGCGGGGTCCGCCGGGGAGGCCCGATACGCTCCTCCACGGGCGTGCCGGGCGGCCGCTGCCCAAGGTGGATCGTGCTGTCGTCCCGGGCAAGGACGATCAGCCGGTCGCGCTCGCCGATGCGCGTCTCCATGGGTGGGTTCAGCTGCGGCGAGCCGCCCTCCTGGACGAGCCCCAGGAGGGCGCTATCCGCGAAGGCGAGCAGCGCATCCCCGAAAGTCTGGCCGGCCAGGCCGAGATGCTCCGAGAAGTACATCTCGTCACCGGCGAAATCGAGCAGCTCCTCGTAGACGACTGACAGGCCGGGCTGGCGGCAGGCCTGGGCGGCGATCCGGCCGATCAGGTCGCCGACGACCACGATCCGTGCCTCGCCACGCGCGGCAAGCCGCGCCACTTCGGCATTGCGCGGGTCCTGGATCTCAGCCACCAGCCGGTAGGGTTCGGCGCGGCGCGTCGGTGAGTTGCTGATCGCGAGCATCGTCTTGATCACCTCGGCGTCGGCGTCCGGGCCGTTGTGGCCCAGGACGACGATCGAGCGCGCCGCCTGGGGGCTGCAGATGTCGATGTCAGCTGAATCGATGGGGCTGCCGCTGCGGCACACGATGCGCGTGCTGCGCCGCCGCGGGATGCGCTCCCGCAGCTCGTCCTCCATCTCCACCTTGTCTCGCTCGGCCAGGAGGACGATCGCCGCCCGCGAGCGGCTGGCATTGGCCTCGATCAGCTCCTCGATCAGCGTGGGCGCCTGGGCCGACCAGCCCAGGATGATCGTGTGGTCGCGCTCGATGACCCGCGAGCGGCCCCGCCGCAGCTCGGTCAGCCGGCCTTCGATGCCGCTCGTCACGAGGCCGATGAGGATGGCCACGAAGAGCACGCCGCCGATCGTCGCCGAGAACATGCCGAGCACGAAGACGACCGGGCCGGCGTCGTCGGCCATCGTCCCCGGATCGAGCGTGCGCAGCAGCGTCATCCAGGACAGCTGGATGAAGTCGACGCCGGCGGTCGCCTCGTCGTCCAGTCCGCCGAGCACGGTGACGAGCAGTGCGACCCCAACGATTAGCAGGGCGCTGGCCAGGAAGAGGCCGCTGACCAGCGCGACCGTGCCGCGGGCCATGATGTTGTCGAACGCGTAGCGCAAGCGCTCGCCGAGCGAGTGATTGATGGCTTCGCCCTCGTGGCTTGGGTGTTTCCAGAGTCTAGTGGCCGGATGCGCCAGAATCGGCCGGATGCCGACGCTGCGCTCGCCGATCACGCTGATGCTCGTTCTGGCCATCGGCCTGACCGCCATTGCCTGCCGGCGCGCGGCCGAATCGCCTGCGCTGCCGACTCCCGGTCCCGGGCCCACGGACACGCTGATGCCGAGCACGCCGGCCGCCACCGATCAGAGCACCACGCCGCCAGCCGAAAGTCCGCCGCCCACCGGCGAGCCGATCGCGACGCCCGAACTGACGCCCGGCCCGCCCCCGGCGGGTCTGGTGTGGAACGAGCCGTCCGGCGCGTTCAGCGTCGCCGACGCGCCTGCCGGCGCGGTGAGCGCCAGCTCGGGCGGCCTGGCCGGCCAGCTGTTCATCGTCGGCACGACCGACGACGAGGCGGCCTCGGCGGTCTGGCGCTCGGCTGACGGGCAGGCCTGGCAGCGCATTGTCCTGCCCGACTCGGCAGACGTGGCGCTGCCGGCGATAACTGACGGTCCGAACGGCCTCGCCGCCGTTGGCTTCTCGTACGGCGCCGAGGATCCGGTGCCCGCTGGCTGGCACTCGCGCGACGGCTTGGCCTGGCAGCCCATCAGTGGTGATATGGGCGCCGGCGAGATGCGCGTCGTCGCTGCCGGCGGCGACGGCTACCTCGCACTGGGGAGCGACCCGCTGACGGGGGAGGTGCTCGGCTGGACATCTGCTGATGGCATCGCCTGGTCGATCGGATCACCGGTCAGCGGCATTGATGGCGGCACCACGCTCAACGGCCTGAGTGCGGTCACCGACGGCTACCTGGCCTACGGCTCGGCGACCTCCGCCGAGGCCGCGGTCTGGCACTCGATCGACGGCGTCGCCTGGCAGGCCATCGCGCTGCCCAACGGCAGCGACAGCACGGTCAACGAGATCGCCGTCAGCAGCGGGCTGTACGTCGCGGTGGGCGCAAGGACGGACGATGAGCTTGCCCAGTCGATGGCCTGGTACTCGCTTGATGGCCGCAGCTGGGAGATCAGCGTGGACGGCGGCGACGGCGCCATGTACGGCGTCGCGCCCTTGGGCGAGGGGTTCGTGGCGGTTGGTGCGATCGAGCTCGCGCGCTTCCGGTTTGATGCCGCGGCCTGGCTGTCAGCGGACGGCCGGACCTGGTTCCGCCTGGCTGACGACCCGACCTTCCACCAGGCGCGGATGTACGACGCCCTGCCGGGTGGCGGCGGTGTGGTGGTCATCGGCGAGCGCAGCGACGAGCTGGCTGAGGTCTCGCAGCCAACGCTGTGGGTCGCCCGCGGCGAGTGATGCGATGAGGGACCTGGCGGCCGTCTCGTGGGGCAGCGGCCGCGTCGACCTGTTCTGGGTCGGCGCTGATGGCGGGCTGTGGCATCGCTGGACCGCATCGGCCGGCGCGGACTGGTCGGCTGACGAGCCGCTCGGCGGCCAGCCCGTGTCTGGGCCGTGCGTCACGGCCTGGGCAATCGACGAGATGGAGGTCTTTGCCGTCTTCCCGGACGGCCAGCTCTGGAACCGCTACTGGGACGGTCGGTCATGGCACGGGTGGGAGAGCCTGGGCGGCGAGCTCGATCCGGCGGCCAGACCGGCGTGCTCATCCTGGGGCGCCGATCGGCTCGACGTCTTTGCCCTCGGCCGTGACGGCCGGCTGTGGCACCGCTGGTGGAATGGCAGCCAATGGGTGCCCTGGCAGCAGGAGCCGTCCCTGGCCTGATCAGCCGTCGACGGCGATGACCACGCCCTCGTTGGCGGCAAGCTCGACCGTTTCGCGCACCGGTCGATCGTCGCGCCCTGGATGGGTAGAGGCCTCGACCCGGCCGGCCAGCTCGAGGCGCACCTCGGCCCTCCGATCCGAGAGGTTGAGCGCGACGGCATAGTTCCGTCCGTCGTGGCTGCGCAAGTACGAGAGCACGCCCCGCCGAGCGACGAGCGCGCGGTAGCCACCTATGCTCAGCGCCGGCTCACGCCGTCGCAGCTCGAGCAGCCGGCGGTAGAGGCTGAGCATCGAGGCCGGATCGCCGCGCTGGGCAGCGACGTTGATCGTCCCCACAGCTGGTCCTATCGGCAGCCACGGCATGCTCCCGCTGAAGCCGGCGAGAGCGGATCCATCCCAGCGCATCGGTGTCCGCGCCGGGTCACGGCTCTCGCCGCCGCGCAGCCCCTGCGGGTCGCGTTGCTGCTCCGGTGGCACGTCGGCGTCGGCGATTCCGATCTCGTCGCCGTAGTAGAGCGTGGGCGTGCCGCGCAGGGTCAGCAGCAGCATCGCCGCCACTCGAGCCTGGGCGGCACCGACCCGGCTGGCGATGCGCGGCTTGTCGTGGTTGCCGATCACCCACGTCGGCCAGGCGCCGTCCGGCACCGATCCCTCGTAGTGCTCGATCCCGCGCGCCAGCCGCCCAGCCTGCCAGGGCAGCTGGAGCAGCTGGAAGTTGAACGGCAGGTGCAGCTCGTCGAGGTCCTGCCCGTAGAACCGCACGAGCTCGCGCACCGGCCGCCAGATCTCGCCGATCAGCACCCGCTCCTCGAACTCGTCAGCGACGGCGCGCAGCTGGCGCATGATCGGATGGATGCGGCGCCGGTCGCCCCAGCGCTGCGGCCGATCGACCGGGCCGGGCTCGAGCTCGCGGCGCTTGGCAAGCAGGTTGACGACATCCAGCCGGAAGCCGTCCACGCCGCGGCGCAGCCAGAAGCGCATTGCCTCGAAGATCGCTGTCCTGACCGCCGCGTTGGTCCAGTCGAGGTCTGGCTGCTCCTTCAGGAACGAGTGGAAGTAGTACTGGCCGGTCGGCTCGTGCCACTCCCAGGCGCTGCCCCCGAACTCGCTCTGCCAGCCGTTCGGTGGGCCGCCACCGGGCAGCGCATCGCGCCAGATGTACCAGCTGCGCCGGGCGCTGCCGCGTGACGAGCTGGAGTCGACGAACCAGGGATGCC
>DATMJK010000074.1:0-16113 GCA_035553915.1 Candidatus Limnocylindrales bacterium | reverse complement strand
AGCCCAGCGCTCATCAGCATGGCCGGCCAGTAGAGGCAGTGGAAGCGCGTGATGTTCTTGCCGATGACGTGCACGTCCGCCGGCCACCAGCGCTCGAAGGCGGCCATGTCGTCGGGGAAGCCGGCGCCGGTGATGTAGTTGGTCAGGGCGTCGAACCAGACGTAGATGCGATGGCCAGGATCATCCGGGAAGGGGATGCCCCAGCTGCCGCCGGCACGGCTGATGGAGAAGTCGCGCAGGCCCTCGCGCAGCCAGCCCAGGACCTCGTTGCGGAAGTGCTCGGGCTCGCAGAAGGACGGGTTCTCGGCATACAGCCGCTCGAGCCGCTCCTGGTAGGCGCTGAGGCGGAAGAAGTAGTTCTGCTCCTCGAGCCACTGCGGCTCGAGCGTCGGGTGGTCCGGGCAGCGGCCGTCAACGAGCTGGGCGTCCGTCTTGAACTCGTTGCAGCCGATGCAGTACCAGCCTGAATACGTGCCCCTGTAAACGTCGCCGGCGGCCATCGCTCGGCGGACCATCTCGGCCGATGCCCGGGCATGGTCCTCGTCCGTCGTGCGGATGAAGCGGTCGCACGAGATGCCGAACTTCTCGAACGCCGCGCGCCATGTCGCGGCCCACGGGTCGATCAGCTCGCGCGGGGCGAGACCCTGCTCGCGCGCCGCACGCTCGACGTTGGCCGAGTGCTCGTCGAGGCCGCTCAGGAAGCGCGCGGGCCGGCCCTGCAGGCGACGATGGCGCACGATGGCGTCCGCGCCAATAGCCTCGAAGAGCGAGTGCAGCGCCGGCTTGGGAGCCGGATAGAAGATCGCCGTGGTCAGGTAGAAGGGCTCGGCAGGCATGGGCGGCGATCGTATCAGCGGCGCGCGAGGGTCCGTGGGTGTCGGCCAGCCGACATATCTGCTGTCGGGAGGATTACCGCGCCGATGTCAGACGGCTGATCGCCGTCAGCCTCGCGCGAACCGACCATGGACTCATCGATCCACGTCAGCAGAAGGAGTCCACCCCCGTGCTGTACCACCCGACAACCGCCGCCATGCTGGCTCAGGCCAGCCAGGTCGAGATGCTGCGCCAGGCCCGCCAGGTCCAGCTCGGCCGGCTGGCCACGCGGCGTACCGGCAGCGACGAGCAGATCGTCCGGCGCCGCCAGCTGAGGGCACTGGCGACATCCCTCTTGACAGCGCTGGGGCTGCTGCTGGCCTGAAGCGCCCCTATCGCTCTGCCCGACGTTCGAGCGCGGCAAGGTCCGAGATGACCAGCCGGTCGCGCTCGATCCGCACCAGGCCGTTATCCAGCAGGTCGCTGAGCAGCCGGTTGACGCTCTGACGCGTGCCGCCGATCATCGCTGCCAGATCAGCCTGGGTGAATGGCCAGTCCAGGCTCACCTCCGCGCCCGCCCTCCCGTCGGCCGGTGCCACTTCACGCGCCAGCCGAGCCAGGCGGGCGGCCAACCGGCCGGCAAGGTCGAGGAAATGCAGCTCCTCGACGTGCGTGGTGAGGCGGCGCAGCTCGCGTGCGAGCCCGGTCAGCAAACCGTCGCGCAGCGCCGCGTCACGCTCGAGCAGCTCGCGAAAGACTGACCGCGCCAGGACGAATGTCTCCGTAGGCTCGACCGCTGTCGCTGTCGCGGAACGGGGGGCATCGTCAAGCAGCGCCAGCTCGCCGAAGTAGTCGCTCGGCCAGAGGGTGGCGATGATCGCCTCATCACCATCGGCCGAGGGCAGGCTGATCTTGACCGCGCCTGACCCTACGACGTGCAGCGAATCACCCGGGTCGCCCTGGTGGAAGACGACCTCGTTGCGCCGGAAGCGCCGGCGGCGCATCGCCGAAGCGACCGCCTGCAATGTCGTCTCGTCGGAGCGCGCGAACAGCGGGCAGCGGGCGAGTGCCTCGACGACGAGGATGGGCTCGGCCACTGTCTGCGTCAGCCGCCGGGCTGCGCTTCTCCGCTCTCGCTGCCCTCCGGGCTCTCCTCCCCTGCCACGCCGGGAGTGCCGGGCTCCTCGTGGCGCCGCAGGTCAGCGGCCATCTCCTTGGAGCGGGCCGCAAAGCGCTCGCCGTAGGCCTGCGTCTTCTCGGCCGCGCGGGCGGCGAGCGGTCCGGCCCGCTCGGCGGCGATCGCCGCCAGCTCGGCTGACTTGGCGGCCAGCTCGCGCATCACTGGCTTTGCCTCACGCGCGAGGCTGTCGATCATCTCCTGTACCTGGCGCAGCATCTCGCGCTGGCGGCTGCTGCCTGCGCTCTCATCTGCGTGGTCGTGGTGCGCGCTCGCGTCACCGCGCTCCGCGTCGCCGTCTGCCGGCGCGCTGGTGGTTGGATTGGGGCTGTCGTCGATCTCGGCGCCAAGCGGATGACGCGGCTGTGTGTGCTCGTCCATCAGCCAATTCTAGTGCCGGAAGTGGCGCACACCGGTAAACAGCATCGCTGCGCCCGCAGCGTCGGCGGCGGCGATCACCTCTGCGTCACGCTGCGAGCCGCCGGGCTGGACGAAGGCCGTCACGCGGGCGGCGGTGCAGGCCTGGAGCGCGTCGGGGAACGGGTAGAACGCGTCCGAGGCGCAGACGGCCCCGGCGGCCCGCGCGGGGCCGGCCTTGGCGACCGCCAGCCGGGCCGAATCGACGCGGCTCATCTGGCCCGCCCCCACGCCCACCACCGCCCGCTCTCGGACGAGCACGATCGCGTTCGACTTGACGTGCCGTGCGACCCGCCAGGCGAGCTCGAGCGAGCGTCGCTCGTCGTCCGATGGCGCACGCCGGGTAACGACCTGCCAGCCGGCCGCGTCGTCCGGCGCGGTGTCCGCCTCGGTCAGCAGGATCGCGCCGCCGGCGCTGCGCAGCTCGAGACCCGGTTCAGCCGGCCGGCGGAGCCCCTCGTCCACGAGCAAGCGCAGGTTCGGCTTCGACGCCAGCACCTCCAGCGCCGCGGGCTCGAACGCCGGTGCCAGCACGACCTCGAGGAAGATCGACGCCAGCTGCTCGGCCAGCGCTCCATCCACCGGCGCGGTCAGCGCGACCACGCCGCCAAAGGCGCTGACAGGGTCGGCCGCAAGTGCCTGCTGCCAGGCCGAGGCCAGGTCATGCCCTTCGGCAGCGCCGCACGGGTTGGCGTGCTTGACGATCACGCAGCCCGCGCCGCGAAGGTCGCGCGCCAGCCCGGCCGCGGCGGCGGCGTCGAGGATGTTGTTGTACGACAGCGGCTTGCCCTGCAGCGGCGCCGCGCCATCGCTGAAGGGGCCCGGCGCGAGCGATATGCCACCGGCCGAGTAGAGCCCGGCGGCCTGGTGCGGGTTCTCGCCGTAGCGCAGCTCCTGGCTGAGCGACAGCTCGACGCCCAGCGCGGCCGGCACGACGCCGACCGGCGGACCGCTCCACCAGCGCGCAGAGAGCGTCTTGCTGATCAGTCGGTCGTAGCCGGCGGTCAGCCGGAATGCGGACAGCGCCAGCTCGCGGCGCAACCCATCGGACAGCCGGCCGCGCTTGAGCTCGGAGAGCACCGCATCGTACTGCGCCGGGTCGGTGACGATGGCCACGCTGGCGTGATTCTTGGCCGCCGCCCGGACGAGCGTCGGGCCACCGATGTCGATCTCCTCGATCAGCTCGTCGTCGCTCGTCGCCTCTCGGGCCGCCGCCTCGGCGAAGGGATACAGGTTGACGACGACCAGCTCGAAGGGCTCGATCGCCGCTGCCGCCAGCTGAGCCCGGTGCTCCGTCCGACGAAGGTCGGCCAGCACGCCCGCCTCGATCCGCGGGTGGAGCGTCTTGACACGCCCATCGAGCATCTCCGGGAAGCCGGTCACGTCAGCCACCTCGGTCACGTCCAGATCGGCCTGGCGCAGCGCACGGGCCGTGCCACCGGTCGATACGAGCTCGAATCCGAGGTGGGCCAAGCCGCGCGCGAGATCGGCCAGGCCACGCTTGTCAGAGACCGAGAGAAGCGCGCGACGCGGGCGCGGCAGCTCGGCGGCGATCACCTCGTCGGCCTCCACCCGGCCGTCGTGCAGGCGCAGCCCGCCGGCGAGGGCAAGCGCCACGCAGGCCGGCAGCAGCCGATGCTCGACGGCGTGCAGTCGGGCGAGCAGCCTGCCCTCGTCGTCACCCGGCAGCACGGGCACCGGCTGCTGGGCGACTATCGGGCCGCCATCCAGGCTGGCGTCAACGAGGTGGACCGTGACGCCGGTCACGCGCGCACCGCCCGCGAGCGTGTCGGCGACCGGGCGCGCACCGGGGTAAGCCGGCAGCAGGCTCGGATGGACGTTCAGGATGCGGCCGTCGAAGGCGCCCAGGGTGCGCGGCCCGAGCAGGCGCATGAAGCCCGCCAGGACCAGCCAGTCGGCCCGCGCGCGGCCGATCGTGTCGGCAAGGGCGGCGTCCCAGGCATCGCGATCGGAGTGCGCGTCGCGCGCCACGAGCGCCGTTGACAGGCCCTCGTCGGCGGCGAAGCCCAGCGCCGCGCACGGCCGGTCGGCGACGACCAGCCCGATCGAGCCGTTGAGCAGGCCGCGCTTCTCGGCCCGACGCAGTGCCCGCAGGTTCGTCCCCTCGCCGGAGACGCCGACGGCGACCGACTTCAAGCGAGCTCCCGGTAGCGGCCGCCGATCTCATCCGCGGGCACCACCTTGCCGATCCGCCAGGCGTCGACGCCGCGCTGCGACAGCAGCGCCAGGGCCTCTGACGCGGCGCCGGGCTCGATGACGACAGCCATGCCGATGCCGGCATTGAGCGTCGCCCGCATCTCGCGGTCCGACATGCCGGCCCGCTGGGCTACCGCGGCCACCGTCGTTTCGACGGGCCAGCTGGTCGGGTCCACCTCGATGCCGAGCGTCTCGGACACAGCTCGCGGCAGGTTGGCGGGCAGCCCGCCGCCGGTGACATGCGCAAGCCCGCCGATGCGCCAGCCGTGCTCGCGCGCCGCATCGAGCAGGGCCATGATGTGCGCCGCGTAGAGGCGCGTCGGCTCGAGCAGCGCGTTGCTGAGCTCGAGGCGCTCATCTGCTATCAGGGAGCGCACCAGCGAGTAGCCGTTGGCGTGCAGGCCGGAAGAGGCCAGGCCGAGGATCACGTCGCCGGCCCGCGCGGCGCGCCCGTCGATCAGCTGATCGCGCTCGACGATGCCCACGCAGAACCCGGCCAGGTCGAACTGCCCGGGCTCCATCAGGCCGGGGTGCTCGGCCGTCTCGCCACCAAGCAGCCGGCAATCGATCTCGGCGCACGCCTCGGCGATCCCCCCGACGAGCTGGGTTGCCATCGTCGGCTCGAGCCGGCCAACGGCGACGTAGTCGAGGAAGAACAGCGGCCGGGCGCCGTGACAGACCACGTCGTCGGCGCACATCGCGACCAGGTCCCTGCCGATCGTGTCGTAGCGGCCGAGCCGGCGCGCGATCTCGGTCTTGGTGCCAACGCCGTCGGTCGAGCTGACGAGCACCGGCGCGCGATAGCCGGCCGGCAGCTCGATCGCCCCGCCAAAGCCGGACCAGCCGAGCAGGTCTCCGGCTCGGGCCGCCAGCGTGTCCCGGATCTGGGCAACGAACTCATCGCCTGCTGCCACGTCCACGCCCGCGGCGGCGTAGGCCGTGCGCTCGGTCAACCGACCACCGCCGCGTCGTCGCGCTCGAGCACGAACTTGTGGTTGCCCGGGTCGTAGGGCACGGGCACCGGGTAGCGGCCGTCGAAGCAGGCGAAGCAGAAGCGCTCGCGCGGCAGCTCGATCGCGTCGAGCACGCCGCCGATAGAGAGGTACGAGAGCGAATCAGCGCCCAAGTAGTCGCGGATCTCGTCGACTGACTTTTGGCCGGCGATCAGCTCGGTCTCGATCTGGGTGTCGATGCCGTAGAAGCAGGGGTGGAAGATCGGCGGCGCGCTGATGCGCAGGTGCACCTCGCGCGCGCCGGCCCGGCGCAGCAGCTCGACGATCTGGCGCGTGGTCGTGCCGCGGACGATCGAATCGTCGACCACCACGAGGCGCCGGTCGCGGACCTGTTCACGCAGCGGGCTGAGCTTGACCGTCACGCCCCGCTGGCGCAGGTTGGTCGAGGGCTGGATGAACGTCCGGCCCGAGTAGCGGTTGCGGACCATGCCCTCGCGGTAGGGAATGCCGCTGGCCTCGGCGAATCCGGCCGCCGCAGGCGCACCGGTGTCAGGCACGGGCATGACCAGGTCCGCCTCAGCCGGCGCCTCGCGGGCCAGCGCCTCGCCCATCCGCCGCCGGACCTCGTACAGGTTGCGCCCGAGCATGTACGAATCGGGCCGGGCGAAGTAGATCAGCTCGAACACGCACAGCTGCTCGCGGCCCTCGGCGAAGCGGACGGACCGCGGCGCGGCCGGCTCGCCCGAAGGCAGCCGCTCGCCGAGCACGACCATCTCGCCCGGCGCGACATCGCGCACGAGCTCGGCGCCAAGGGCATCGAGCGCGCAGGTCTCCGAAGCCAGCACCCAACCTTCGTCGGGCAGGCGACCGAGCACCAGCGGCCGGAAACCGTGCGGGTCGCGTACGCCGACGACGCGTTGCTCGTCCATCACCACCAGCGAGTAGGCGCCGCTCACGCGCGGCAGCACCTGCAGCAGCGCCGCCACCAGGTCGTCGCCAGGCTCGGTCGCCAGCAATGCCGTGAGCAGCTCGGTATCGGTCGTGCCGATCATCCGGTCACGCCCGCCGGGCAGCAGCTCGAGCAGCGCCCGGGTGTTGACCAGGTTGCCGTTGTGGCCCACCGCCACCGAGCGCGCCGGTCCCAGCCGGAAGGCGGGCTGGCTGTTCTCCCACACCGTTGAGCCGGTCGTCGAGTAGCGGCAGTGGGCAATTGCGCGCTCGCCGCTGAGCGAGGCCAGCCGGCGCTCGTCGAGCACCTGGTTGACCAGCCCGAGGTCCTTGTAGACCATCACGCCGGTGCCGTCGCTGACGGCCAGGCCGGCCGATTCCTGGCCGCGGTGCTGGAGCGAGAAGATGGCCAGCGCGGCAAGCGCCGCCGCGTCGCGGCCGGGGGCGTGGATGCCGGCCACGCCGCACATGCTCAGGCCACCTCGCCCAGCGCGCGCGGCAGTGCCTGCTGCCAGGCGCGGCGCAGGTCCTCGACCGAGCGGTCGATGTCGTCAGCGACGGTCACCCCGCGCTCCTCGGCGGCGCCCGTCGCGCCATCGCCCGAAAGCCGGACGCGCAGCCGGCCGCCGCCCACCGTCCCGAGGCGCAGGCAGGGCACGCCGTGCTCGGCGCAGACCGCGGCCAGATCGCGCCAGCGCTTAGGCTCGACGCTGACGACCACCCGGCTGGGGCTCTCGCCGAAGAGCGCCACCGCCGGCGGAAGCGCCACGGGCAGGGTCAGCTCGGCACCGTGACTGCCCCAGATGCACGCCTCGGCGAGGGCAACGGCGAGACCGCCGCCGCTGACGTCTTGGGCGGAGCGCAGCAGCCGCGCCGCGGCCGCCCGGCGGACGGTCTGCTGGAGCCGCGCCTCTGCTGCCAGGTCGAGGCTTGGCGGCCGGTCGTCGGGCGCCCCACCGGCGAGCCGCTCGTACTCCGAGCCCACCAGGCCCGGCGACGTCTCGCCGAGCAGCGCCACCACGTCACCCTCGGCTGCGAAGGCCGGCCGGACGAGCAGCGCAACATCCTCGAGCAGGCCGACGATGCCGACCTGCGCCGTTGGCGCGATGCGCCCCGACTGCGACTCGTTGTACAGGCTCACGTTGCCGCCGGTGACCGGCAGCCCCAGCGCGCGGCAGGCGTCGCCCATCCCGCGGACGGACTCGGCCAGCTGCCAGTACGCCTCCGGGTCGCCCGGATCGCCGAAGTTGAGGCAGTTCGTCACGCCCAGCGGCCGCGCCCCGGTGATCGAGACGTTGCGCGCGCACTCCGCCACGGCCATCGCCGCGGCCAGCGCGGGATCTGCCAGCGCGACGCCGGGCTGCGAATCGGTGGCCATGACGATCGCCTTGCTCGTGCCCTTGATGCGCAGCACGGCCGCGCCGTGCTGCCCGTCAGCCAAGGTGTCCGAGCCAACGGTCGAGTCGTACTGCTCGGTCACCCAGCCGCGGCTGCCCAGGTTGGGGCTGCCGAGCAGCGCCTCCAGCACCGCCCCCGGGTCCATGCCCCGCTCGGGCAGCCCGTCATGGGCTAGGTCGGGCACGCCCGGCGCGGGCGCGGCTCGCTTTCGGGCCGGTGGCTGGGCGTGGCGTTGGATGACGATCGCCTCGCCGGCCAGCGCGGCCGCCGGGACGCGGGCGATCTCCTGCCCGCCGTCGAGAACCACGACGTCGCCGTCATCGGTGACCGTGCCAACGACGGCGGCGGGCAGGCCCCAGCGCCGGCAGACCTCCTCGACCTGGGCCAGGCGCGACGGCTCGACGACGGCCAGCATGCGCTCCTGCGATTCGCTGATCATCACCTCGAACGGCGCCATGCCCTCCTCGCGCCGTGGCACCGCCGCCAGGTCAACGCGCATGCCCGTGCCGCCACGCTCAGCCATCTCCGAGCTGGCGCACGTCAGCCCTGCCGCGCCAAGGTCCTGCAGGCCCACGACCAGGACTCGGCTCACGAGCTCGAGCGATGCCTCGATGAGCAGCTTGCCGGCGAAGGGGTCGCCGATCTGGACGCTCGGGCGCATGGCCGCCGACGAGTCGTCGAAGGTCGCGCTGGCCAGGACCGACGCGCCGCCGATGCCGTCACGGCCGGTCGGCGAGCCGATCAGCACGGCCAGGTTGCCAACGCCGGTCGCCGCCGCCCGCGCCAGCCGGTCGTGCTCGACGATGCCGACGCACATCGCGTTGACCAGCGGGTTGCGCTCGTACGAGGCGTCGAACCACAGCTCGCCGCCCACGGTGGGCACGCCGACGCAGTTGCCGTAGCCGCCGATGCCGCGGACCACGCCGCGGACCAGCCGGCGCACGCCAGGCTCGGCCGGATCGCCGAACTTGAGCGCATCCAGGAAGGCCACCGGCCGGGCGCCCATGGCCACGATGTCGCGCAGGATGCCGCCGATGCCCGTCGCGGCGCCCTGGTATGGCTCGACCGCGCTGGGATGGTTGTGCGACTCGATCTTGAAAGCCACGGCCAAGCCGTCGCCGATGCTGACCACACCGGCCTGCTCGCCAACGCCCGCAAGAACGTCTTCGCCCGCCGTCGGCAGCGTCGCCAGCAGCGGCCGCGACGACTTGTATGAGCAGTGCTCGCTCCACATCACGCTGAACATCGCGAGCTCGAGGTCGTTGGGCGAGCGACCCAGGCGGGCCTCGATGGCGGCCAGCTCGGCGTCAGTCAGGCCCAGCCGGCGATGGAGCAGCTGGTCAGCCGGTGATTCGGCCACGACGCTGCTCACGCGGCGACGCCGGTCCGGGCCACGCTCTCGACGAGCGAGCGCATGAGCAGCATGCCGTCGTCCGAGCCGAGAAGACGTTCGGCCGCGCGTTCGGGGTGAGGCATCAGGCCGGCCACGTTGCCGCGCTCGCTGATCACGCCGGCGACGTCGCGCAGCGAGCCGTTGCGGTTGCTGCTCGCCGCGTAGCGGAACAGCACCTGGCCGCGAGACTCCAGCGCGTCGAGCTCGTCATCCGGCAGGAAGTAGCAGCCCTCGCCGTGGGCGATCGGCATGCGCAGCACGCCCCCGGCGGGGACGTGGGCGGTGAACGGCGTGTCGGTCCGCTCGGCCAGCACGTCGACCCAGCCGTGCTCGAAGCGCAGCGACGCGTTGCGCAGCAACGCACCCGGCAGCAGCCCGGCCTCGGTCAGCACCTGGAAGCCGTTGCAGATGCCGAGCACCAGTCCGCCGCGCGCGGCGTGCTCGCGGACCGCGCCCATGATCGGGCTGAAGCGGGCGATCGCACCGGAGCGCAGGTAGTCGCCGTGGGCGAAGCCGCCAGGCAGGATGACGGCGTCGGCGCCGCGGAGGTCCGGATCGTCGTGCCACAGGAGCTCTGCTTCGGCGCCGGCCAGGCGGGCGGCGTGGAGCGCGTCACGATCGCAGTTGGAGCCCGGGAAGACGACCACGCCGACTTTCACAGCAGCGCCACCTGCCAGTCCTCGACCAGCGGATTGGCCAGCAGGTCAGTCGCCAGGCGCTCGACCACGGCGCGTGCCTCCCCTTCCGATCCCGCCTCGACGGTCAGCTCGATGCGCCGCCCCACGCGCACGCCATGAACGCTCGCCGCATCGAGCTGCGGCAGAGCACTCTCCACCGCTCGACCCTGCGGGTCGAGGATGCCCGGCCGGGGCATGACCGAGACGGCGAAGCGCCAGGCGCTCACTCGCCGGCCACTCGGTCGTGGGCAAGGTAGTCGTCGAACGAGCCGCCGGTGATGCGCTCGAAGGCCTCCACGTAGCGTGCCCGCGTGCCCGCCACCACGTCCGGCGGCAGCTCCGGCCCGGGTGGCGTCTTGTCCCACGGCTGGGCCTCCAGCCAGTCGCGCACGAACTGCTTGTCGTACGACGCCTGTGCGCGTCCGGGCTCGTAGTCGCTGCCGTCCCAGAAGCGGCTCGAGTCGGGCGTCAGGACCTCGTCGATCAGGATCAGCCGGCCGTCAGGCAGCAGCCCGAACTCGAACTTGGTGTCCGCGAGGATGATGCCCGCCGGCTCGGCTCGCTCAGCGGCGAAGCGGTAGAGCGCCAGCGCCAGGTCGCGGCAGCGCTCGGCCAGCTCGGCGCCAACCAGCGCGACCATCTGGTCGAACGAGATGTTCTCGTCGTGGCCGGTCTCTGCCTTGGTCGAGGGCGTGAACAGCGGCTCGGGCAGGCGATCGCTCTCGCGCAGGCCGTCAGGCAGCGGGATGCCGCAGACCGCGCCGCTGCGCCGGTAGTCCTTCCAGCCGCTGCCGGCGAGGTAGCCGCGCACGATCAGCTCGACGGGCAGCACCTCCGCCCGGCGGCAGACCATCATCCGGCCGCGCAGCTCGTCTGCCGCCGCCTCATCGGCGTAGCCCGCGGGCAGCGCCGCGACGGCGGTCGCCAGCAGGTGGTTGTCCATCAGGCCGGCGGCCGCGGTCTGGGCGAACCAGTAGCGAGCCAGGCCGGTCAACACGCGGCCCTTGTCCGGGATGGGTGTCGGCAGCACCACGTCGAAGGCGCTGATCCGGTCAGAGGCGACGAGCAGCAGCCGCTGCTCGTCGAGCGCGTAGATGTCGCGCACCTTGCCCGAGCGAACGTAGCCGGGCACCAGTTCAGCGAGCGGCATGCAGTGTCTCCTCTCCTGGCGCGGTCAGTTGATCGAGGCGACCGATTACCTCGTCGACGTGGCGCAGCAGCCGGGCCTCGTCGAAGCACTGGTCGATGGCCGCCCGGTCGAGCGCGGCCGTGACGGCCTCGTCAGCCTCGACCAGCTCGCGCAGCGGCCGACGCTCGTCGGCGGCACGCAGCGCGGCGCGCTGGACGATCGCGTAGGCCTCCTCGCGACCCATCCCGCCCTGCTCGACGAGCGCGCTCAGCAGCCGGCTGCTGGCGTGCAGACCGAGGCCGCGCTCGATGTTCTCGCGCATCCGCTCCGGCCGGACGACCAGGCCCTCGACCAGCTCACGGAAGCGCACGAGCATGTAGTGCAGCAGCGTCGTCGCGCCGGGCAGCACGACGCGCTCGACTGACGAGTGGCTGATGTCGCGCTCGTGCCACAACGCCTGGTCCTCCAGCCCGGCCAGGGCGTAGCCGCGCAGCAGGCGGGCCAGGCCGGACAGCCGCTCGGAGAGGATCGGGTTGCGCTTGTGGGGCATCGCGCTCGACCCCTTCTGGCCGGCGCGGAACGGCTCCTGCAGCTCGCCGATCTCGGTGTGCTGGAGGTTACGCACCTCGATCGAGAAGCGCTCGATGGAGCCGCCGGTGACGGCGATGGCGGCAAGGAAGGCCGCGTGACGGTCGCGCTGCACGATCTGCGTGCTCGCTTGGTCGGCGGCGAGGCCGAGCTCGGCCATCACCTCGGCCTCGACATCCGGCGCGAGCTGGCTGTACGTGCCGACCGGACCTGACAGCTTGCCAGTAGTCATGCCCCGTGCGGCGCTGCGCAGGCGGGCACGGTCGCGGTCCAGCTCGAAGGCCCAACCAGACAGCTTCAGCCCGAGCGTGATCGGCTCGGCGTGGACGGAGTGGGTGCGGCCCATCATCACCGTGCCTGCGTGAGCCCGGGCGAGCACGGCCACCGCGGCAATCAGCTCGTCCAGCGCGGCCAGCAACAGCTCCGCCGCGGCGCGGCACTGCAGCGCCAGGGCCGTGTCGACGACATCGCTGCTGGTCAGCCCGAAGTGCAGGTAGCGGCCGTGCTCGCCGACCGTCTCGGCGACCTGGCTGACGAAGGCGATGACGTCGTGGTCGGTCGTCCGCTCGATCTCGCTGATCCGGGCGACGTCGATGCGTGCCCGGGCCTCCAGCTCAACCACTGCCGCGGCGGGCACGATTCCGCGCCGTGCCAGCGCACGGCTGGTGGCGATCTCCACGCGGAGCATGTGCTCGAAGCGCGCTTGGTCGGTCCACACGTCGGCCATGGCAGGCAGGCTGTAGCGAGCGATCACGCGACGGCCACCTCGCGCACCGGCCGGCCGATGTCGCGGCGCAGCTGCGCACCGGCCAGCTCCACCTGCGCCGCGGCCAGGTATGCCTGCTCGCACGCGGCATCGAGCGATGCCCCGCGTCCAACGATGCTCAGCACGCGGCCGCCGGAGCTGACAAGCCTGCCGTCAGCGGCGCGGGCGACGGCGGCGCCAAAGACGAGCGCCCCCTTTGAGCGGGCAGAGTCGAGGCCGCCGATGGGATCGCCGCTGCGCGGCGCGTCGGGGTAGCCCGCCGCCGCCAGGGTCAGCGCCACGGCCGTCTCATCGAGCGCGGGGAGAGCGTCGGCGAGGCCCAGCTCCGCGGCTGCGGCGCACAGCTTCCCGCGAGCCGCGGCCGCCATCAACGCTCCAAGTGGCGCATCGATGCGGGGCAGGATGGCCTGCGCCTCCGGGTCCCCCAGGCGCACGTTGAGCTCGAGCAGCCGAGGCCCATCCGGCGTGAGCATCAACCCGGCGTAGAGGAACCCCGTGAAGGGCGCGCCGCGGCGCGCCATCTCGGCCAGGACCGGGCGGTGGAACGCGTCGAGCCATGCCCTTGCGTCGTCGTCGCGGACATCGTCCACCGGCGAGCAGGCGCCCATGCCGCCGGTGTTCGGCCCCAGGTCGCCGTCGAGCAGCCGCTTGTGGTCGCGCGCGACCGGCAGCAGCAGCGCCTCGCGGCCGTCGCACAGCGCGATGAGGCTGGCCTCACGGCCTTCGAGCCGGCGCTCGACGACGACACTCCGCCCGGCGGCCCCGAAGCGGTCGCCGACCATCAGCTCGCGGATGGCCGCGCGTGCGTCGCCGATGGTCTCGCAGACAGCGACGCCCTTGCCCGCCGCCAGGCCATCGGCCTTCACGACCAGCGGCGCGCCGGCCTGCGACTCTGCGTAGTCGAGCGCGGCAGATAGGTCGCCGAACGCTGCCCCCTCGGCCATCGGCACGCCGCACGCCTCGGCGACCTCGCGGCAGAAGGCCTTGGAGCCCTCCAGTCGGGCAGCGGCCGCGGACGGACCCAGGCAGGAGATGCCCGCCCCGGCCAGGGCGTCGGCGACACCGGCGACGAGCGGTCCCTCCGGACCCACGACGACCAGCTCGATCGACTGGCGCCGGCAAAGCTCGACGACGGCCTCGCCGGCCATGCTCCCGCCGGTGACCTCGGCCACGTCGGCCATCAGCGGGTTGCCGGGCGCGACCAGCACGCGCGGGATGCCCTCGCCGCGCAGACGCCAGGCCAGCGCATGCTCGCGCGCGCCCGAGCCAAGCACCAGCACGACTCGCGGTGCCACGGCCGCCGCCTCCGGCTGGCTCGCCATCACCTTCCTGCCGCGGGCGCTGATTGCATCAGCTGCGCCACGCCGGCCAGCGGCTGACGCTCGCTGGCCGCGTTGACCAGCGTCTGTCTGCGCTCGGGGCCAACGCTCACCAGCGCGATCGGCGCGCCGGCGCGCTCCTCGATCGCCGCCACGAAGCGCCGCGCCTCGGGCGGAAGGTCGTCGATGTGACGCGCGCCGCCAATGTCCGCCTGCCAGCCGGGGAACGACTCGTAGACCGGCTCGGCGCGCTCCAGCCGGGCGAGCGACTGGGGCCACTCCTCGACCAGCTGGCCGTCGATGCGGTAGGCGACGCAGACCCTGATCTCACCCAGGCCGGACAGGATGTCGATCTTGTTGAGCATCATCGCGCTGACGCTGTTGATCGCCACCGCCCGGCGCAGCGGCACGAGGTCCAGCCAGCCGCAGCGGCGCGGCCGGCCGGTGGTCGTGCCGAACTCCCGGCCGCGCTGGCGGAGGCCCTCGCCAACCTCGTCGTGCAGCTCGGTCGGGAAGGGCCCGGCGCCGACGCGCGTCGAGTACGCCTTCAGCACGCCGATCACCTGGTCGACCTGCAGCGGGCCGAGACCTGCCCCGGCGCACGCGCCACCGGCGACCGGGTGGCTGCTCGTGACGTAGGGGTAGGTGCCGTGATCCAGGTCGAGTAGCGTCCCCTGGGCGCCCTCGAGCAGCACCACCCGGTCGTCGCGCAGCGCCTGCTGGAGGAGCGCGGTCGTGTCAGTGATGTGCTCGCGCAGCTGCTCGCCCCATTCGAGCGCCTGCTGGTACAGCACGTCGAAGTCGAACGAATCCCGGCCGTAGGCGCGCTCGAGCAGCGCGTTCTTCTCTGGCAGCACCGCGGCGAGGCGGAGGCGCAGCCAATCGGGCTCGAGCAGGTCGCCCATCCGGATGCCGGTGCGCAGCGCGCGATCGCCGTAGGCCGGGCCGATGCCGCGGCGCGTGGTGCCGATCGCCTCGTGCTCCGCCGCGACCTCGCGCGCCCCGTCGAGCGCGACGTGGTAGGGCATGATCACGTGCGCCGCCTCGCTCACGCGCAGCGCCGCCGTGCTGATGCCACGCTCGGTGAGCATCGCCATCTCGTCGAGCAGCGTCCTCGGATTGACCACGACCCCGGGCCCGATGACCGGCGTGATGTGCGGATGCAGCACGCCGCTCGGGACGAGGTGCAGCTTGAAGACCTCGTCACCGATGACGACCGTGTGGCCGGCATTGTCACCGCCCTGGTAGCGCACGACGTGTGACACGGAGCCGCACAGCAGGTCGGTCGTCTTGCCCTTGCCCTCGTCGCCCCACTGCAGGCCAACGACGATCGTGGCCGGCATCAGGCTGACTGCGCCTCGATCAGGGGCCGTGCTCGGGATAGACCGGTGCCTTTGCCCTTCCCGCCCGTCTGCGGGAACGCTGCTCTGGTGCGAGCCGGCCTCACGGGACCGACGCCGCCTCCTCGGGCAACAGGCTCCTCCCCTGTCTGGCTGCGGACTGCGCTGGGGCGCGGCCCTTGGCGCGGTCACTATACCTGACCGGCATCCATGGCCGTCCGGCGCCCGTGGCGTTGGCTGCGGGGACCGCAGCTGGGTCGGCTTGGGTGCGGTTCGGTGGGGGAAGGCGCTACAGTCGGCACGGGCGCACGCCCATGTCGCTGAGGGAGAGGGTCTTGGCCAGAAGGGCTGGCCGTGGGGGGCGGCCGGGACGCCGAGCGAGCCTGCTTGCGCTCGCCGTGCTCTGCCTTGCCGTGTGCCTGCCGGCCGGCCTCGCGGTGGCCGCCCCGAGCGGCGGCTCACGGCCGGCCGTGGCGATGCCGGCTCAGGCGCCGCTGGTCTGCCCGGCTGACAGCGCCCACGCGAGCGTTCCGCCGAACGACGGGCTCTGGGTCACGCCCGAGTTCCGGGTCCGGTTGACCTTCACTGAGGCCGGCTCCCTGATGGCCTTCGACCTCGCCAATCCGCCGGTCAGCCGGGCGCGCGTGACCGACTCGGGGGGCGCGCATCGGTACACGTACTCGCCGCCCGTGACCATGGACAGCGGCCTCTTCGGGCTGGACCGCACGCCGATCAGCGCCGTCGAGTTCTGCTACCTCAAACCCATCCTGACGCCGGCGCCCACTGTGCCGCTGCCCAGCCAGCCCTTCCCGACGCCGACACCCTCGCCGTCGCCGACTCCCACGCCAGGCCCGACACCCACGCCACGGCCGACCCCTACGCCAACGCCTCGGCCCACGCCGACTCCCACGCCTCAGCCGACACCCGCGCAGAACCCGCCAGCGACGTCGGCTCCCACTCCCCCACCCACCCCGACCC
>DATMJK010000073.1:0-83902 GCA_035553915.1 Candidatus Limnocylindrales bacterium | reverse complement strand
AGCCGGCGCGGTTACTCGGCACGCACGTATGCCGAGATGCTGATCAACGAGTCAAGGGAGTTGGCCAATGAGCAGGCCGTATCCGCGAGCCCGCCAAGATGACGCTTGACGATTGGGCCTTGGACGAACTGCCACAGCCGCTGATCGGGAACAAGGCTGTTGAGGACGCGGCGATCGAGTTCGTGTTGCGGCTGGAGCGCGAGGCCGGACGCTCGCCCATCGATCGGCGCTATGTCCATCACTGCGAACATCGTGCTGCCGAGAGCCCGATTTGAGCACGAATCGCGCCCCAAAGTTCCGGATTGTGGCTCCGAAGGTTACGGGTTCAAGCCCCGTAGGCCACCCCACCCCATTTGAGCGTGAATCGGGCCTGCACTGTGCCACCGTCGTCGCCAATCACGGACCGCGTTGGCGCGGCCTGTCGCGGCCAATCGCTGGGATTCTCGAGGCCTCGTGACTGGCGGCCGTTGCTGACGACATCGGCCTGCCGCTGAGCGCGGCGGCGGTGCTGGTCGGGTCCGGGCTGGCCGCGGCGGCGGGGTTGCTCTAGCGCAGGGCTCGACCGAGCCTCGGCCTCAACGCGGAGAAGTGCCAGGTCGCCGCGGGGCGTAACAGCGCCCGGTTCCTGGCGGCGATGCGTGAGGTCGTGTCACTTCGCGTGGAGCTGACGGCCCGGCGCTGAAATCCTCCCTGAAGGGCCGTTTGGTACTACTCCTGGGCGCTGGGCGAGTGTACGATCCGCGCGGAGGTTTGGGGACATGGGCCTGTCGGCCATACGTGTCCGGCGGGCCGCAGGGAGGAGTTCGGGCCATGGACTTCTTGGCTGACGTGCTGCAGTGGACCGCGACCAACGTCTTCAGTGAGGTCGCAATCCTCATCGGTCTGATCACCTTAATCGGACTGTTACTCCAGCGCAAACCGGTGGAAGAGACGATCGCCGGTGCGCTGCGGGCGACAGTCGGCGTGGTGATCCTGTTCATCGGCATCGGCGTATTCGTCGAAGGCCTGGTGGCATTCCAGACGATCGTGGCCAGCGCGGTCGGCTTGGAGCCACCGGCGGCAACGCGCACGCTGGGTGACTTCCTGGGTGAGTACGGCGGCGCGATCGCGCTGATCATCACCGTGGCATTCCTGATCCACGTGCTGCTGGTGCGCTTCCTGCGGACCCGCTACGTGTACCTGACCGGGCACCTGATGTTCTGGATCGCGGTCGTTGCCGCAGCGTCGCTGGTGCAGGTGTTCGGCGCCGTCGACACGTGGATCCTGGTCGTTGCAGGCGCGGTGGTGGTCGGGCTTTACTGGACGATCCAGCCGCTTTACATCGCCCCGCTCATGCGCAAGGTGATCGGGTCGGATGACTGGGGCTATGCGCACACCAGCTCAGCGGCCTGCTTCCTGGCCGCCAAGCTGGGTCGCTTCGTGGGCAGCAAAGAGAAGCACGACACAGAAAAGCTGGTGCTGCCCAAGCAGCTGACATTCTTCAAGGACATCAACGTGAGCACGGCGCTGGTGCTCGGTGTCATCGTCGTGGTGGCGGCGATCTTCGCCGACCCGGACGTGCTCGCCGAGCAGGCCGCCGCGTACAACCCGAACATCAGCCCGTGGGTCTGGGCATTCGTCGCCGCGCTGCGCTTCGCCGCAGGTATCGCGATCCTGCTGTTCGGCGTGCGGATGTTCCTGGCCGAGATCGTGCCGGCGTTCAAGGGCATCAGCGAGAAGGTGATCCCTGGCTCACGCCCGGCTCTGGACGTGCCCACCGTCTTCCCGTTCGCGCCGACCGCAGTGATGCTGGGCTTCGTCTCCGGCACGGTGGTGTTCCTGGTCCTGATGGGCGTGTTCGCGGCTGTCGGCTGGTTCGTGCTCGTGCCGCCGATGATCATGTTGTTCTTCCCCGGCGGCGGCGCCGGTGTGTTCGGCAACGCGGTCGCCGGTTGGCGCGGTGCCGTGCTGGGCGGCTCCATCAATGGGCTGTTCTTGGCCATTGGCCAGGCCGTCACGTGGGGCATGCTGTCGGACACTGCGCCTGAGCTGGCGACGTTGGCCGATCCCGACTGGTACATCATCATCTGGATCACGCTGGGTATCGGCGCGCTCGCTTCCGCGTTGGGTGACATCGGTATCTGGCTCGTGCCGGCAGCGTTCGCCGTCGGCTTCGCCGTCTGGTTGGCGGTCCTGAAGCGGCGCCGAGTCGACGTCGTCGTAGAGCCCATCTCTGAGTCCGCTCCGCTCGAACGCCCTGACGCACAGGCCTCCGTTACGAGCGAAGAGGAGAGGTCGACCAAGGAGCCGCTGCCTGCGCCGCCTGACGCCAGCGACTCTCGATGACCCGACAAGAGCCGCTGCGCGTGCTCACCGTCTGTGGTGTGGGTATGGGCAGCAGCCTGATTCTGCGGATGACGGCCGAGGACGCCCTCCGAGATCTCGGCGTGACTGCCAAGGTTGAGGCGACCGACGTGTCCTCGGCGCGCAGCATGGGCGCTGACGTGATCATTGGCCAGGGGATGCACACCGGCGAACTGCAGGGGATTGCCCCGGTGGTGATCACGATATCCAACTTCATGGACAAGGACGGCCTACGAGCACAGCTTGCCGAACGTCTAGGCGAGCTCGGATGGCTGAACTGACCCGAGCGATTCTCGAGGCTCGGGTGCGGGTGTCCGTGGCGGACTGGCGGGCGGCGATCAAGGCCGCCTGCCAGCCGCTGCTGGACGCTGGTGCGATCGAAGAACGCTACGTCCAACGCTGCATCGAGATCGTCCAGGCACAGGGTCCGTACATCGTCCTTGCGCCCGGGCTGGCCCTGGCCCACGCTCGTCCAGAAGACGGCGTGAACAGGCTGTGCCTGGCGGCGATCACGCTACGCGAGCCCGTCCGCTTCGGCCATCCCGACAACGACCCTGTCGAGGTGGTATTCGCCTTCGGGTCGCCCGATGCCGACGAGCACGTCGGGCTCCTGACCGCGCTCGCGGGGCGCATCCAGGCAGGCCTCGACCGCGAGTTGCGGGCGGTCACCAGTGACGCCGAGGCGCGCAAACTGCTGGAGGCCATCGGCGATGGAGATTGACAGCGCCGCCGCCTTCGGCGGCGCGCTACGTGATCATCTGGCACGCGTCGAGGAACACAACCGGGAGGTGCTCGACGAGGTTTCCGGGCTGCTCCTGGACGTCGTGCGGGCCGACGGGCTCGTCTACACCGCCGGCTCGGGCCACTCTCTTGCGCTGGTGCTGGAAACCTTCTACCGCGCCGGCGGATTGGCTTGCGTGCGCCCGATCGTGCATGCCGGCTGGCTACCATTCAACGGGGCACGGGCGAGCACCCTGCTCGAGCGAGTCGAAGGCTTGGCCGAAACGCTCATGTCGGCGGTGCAGGTCAGCCCGCGGGACATGGGGTTTGTGTTCTCCAATTCGGGCGTCAACCCGGCACCGGTCGAGATAGCCCAAAGACTTCGCGCTGGCGGGGCGCCGGTCGTCGCCGTCGTGTCGGTGGCCCACATGCAGCAGGCGCCGATGCGCGCCTCGGCCAAGCTGGATCAATTTGCTACGCACATCATCGACACGCTTGTGCCGCCTGGCGACGCGGTGTATCCGGCCGGCGGCGCACGGACCGCCGGGCTTTCGTCGCTGGTCTCCATCTACTGCTGGACTTTGCTGTTGGCACGCCTGGCTGATCGCACACGGAACGGAGGGGTTGAGCTGCCGCTATGGACGAGTGCGAACGTCGAAGGCGGTCAGCAACGCAACGCCCAGCTGCTCGACCGCTATAGCCCCCGCGTACAGGAACTCTGACTCATGCCTGAAGTGGAGCTGACCGTCCGCAACCCGAGCGGACTCCACGCTCGGCCGGCGACGTTGTTGGTGCAGGCGGCAGGAAGGTTCGACTCGCGGATCACCGTCGCTAACCTCGACCGTGACTCACAACCGGTGGATGCGAAGTCCATCCTGCTCCTTCTCACTGCCGGTGTCAGCCGCGGGCACCGCATTCGCATCGCGGCTGAGGGAGGGGATGCCCAAGCGGCGCTGGAGGAGTTGATCAGGCTTGTCGACTCCGGCCTGGGCGAGGAAGTCGAGCCGGAGTAGGGTCTTTGCCGGCGCGGATCGACGTGCGCTCAGCCGTTGTCCGGCGCAACCGTCCGGGCCCCGCCGCCCGCGAGCAGATCGTCGAAAAGTCTGCGCGCTTCCTCGGCAGTGCCCACTCGCAGCGCCGCCGCTGCCGTCCCGCGTAGTTCGGCCAGGGATCGCCGGCGGATCGCCCGGCGGACGGCCGCAAGGCTCGACGCGACCATGCTCAGTCGCCGGATGCCAAGCCCAACTAGGGCCAGCGCCGAAGCCGGGTCGCCGGCCATCTCGCCACACACAGACAGCTCGATCCCTGCTTCGTCGGAGGCGGAGACGGCCGTCGTGACGAGGTGCAGCAGAGCCGGATGGAGCGCGTCGTGGTAGCGGGCCAGGCGCCGATTTCCGCGATCTGCGGCGAGCGTGTACTGGGCCAGGTCGTTGGTGCCCAGGCTGGCGAAGTCGACTTGGTCGAAGTAACTCCGACCGACGAGGACGGCTGACGGTGTCTCCAACATCACCCCCAGCTTCACCTCGTCGTGCGGAATACCTTCGGCAGCCAGTTCCTCCCGCGCCCGGCCGGCCAGCCGCCCGAAGAGCGCAACGTCGGCGCCGTCGGCGACCATTGGTGCCATGACCTTGACCGCGCCCGGTCCTGCGCCGGCCGCCGCGCGCATCGCCGCTCTCAACTGGCGCACGAAGATGTCCGGTCGCTCGTCGGCCAGGCGCAGGGCGCGAACGCCGAGGAACGGGTTGGCCTCCGGCGGAATACGGATGTATGGGATCGGCTTGTCTCCGCCAACATCGAGCAGGCGGATGATCACCGGCTCCGGCGCGAAGGCATCGACCACCTGGCGGTACACCTCCACTTGCTCGTCCTCTGTCGGCGGCGCCGCGCGCCCAACGAACAGGAACTCGGTGCGGAACAGGCCCACGCCGCGTGCCCCCAGCTGGCGTGCCGTTGCAGCCTCGGCCGGCGAACCGATGTTGGCCAGCAGCTGGATCGGCGTGCCATCAGTCGTAACGGCAGGCAACTCGGCGTCGGCCAGAGCCGCCGCGACCGCCTGCTGGGCGACCTCGGCGCGGCGCTCGAACTCTCTCACCGCCGCCTCGTCGGGCGCGACGATGACCTCGCCGCTGGTGCCGTCGAGGGCCACTTCGACCGCCTCGCCGGCCGAGCCGACGGCGTCAAGGAGACCGGGGACACCGACGACGGCCGGGATGCCATAGGCGCGAGCCAGGATCGCAGCATGCGCTGTCGGCGAACCGGACTCGAGCGCGATGCCGAGCAGCATGTCGCGCGGCAGCGACGCCGTGAGTGACGGCGCCAGATCGTCGGCGACGATGACGGCCGCTCTATCCAGCTGGGGCGCGGACGCCAGGTCGGGTTCCAGTTCAACCACGATACGCGCAGCGACATCGCGCACGTCCGCTGCGCGCGCTGCCAGCGTCTCATCGTCGAGCGACTCGAGCTGCGCGGCGAGTTCGTCGCCCGCGCCTTGGATTGCGGCGACGGCATCGTTGCCAGCGCGTATCCGCGACTCCGCGAGTTGATGCAGTGCAGGATCGCGCGCCATCGCGGCCTGCGCCTCGAAAATGCTGGCCTCAGCGGCGTGCGCCTGGCCGATGCCGGCGGCAATCGTTAGCAAAGCGTCGCTGGCCGTGGCCGAGGCGCCGGACAGGCGCTCGAGCTCGGCATCCTCCATGCCGTCTGCGATGCGGCCGCCGCTGGGCAGCTCGCTTGGCGCGACGTGGACCGCTGGCCCGCGAGCGATGCCGGGCGAGGCGGGCGCACCTGCTAGCCGTTGCATTTGATCAAAGGGGGTCTCCACGTGAATACAGTAGCTATTGCGGGCCTCTCGCTCGGAATCGATGGCGCACACGGGCGAGCGCGCCATCGCGCGACCGCTGGTCGTGCGTGCCCTCGTCTGGCGCGCCCCCTAGGCCTCGTCGCGGTGAAGCATCGGGGGCGGCTTTCTGACCACCCGCCGTGGAGGGCGTGGCCCACCGGCAGAGGTCAGCGGCTGCTCGCCGCTCCAGCGGTACGCGCCCACCGTCCGCCGCGGCGGCTCGTCGCCGGCCAGCCGGCGAACCTCGGCGGCGAGCTGCGCCGGCGTCATGCCCGCGCTTCGACGGTGGGCGACCATGCGCGGGCGCCGGTGCCGGCGGTCCTCCTCTCGAACGAGGGCGGTGAGATGCTCGGCAACCGTGCCTGGACCGTAGATGGCCAGCTCATCACCAGTGGGCAGCTGCCCTGCGACCACCCCGATGAACCGGCGCAGGTGCTCCAGGCGGTGTGTCTCGCCCGCGCTGCGCGGGGGCCCCGCGTGCCTCAACGCCGGGGCGACATGGCGGACGTGGCCCGTTGAGCGGTGGCGAGCCGGCACCTCGGATTCGAGGTGCGACGTGACGACAAGGCTGCCGTCCCAGCGGACCAGGTGCGCCTGGCAGGAGTCGATCCAGACCAGCGTCCAGGGCAGCTTGCCGGTACCTTCCCCGGTCAAGATCGGCTCCATGCCGGTCGACGGTCGGAATCTTCGGCCAGATCCGCATAGACGACGGCGGACGCGCGCTCCCAGGCCGCCCGGTCGACGCGCACGGTATAGCGATGGCTGCCGGCCTTGAAACTGATCCGGGGATCGTCGCGGACCGCGTGGTCGGCGTACATGGGCAGGCCATACAAAGCGCCGGCTGCAGGCACGGCGCCAACCTCGCAACCGGGAGTCAGGGCCCCGAGCTCAGCCTCGGTGAGCAGGCGCACATGCCCGGCCTCGAGCACCCGGCGCGCCTTGCGCAAGTCGAGGTGGTCGGTCGCGTCGAGAACCACCAGCACCTGCTTGCCCTCGCCCGTCAGGACGCCGACGACCTTGGCGAAGGTGGACGGCTCGACGCCCTCGGCGCGGGCAGTCTGCCGGGCGGTGAAAGTCGGCGCGTGCTCGTGGACCTCGTGAGCGATCGAGCCGCGTTCTAGCCACTCGATCAACCCCTGGTAGGGTCCCGCGTGGGGGTCCTGGGTGGTGCTCATCGCTTACCTCCCGCAACTTCATTTGCCTTGGCGCGGACCGCCCAACGTTCAGTCGCCAGCGCTGCGCTAGCGATAGGGCACCGCCGCCCACTGCAGCACCAGGGGCAGCACGAGCTGGACGACAACAACTGCGAGAACGACCAGCAGCAGGGCTTGCGCGAGATCCCAGATTGCCTGCGCCGGCCCGGCTGCGACCCGCCGACCGGGACGGCGGGCCGTTCCAAGGCTCGCCGCCCGCGTCACGCTGCGGGGCGACCGAGCACGCTGCCGCCGGTCGCCAGGCGAGTCGTGACTGCCACCAGTGCCCCGGCGATAAGACCGCCGGCGAGCGCTGGCAGGAGCGCCAGGTTGTCCCAGACCGGCTCGAAGGCTCGCCACTCAACGACGAACTGGCTGGCCACCAGGGCGCCGAGACCTGCCCCAAAAGCGGTGATCACCCATTCGTAGCCGAACTCGGCTTCGCCGATCATCTGGGCGCCCACGCCGATGATCACCGCGCCGGCGATGAGGACGGCCCAGCCACCGAGGGCGAGGCTGATGGAGAACTCCATTTCCGTGCCTCCTAGCTCCCCTGGGCGCAGCCGGCATGGCGCGGCGCCCAGTCACGAGGATCATGGTTTCCCACCGGCAGTGGCGACGGAAGTGCCGTAGGCGCCCTTGAACAGGGGCTGTTTGGCACTTCACCGCCGCCTGGCACGTAGCTCATGCTCACTCTCGTGCCTGGAGACAGGCAACGGGGCCGGCGCAGACCCTGGGGGCGGTCGCCGGCACGTTTGTACGACGGCCGCGACCCTCTCCGCGGCGCATACGTCGGATGGACGCCCGGCCGATGTAGGCCGGGCGTCCATCTTGCAGCTCGGCCCCTAGCTGAGAGCCGGACCGTGGGCTACGCCTCCTCTGTCCATGACCAATTACTCAGTGCTCGCTCCAGGGCCACGATCACTTCACCAAGCTCGCGCACGTCCCGCGCCGCGTCATCGTGCTGCTGGCTTCCCGATTCATAGAAGGCCAGCCTGGCGCGGGCGGCAGCCTCGTCCGACAGCGCTGCGACCAGCTCGTTCGCCGTATCGCCGGCGCGCGCGTCCGGCTCCATTTGTGGTGCGGCTGGTGCCGGCGACGCCGGGCCGTGTCCGGCGGTCGGCTCCGCTGTCGGGCTCAGACGGGGCTTGAACATTCGCGTTATCCACTATCTGGTGCTCCAAGTCTCGCCGGCGGCTGAGAAATTCAACAGGGCTACGTGGCAGGTTCGGTGTGGATAGGTGCCCAGATGTGCGGCATTGCGGGGTCGCCGCTCGTGGCCCTCTTGTTGGGCGCCAGCCAGGGGGGCGCGAAGACGCCGGGCATCCAGCAGGGATGCCCGGCGTCGGTCTCTTCAGCTATTGGCCAGCAGGCTCCAGGACGATGTGGACAACCACCTGATCGGTCCCTGCGCGACTGTCCTTGCCGGTGTTCAGGAACTGAATGCACAGGCCTTGGTTTCGGAAGCCGTACGGCTGCCAGCCACCCTTCTTGCACTCGTCCTTGGATGCCGGCGCCGACCCGTCGTTCCAGACCAGAACGTCCGAGAGGTATGGCACGTAGCCTTCGCCGGCGTCAAA
The DNA here is from genome assembly GCA_035553915.1 of Candidatus Limnocylindrales bacterium. GTDB lineage: Bacteria > Chloroflexota > Limnocylindria > Limnocylindrales > CSP1-4 > JALYGJ01. Next base: position 75,227 of record DATMJK010000073.1, on the reverse strand, counting down.
GCCAATCCTGAACGGCCGGTGGGGATATACGCGCCAGAAGGCGAACTCGCCACCGATCACGAATCCGATGGCGTTGTCCCAGTAGTCCTCGCCTTCGTAGGTGATCCAGCGCGCGATCCAGTCGCTGTCAACCGGCAGGCCGGTGTCACCGTAGACGACCGTGCCAAACACCGGCGGAGTGCCAACGGTTGGATAGAGGTAGATGTTGGCCTCGACCGGTGGCTGGAACCAGGTCGCCTGCTCAGGCTCGCTGGGCACGCTGCGCTGCTCGTAGCCATCCTTCACGGCAAGCACGAAGTGGGCATCTTCGACCACGGCGAACTGGTAGTACCCATTGGCGTCGGTCGTCGTTGACGCGAAGGGGCTGGGCCCGACGCCCGGTTCGACCATGAACAGCAGCACGTCAGCCCCGCTGATCGGCTGCTGGGTCGTGACGTCGGCGACCGTGCCAGACACGTCAGGCTGCTCAGCGGCCGCTCCTTGCGGCCCCAGAGCGAACACCAGCAGGAAGGCGGCCGTAACGGCCGCCGGAGAGCGGAATCTCATGGAAACCTCCTTTCCGCTTGGCCAACCGTAAATAGCGATGGGCACCCCTGCGAGGGCCGATCCTCTCCTCTGGAGGGACCCGTTTGGCCCCAAGGGGTTGAGGCCACCACCTCGTCTCGTGGCTGCTCGGGGTGGTCGAAGGTGCCCTTTGGCCCTACCGCACGACATGCCAGCTGGGCGATGATGTGTTCGACCCGGAGAGGTCGAGTAGCAAGGTCTCTGAGACAGCATCAACGAGATCGGCCCGAGATGGCATCAAAGGCGCTTGTGAGGATCGCTCCGGGTCGCTGATTGCCCCGCGCTGCAGGACGAGCTGTCAAACCGCGCGCCCAGCTCAAAGCCCCGTACGATGAGCACATGAGCCCCGAACAGCCCGCCCAGCTCGAGCCGCTGCGTCCCATGATCGAGCGGCTGGCCGGCCGGTAGATGTCCCTGCCCGCCACGGACCACGGCAACGCGGACCAGCCTCGCGCCGACGGCGGCGCCCCTTCGGACGTCGAGCGTCGGCGGACCTTCGCCATCATCAGCCACCCCGACGCGGGCAAGACGACGCTGACCGAGAAGCTACTGCTCCACGCTGGCGCCCTCAGCGAGGCGGGCTCGGTGCGCGCGCGTCGGCGCGCGCGATCGACGGTCAGCGACTGGATGGAGATCGAGCGCCGGCGCGGCATCTCGATCAGCTCGACCGTGCTGCGCTTCGAGTGGCACGACTGGCTGTTCAACCTGGTCGACGCGCCCGGTCATGCCGACTTCAGCGAGGACACCTATCGGACGCTGTGGGCGGTCGATGCGGCGCTGATGGTGGTCGACGGGACGCGCGGCCTCGAGCGCCAGACACTCAAGCTGTTCGAGGTCTGCCGGCGCCGCCAGCTGCCCATCGTCACCTTCATCAACAAGTGCGACCGCCCCGGCATTGAGCCGCTGGCGCTGCTCGACGAGATCGAGCAGCGGATCGGCATGCCGGCCGCGCCGGTCAGCTGGCCGGTGGGCACGGACGGCCAGCTCGACGCGATCGTCGACGTGCGGCGGCGGATCGTCGTCCAGACTGAGGCGACCGCTCATGGCGCCACGGTCGGCGAGCGGCGGGAGGCTCCGGCGCAAGAGTGGCGGCCGCCAGCGGGTCGCGAGGCGGCTTGGGCTGAGGCGCGCGAGGAGATGGAGCTGCTCGAGGCGGACGCTGCCGCGCCGGAAGTGCTCGAGGTCCACGCCGGCCGGGTGACACCCGTCTTCTTCGGCAGCGCGCTGGCCAACCAGGGCGTGGAGATGCTGCTCGATGGCCTGACCCGCTACATGCCGCCGCCCTACCCGAAGGCCCTCGCCGACGGCCGACCGCCCGCGATCGACGGTCCGTTCAGCGGGCAGGTATTCAAGGTGCAGGCGAATCTAGATCCTCGCCATCGCGACCGGATCGCGTTTCTGCGCGTCCACACAGGCACCTTCGAGCGGGGCATGAGCGTCTTCAACAGCCGCACCGGTCGCCGGCTGTCACTGGCCCATGCCCACGAGATGTTTGGCCAGGAGCGCGAGACCATCAGCCAGGCCAGCCCGGGCGATGTCGTGGGCGTGGTCAACGCGTCGGGTGTGCTGCTGGGCGACACGCTGACCGAGGAGCCGACGCTCCGCTACCCGCCCATTCCGGCCTTCCTGCCAGAGCACTTCGCCTACCTGCGCAACCTTGACGGCAAGAACTACAAGCGCTTCCAGACGGCGATGCAGCAGCTCGACGAGGAAGGGGTGATTCGCCTCCTCGAGCCGGTGTCGGTCGATGGCGAGCGGGTCGTGGGCGTGGTCGGGCCGCTCCAGCTGGAGGTTGCCGCCGAGCGCATGGCGACCGAGTTCGCCTGCCCCATACGCATCGACACCGTCGCCTATGAGCTCGCGCGCTGGATCGAGCCGTCAGCCGTTCCGCTCGTGCCCACCCGCCGCGGCGTGCTCGTCGTGCGCGACAGCGCCGACCGCCACCTGGCACTCTTCGCCAGCCGTTTCGCGATGGAGCGGGCCGAGCAGGACCAGCCGGCGCTCAGGCTACTGATCGAGCCGCCCGCCGGCTGACGTAGCGGGGCTCGCTGGCTGCCCGGGTCACATCGCGTTGGCGATGCTCGAGATCAGGGCATTGATCTCACGGCCCAGGAAGGTCACGGCAACGATCGCCATGACGGCGACGAAGGCCAGGATCATCGCGTACTCAGCCAGACCCTGGCCGCGCTGGTCCGGGGCACGCAGGCGACCGAACTTCGGCATTGAATCTCCCTCGTCGGCCGGGCAGGATCGTCCGGTCGGCCGAACTATCCGCAATTGGCTGGCCGGCGGCGATGGGCCGGCTGGGCCAGTCGCGCCATCCAATCGGGTCAGCATGGAGTGCCGGGCTTCCGCGAGTTGCCCGTGCGGCGGCTGATATGGGCGCGTCACGCCCGTGCCCTATCGTGTTGGCATGGACAAGCACGAGCTCCGAGCGACGAGCGACAAGATGCTGGCGATGCTCGAGCGGCTGAGCGCGGTCGAGCTCGCGAAGCAGCAGGTCATCCTGGGCTCGGCCGAGTTCGTCAGCCTGGCCGAAGAGGCCTACCGGCTGGCCCAGGTGGCCACGCGTTGGGCGGAGCGCCAGGTGGCGATGGCCCACGAAGCCGAGCAGGAACGGACGGTCGACCCAGCCACTGACGTCAAGCTGACGGACGTCCAGCCACGCCATCTCGATCGCATCCTCGCCGACTGGCGCGAGGCAGAGCTGCGCCTCGAGACGGCAGATCGTGGCTCAATCGAGGCCGAGCGCGCCGCGGCCGATGTCGAGCGCCTGCGCGCGGAGTACCACGCCGCGGACCAGCGGAAACGTCAGCGCTGACGCACCACGGGCGTTGTAGCGCGCCTGCAACCCCCTGCCGGCCCACGTGCAGTGACTCTTGGCTGGCCAAGCCCTCAGCCTTGCGTCTGTGCGCGCGTTCGTCATAAATCCGCGCCGTGATGCGGATTTCGTCGCCACGGTCGAGGCTGAGGGTCCAACCGCCGAATCGCCGGCGGCATTCGAACTGTCGTTGCGCGCCCGCTACCCTAGGGCGGTCGTGCGGCCGCGCCAGCTCGAAGGCGAACGGTCGGAGGTGTGGTACGTGTATCGCGAGGGGACCTGGGTTTCCGAGTGACCATCTTCTGGGGGGAAGAGAGTGAGGACCGTTGTCTGACGCACATGAGGACATCAAGGCCACCGCAGAAGACCTGATGGACGACGCAGAGCGGCTGAAGCAGATCGAGGCGCAGAAGCTGGCCCTGCGTCCGGGCGACCCCCAGCTGGTCATTCTGTCCGAGGAGGCGCGCTCGATCATCGCCGGCATGAAGCCCAAGGGCGAGATCCAGCGCCAGCTCGCCGCCGATGCCGAAGGCGGCTGAGCCAGCAACCTGACCGAGGCTGCCGCCGTCGCATTCGGCGTCGTCCTGCTTGCCGAGCTGGGCGACAAGAGTCAGCTGCTGACGCTGGCCTTCGCGATACGCTATCCCTACTGGCTCGTACTCCTGGCAGTGGCCATCGCCAGCCTGCTGACGCAGGCCGGCGCAGTGATCATTGGTGCTGCATTCGCGCTGGCACTGCCGGGCGGTCCGATCCAGGTCGCGGCGGCCATCGCTTTCTTCGTCTTTGCGGCTTGGACCTTGCGCGGTGACGCCGACGATGGCGGCGAGGCGGCGGTCACGCGACGCGGCCCGATGGCGCTGCTGGCGATCGTCCTCGCCTACCTCATCGCCGAGTTCGGCGACAAGACGATGCTCGTGACGCTGACGCTGGCGGCAACCAACGACCCGCTGGGCACGTGGCTGGCCGCCAGCGCCGGCATGTTCGGGGCGAACGTGGCGGCTGTGGCGGTGGGCGTGCTCGTCGGCGCTCGGCTGCCCAGGCGGCCGGTGCGGCTACTCGCTGCGCTCACGTTCGCCGTCTTCGGCGCGCTGCTCCTCGCCGAGGGCCTCGGCCTGATCTGAACGCGGGCCGTAGGTGAAGGTCGCCGCTGTCGACCAGTCGCTCCACGGGCCCCCGCGGCCGTAGCGCACCTTGACCCGCCAGCTGTATGCGTCGCCGGCCACGAGATCTCCGTCAGGCACGCCCCACGTGGTCAGCCGTCCGGCCTTGCCACGGACCACGCCAGATCTGATCGTCGGCCGGTCGCCTGTCAGGCTCGACACCTCGACCCGGAACCGGACCTGCTCCGGTGCGACCTCGGCGTGGGCCCACGTGAGCTCGCTGCCGCCCGAGGCACCCCCTACCGGCGACAGCGCCACCGGCCGCAGGTCGCTCCAACGGACGACCAGGCGCGGCTCGAGGCCGGCCGGATCCGCGGCGGCGGCAACGATCCGCTTCCACCCGTGGCGGCCGATCTCGCTGGCATGCAAACGCAGGCCATGGTCCGGCTCACCGCCGAGCAGCCCGGCGACGTAGTCGCTGACGTCGATGTCTGCCCAGGCGCCGGCACTGGTCTCGAGCGGCCCAAGGTCCTCCCCTGCCGCCGGTCGCGTTGCCCAGGTCAGCGTCGAGGGCTGCCACGCCTCGAGCGGCTGGCCGATCCAGGTGTCGCCCGCTGAGTCGAACTGCCAGTAGGGGAACATGCGCAGGCTGGCCGACTCGACGGTCGCGCCGCGCAGGCTGGCGTGCGGGTCGACGAAGCGCAGGTAGGCCTCGCTGTAGAACTCGCGCCCGGGAAGCCTGCCGTGCCACAGCTCCGGATGAGCCGGCCACTCGGGCCGCTGGAAGCCGCTGAAGTTCGAATCTGGCCAGCTGCTCAGGACGAAGGTCGTGCCGGCTTCGGCCGCTCCCTCGGACGGGGCGCTCGCGCCGAGACCCGCGATAGTCAGGTCGACGAACACGGGGTACGCGGCACGCCGCAGGTAGCCCTTGTCCAGGACGAGCGACAGCGTTGCCGGCTGGGCGGCGGTATCGAGCTCCAGTCGGGCCGCGTCGAACGACACGCCGCCGCCGTTGCCCTGGCTGTCGCGCGAGGTCAGGGTCAGCGGCGCTCGGACGCGGCCGACCGCCGTCCCGTCCTCCGCCTGCAGCTCGATCGAGCCGTCCTGGGCGGCTGTGACAGTCAGGCCGGGAGCCTCGAGCGTGAGATCGAATTGGTTGCTGACAGGCCTTTCGGCCAGCACCAGAAAGAGCTTCAGCCCGTCGCTGCGCGGGAAGAGGCGCAGCCCCGTGCCCTCGCCAAAGGCGCCCAGGTAGTCGGCGTAGTGACCATCGAGACCGAGCAGCGGGGCGGGACTGCCGGCGCCGCGGCCACGGCCGCTCGCACCAAGGCTGATCGAGTGCTCGCCGGCGGACAGCCGCGCGAAGGCGTCATCGCCCTCGATGGCAGAAAGGCTGATGCCCACCGGCGAGGTGGCCACGCTGGCCGGGCTGGCCGGGCTGATGCCACCGTCGCCGCTCACGAAACGCAGGTCGATCGGCAGCCAGTCGGTTGAATCGGGGGCCTGGTAATGGATCGGGCGGCTGAAGATCTCGGTCGTGAAGGTCCCGTCGGGCGCCTCGAAGGTGCGCGACCCGGCGGTCCGCATGTCCGCGCGCTCCACGACCTCTGGCAGCGGCTGATCGAGAAGATCCTCGCTCGGCGCGGGCGCCCACCCGGATGGGCCGATCAGCTCAGCCGGCACTTCCGGCGCGTTGACCGGCACCTCGATCTCGACCGGCGGGCCACCCTCCGCGCCGTCGCCGTTCCAGTCGACGCGCAGAAAGCCGGTGACGTCCTGGGTAAGTCCGTGCAGCTTATGGACGCTCACCCCGCTGAGGATGGCGCTGAGTGCCTTGTCATCGCCCAGGTAGAAACCGATGTGCTTGCCATGGTCGTACATCACCAGGTCACCCGGCCGCAGCTCCAACGGGTCGCTCGTGAACTGGCCGCGCTCGGCGAACCAACGCATGTAGCCCGCCGCTCGGATGCGCCGGCCGCCGATGAGCTCGAGCTGGCCGGCGTCGGCGAACGCGCGGAAGATGAGGCCGGAGCAGTCGAAGCGATCCGGACCCTCCGTGCCGAGGCGGTATGGCAGGCCCAGATACTGGCTCGCCGCCTCGATGACTGCCGCCGCCGCTGCCGGAACCTCGACGCGCTTGGGCTTCCGCGCCTCCGCCGCCGGCACCGCGGCCGCGCCCCAAACGAGGGCCAGGCTCAGGGCGAACGTGACGAGCGGCAGCCGACGGCTCGACGCGTTGCTGAGCAGCGCGACGGTACCCCCGCGGGTCATCTCCCTCCCCCAGGTAGCGGTGCCTGCCAGAGCTCTCTGACAGCTCCTGCCCAATCTCCCACACATCGCGGCGCAGTCAACCCTGAAATATCGGGTCGGCACGGCGCCCACCCAGGACTTAGAGCCTATGCCACCACTGTCAGGGGTTACACCCCTCGGATGACGAGCGCATTACAGGCGCGTTGCGGATCGCGCGAGCATGCTCACGGCAGGGGCACCATCAGCACCGAGGTTGAGGCGTAGCGCGTCACCTTGTCCGCGAGCGGGTGATCTCCCGGCCGTGGCCGCCGGCGAGCGACGACCAGCAGGTCGGACCGATGCGCCGACTCGGCGGCCAGCGCGGCGTGCAGCGGGTGCCCGGCTTCCATCTCGACCCGCACCTCCGACGCCTGCGCCGTGACCACATCCGCCAGCTGGCCGAGCGCCTCGCGCGCAGCTCTGTCGACCGCCTCGCGCACGCGCCCGGCAACCGGATGCTCGTCGTCCGCCAGGCCCGGCGCAGCGCCGAGCAGCGCTCGCAGCACGACAACGCAGCCAGCCAGCCAGCCTGTTCGGCCAAGCCAGTTCGCCGCCGCGAGCGCACCGAGCGTGCCGTCCACGAGCAGCACGACGGTATGCGGCAGCCCGTCGGGCGCCATGTTGCCCGGCCGGGCCAGCAGGAGTGGAACTGGAGAGTGGGCGAGGACCTGCTGGCTGACGCCACCGAGGAGCGCCGAGGCGAGCTCGGAACGGCCGCGCGGCCCGAGCATGATCAGGTCAGAACCGAGCGACTTGGCGGCAGCCAGGATCTCGGCTGCCGGCTCACCGGTGGCGGCGCGCGCATCAGCCTCTACGCCGGCCGCCGCCAGCCGCCGAGCGACGCCCTCGGCGACCGCCTCGGCCTGGGCATGCTCGGCTCTTTCCAGCTCGCGGATGGCCCCGACGGCATCGCCCACGCGGACGCGGCCCAGCCAGGGACCCGCGGCGACCGTTGGCGCAGCCACGCTCAGGACGTCAACGATGGGCGGCTTGGCCCAGCGACCACCCGTGACCCAGGGCTCCGCTACGCGAGCGGCGATCGAGTCGTCGGTCGCGAGGAGTACTCGCATTCGCTCGGCCATGGAGCACCTCCGGGTGGTCGCTGGCCTTCCAGTCTGGGTCGGCCCTTGATCAGCCGATAGGTATAGGCGTACCTATAGGACGGGCCGGATGGACCCTCAGCCAGGCGCCCGGCGCGGTCCGCGGATCAGCTTGTGGAGCTCGATGACGACGATGATGCTCGACGCGACGACGATCATCATCAGCCACGTGTTCAGGTCGAGCGGCTGCACGCGCAGGACGAGCTGGGTGACGGGCAGGTACAGGGCACTCACGTGCAGCGCCAGCGCGATGAGCGTGCCCACGAAGAGCAGCGGGTTGGAGAACGGGCTCTTGGCAAATGCCGAGCGGTGTTCCGAGCGTGAGTTGCCGACGTGGAAGACCTGGAACAGGACCATCGTCGTCAACGCCACCGTCTGCGCGCGCCCGAGGTCGTCATGCGCGTTCAGCTCGAGCATGAACAGGGCAAGCGTGCCAGCGGCCATCACCAGCCCGGCCAGGATCGTGCGCTCCCACAGCAGGCGCGAGATCACGCCCTCGCGGACCGGACGCGGCCGCCGCTTGAGAACATCCTTCTCGCCCGGCTCGAAGGCGAGCGCCACGTCCTGGATGCCGTTTGTCACCACGTTCAGCCACAGCATCTGGGCCGGCAGGAAGGGCAGCGGCAGCTGGAGCAGCAGGCTCGACAGCACGGCGATGATCGCACCGGCCCCGGTGGAGATGAGGAAGAAGGTGGTCTTGCGGACGTTGTCGAACGCGACCCTCCCCTCCTCGACGGCGGCGAAGATGCTGGCGAAGTTGTCATCGGTGACGATCATGTCGGCCGCTTCCTTGGCCACGTCCGTGCCCGATCGGCCCATCGCCGCGCCGATGTCCGCCGTCTTGAGCGCCGGCGCGTCGTTGACGCCGTCGCCGGTCACGGCCACGACCTCACCCTGGGCCTTCAGGGAGGCGACGATGCGCAGCTTGTGCTCAGGCGACACACGCGCGTAGACGGGCACCTCGCGGACGAGCGCGGCCAGGCCGGCGTCGTCGAGGCGCTCGATCTCGACCCCAAGCAGGACCCTGTCGTCGGCGCCGGCGATGCCGAGCTGTTGGGCGATGGCGAGCGCGGTCGTGGCGTGATCGCCGGTGATCATGATCACCCTGATGCCCGCCGCCTGGCAGCCACGCACGGCCTCGACGGCCTCTTCGCGTGGCGGATCGATCATCCCCTGCAGGCCGACGAAGGTCAGCCCGCCCACGTGCGACCCAGGATCCGCGCTGACGGAATCCGAATGATGGAGCTCGCGGTACGCCATTGCCAGGACGCGAAGACCGCCGGCGGCCATCTGCTCCGCCTGGTGCAGGATGCCGGCCGCGTCGAGCGGCGTGGCCCCTAGGCCGGTGTCGGACATCGCGAGCACCTGCTCCGGTGCTCCCTTGACGGCCACGAGTGGCGGACGCTCCCCTTGCTCGTCGCGATGGAACGTCGCGGCATAGCGAGTCTCTGATTCGAACGGGATCTCGGCGAAGCGGATGAACCGATCGTCCAGCGCGTCCTTGTTGAGCCCAGCCTTGGCCGCGGCAACCAGCAGCGCCACCTCCGTCGGATCGCCGTGCACGTCGAACTCATCCCCGTCCCGCACCGCCGACGCGTCGTTGCACAGCGCACCAACGAGCAGCGTCAGGAACAGCGGCTCGTCTTGCAGGGCATCGATCTGCCGCCCGTCGTGGCGAAACTCACCGGCTATCCCGTAGCCGCCGCCGGTCACCTCGTAGTCCCGCTCGCCGGCACGCACCGCCCGGACCGTCATCCGGTTCTGGGTGAGGGTGCCGGTCTTGTCAGAGCCGATGACGGTGCACGAGCCGAGCGTCTCCACCGCCGGCAGGCGCCGGATGATCACTTGCCGTCGCGCCATTCGCCGGACGCTGATCGCAAGCGCGACGGTCAGCACGATCGGCAGGCCTTCGGGGATCGCGGCCACCGCCAGCGCGACCATCGCCAGGAGCAGGTGACCGGCGTCGGCGCCCTGCGCCAGCCCGATGCCAAAGCCGACGAGGCAGGCCACGAGGATGGCCGCGCCGATGACGTGGGCAAAGCGACCCATCCGCTGCTGTAGCGGCGTCCGCCCCTCGCCAATCTCGCTCACCCGGCCGGCAATGTGCCCCAGCTCAGTCTGCGGGCCGGTGGCGATCACCAGGGCGCGCCCCCGCCCACGGGTCAGCACGCTGCCCATGAACAGCAAGTTCAGCCGATCACCGAGCACGGTCTCCGGCGGCAGCGCTTCGAGGCGCTTACCCACCACGGTCGATTCGCCGGTCAGCAGGGATTCATCGGCCTCGAGCGCTGCTGCGTGGAGCAGGCGCAGGTCAGCAGGCACCCGGTCTCCGGCCTGCAGCAGCACGACGTCGCCCGGCACGAGCAGCGCCGCGTCGAGCTCCCGCTCGCCGCCATCGCGCTTCACCCGGGCGCGGGCACGCGCCAGCTGGCGCAGCGCAGCCATCGACTTCTCGGCGCGATACTCCTGGCTGAAGCCGACGACGGCATTGATCAGCAGCACCAGCGCGATGACGCCGGCGTCGATGAACTCCTCGAGCACGATCGTGACCGCGCCGGCGATGAGCAGGATGTAGATCAGCGGGCTGCGGAACTGGTCGGCGAGGATCTTGAACGGGCCCCGTCCCCGAGCCTCCGCGAGCTCGTTGCGGCCGTGCTCAGCCAGCCGCCGATCAGCCTCCGCCTGGGTCAAGCCGCTGGGCGTCGAGTCGAGCCGGGCTAGCAGCTCCGGCGCCTCGAGCGCCCACGGGCGCTCGATCGGCGGCGGCCCCGCAGCTCCCGCGGCGGAGGGTGCGGTCACGGTGGCGTCAGGGGCGCGAAGCTACGGCGACCATACCTGCCAGCGCCTCGCCCGCTGCCCAGTCGAGCGGCCGCTGAGCGGCGAGACGCCGACCCTCGCGCCGCAGTAGCGACTGGCTGAGCGGGTGCCACGTCACGAGCTTAGCCGCAGCCTCCTCGCGGGCCAGCGCGTCAACCACGAAGGCGGCATACAGGGCCGCCGGGGAGAGCGCGTTGGCGGCCAGCTCGCGCTCGCGGCTGCGCCCCACTCCCGCCCTGAGCCGCGCGACGAAGCCCGAGGCCTCCTCAGCCAGCGGGTCCCAGCCCTGGGAATGGCCGCCGCGGGCGAGGATTGGCGCGTCAGAACTGAAGACCGCGACCATCACCCTGTCAACGCGATCGATGTGCAGCTCGCCGCCGAAAGACACGTAGTCGTTGCCCACGCCTAGACGATCGACGATGTGGATGTGGCCCCAGGCGAAGCCCGGCCGCGCGGGCGGCGGCGAGTCCAGCCCGACCATCTCGTGCCTGCCCACGCCCTCTGCCGTGGCCCAATAGTCGACCCGCTCGGGATCGAAGTGGCGCAGGGTTGGCGGGCGACGCAGGGCGACGAAGAGGTAGGCGCGCGTAGCTGAGAGCGGCGGTCCGGGCACGTGCAGGAAGCCCAGCTCGCTCAGCAGCTGGCTGCCGATGTCCGGGCCCAGCGGGCGCGTCATCGCCATCATCTGGGTCACTCGTCGACCCCGGCGAAGCGGCCGAACTCGCCCACGACCCGGCCGTCCTCGATCGCCCAGACGACGAGCGGTCCTTCCGCCACGCCGCCCATGCCCGGTGAGCCGGGAGGCATGCCCGGCAGGGCGATGCCGTCGATCTCCGGCAGCTCACGCAGCAGCTGCTCGATCGCCGCCGCCGGCACGTGGCCCTCGACGAAGTAGCGGCCCACGAGCGACGTATGGCACGAGCGCATGTCGGCCGGGATGCCGTGCGCGTCCTTGACGGCGATGTAGCCGTCGGTCAGCGTCGAGGCAACGTCGTAGCCGGCCCTGGCCAGGTGGTCGGCGTGACCGGCGCAGCAGCCGCAGCTGGGGGAGCGCACGAGCGTGATGGCCAGCGACGTCGGTGCCGCCAGCGGCACGGACGGTTCGACCGGCACCGGCTCGCGCGGGGCAGCGGCGGGAGCTCCGGCACATCCGGCGAGCAGCGCCGCGAGGGAGAACAGCAGGAATGGGCGCAGCAATCTGGTCATGCGCCAAGTCTCGATGCGAGCCCTGTCGCTGACCATGGGCCGAGCGGCACCAGCGGCAGGGCCGTCCGGCCCGTGTGGCACTTTTCGGCCGCCCGGACCGTCAGAACGGCATGAAGCAGCTGCTCGTCCTGGCCATCGCGTTGGCCCACCTTGGCGCGTGTGCCGGCGCCGTTCAGCCATCACTCGACGGCCGCGACTTCGTGCTCGTGCGCTGGACGGTTGACGGCGCTGACGAAGGGCTTGTGCCGGGCACGACGCTGCGTATCTCATTCGCCGATGGCGCGCTCTCCGCGCACGCGGGATGCAACACGATGGGCGGCAGCTACAGCCTTCGCGAGGGGCGGCTGATCGTCACCGACCTGTTCACGACCGAGATGGGCTGCCCGGCCGATCTGCACCGCCAGGATGAGCGCATCGCCGAGCTGCTGACCGGCCACCCGGCCATCACCCTTGACGGCGACACGCTGGTGCTCGATGGCGGCGCCATCGTCGCGAGCCTGCGGCTGCGCCAGGCGGTCGAGCCTGACCTGCCGCTGATAGGCACTGACTGGCAGCTGACCTCGATCATCGAGGGTGACGCCGTCAGCAGCCTGCCCGCAGGCATCACCTCGACGCTGCGCCTGGCGGCCGACGGCAGCCTGGCTGTGGAGCCCGGCTGCAACAGCGGCGGCGGCACGTTCAGCTTCAGCGACGACACGCTCCAGGTGGGCCCGCTCGCGCTGACCCGGATGGCCTGTCCGGGCGACGGCGACCGCGTCGAGGCGGCGGTCATGGCCGTCCTCCAGGGCGAGGTGGGCTACTCGATCGAGAGCGGCACGCTGACCATCACCGCCGGTGACCGCGGGCTGATGTACACGGGTCGCTGAGCAGCCCCGCCTGGTCCAGCCGCTCGACCACGTCGAGGATCGCGGCAACGTAGTCCGGCAGGCAGCTGCGCACCGCCGGCGACAGGGTCGAGCCGGCTTCGAAGCTGGCGCCGCCCATGCCGATGAAGCAGCCGCGCAGCGGCGCATCGGCCAGCACGTTGGCGACGCCAAGAATCTGGTCGATCGGAACGCCGGCACTGCGCGGCGTCGGCCCGGACGGGTCGTCGATCAGCTCATCAAGCGAGCGGGTGACGATCTCCCCTGGCGGCACGCCCGCGGCGGCATCGAGGATTAGGAGCTGAGCGCGGCGATCGACCTCGAGCAGCGGTTTGACATCAAGCTGCTCGCACCTGGTCGCCTCAACGCGCCGGCGACCCTGGTCCCGCAGCCGCGGCAGGAGCAGGCCGGTCGCCCAAAGCGCCAGGCCGGCATCACGCGCATTGCGATCACCGCAGACGAGCAGCCGGACGGCGGGGTGGGCAGTCATCAGGATGCGTGGCGCTCCTTCCGAGCCAATGTTCCGAGCGCCGGCGCCGGCGCGACAGGGCCGTAGGGCCCGATTGGGCGGTCCAGTTGACCGGCCTCGCGGCTCAGGTTCGCGCGGGCTCGGGCGTGGGCTGGTCCGCGGCCTCGGCGGGACAGGCGATCAGGACGGAGGTTGGCGCGTACAGCAGCACGTTACGCGCCACGCTACCCAGCAGCGCCCGGGCGAGGCCCGTCCGCCCATGCGTGCCCATGACCACCAGGTCAGCAGATCGCAGCTCCGCCATGTCGATTACCTGGCGCGCGATCGAGCCTTCGCTCATCAGCGGCACGGCCTCGCGGCCCATCTCCTTCAGTCTTGCCGCAACTTCGTCGGCGAGTGCGGCATGGGCTTCGAGAATGGCCCTCGAGTCGGCGAAGTACCCGTGGACGGTGGTGCCGTACAAGGTCGAGGTCGAGGGCAGGTGCCAGGGCACGGGCAGCTCGGCAACGCTCAGCACGTCGATCGGGGTGCGCGCAAAGATCGGCCAGTCCGCGACGAGCTTCTCTGCCGCGCCGGCGCAGGCCGAGCCGTCGTGGGCCAGCAGCACCCGATGCAGTGACGGACGGCGAGCCACCAGCACCGGCCGTCGTGCGTGGTCCACGACCTCCGCCGCCACGGACCCGAGGAGCATCGCCGAAAGCGCACCCTGGCCGCGGCTGCCGGTGACGATCACATCGGCCGCGAACTCCCTGGCGTCGTCGACGATGCGCGTCGCCGGGCGACCGTAGAGCAGGGCGCTCGTCGTCTCGAGGGGAGCGTCGCCCAGCGCACGCAGGGCAGCGTCGAGGATCGGCTGGCCCTCCTCGTCGTACTCGCCGTCAACGACGACGGTGACGATGCGCAGCCGGGCTGCCGGCGGCCACGCGATGCCGCGGACCAGCTCGATGGCCACGTCAGAACCTTGTGACCCGTCGATCGCAAGCAGCACCCGCATCGTGCGGTCGGCGTCAGCCATCTCTCTCAGCAAGGCCTCCTCGGTCGATCACTTCCTGGCGCAAGGTACCTCGCGCACGTTGCCCGGCCCACCCCGCCCGGCGGCGGGGATCAGCGGTGTGTCAAGGATGGCCCGGCTCGTCGCTCGGCGGCGAGGGCCCTTCGGCCCGTGCGCGTGGGCCGGATGGTCGGCCTGCGCGGCGGCCGGCGGCCGGCGGGGCGCCGGCCGCGCCAGCACGACCGTGCCACGGGGCGGCACTGGACACCGCAATTCCGGGCCTACGCGTCGGCTGGCGTCCAAATGGGAGACTTCTGCGGGCAGACTTGCCGCACCACGGCAGCATTGCCCCGGTCTACGGCTTGCCTCGTGGACTCGTGGCGGTAGTGCCGTGCGGCGGCCGGAGCCCGCCACAGCCGCCCGGCCGGGCCGTTGCCGCTAACCTTTCATCGTGGCTGACGACGATCTGGAGATCCGCGACAACCCCGACCTGCGCCGCCACGAGGCTCATCTCGACGGCCGGCTGGCGGGCTTCTCTCAGTACCGGCTCGAGCCGGCCAGAGTCACCTTCACCCACACCAAGGTCGATCCTGAGTTCGAGGGCCGCGGCATCGGCAGCGGGCTGGTGCGCTGGCAGCTCGACGACGCGCGCCGGCGCGGCCTGCGGATAGTTCCCCTCTGCCCGTTCGTCAAGAGCTACCTGCGCCGCCACCCCGAGTACGCGGACATCGTCGACGCGCCACCTGGCGAAGGGGCTAGCGCCGGTTCGTAGCCTCGAGCAGCCAGCGGATGATGACCGCGCCGGCGAAGGCCACGACGAAAGCCCCGATCCACGTCACCGTCTGCTCCTGGTTGAACAGCGTCCGCGCGAGGTAGCCGCCGAGGAAGCCGCCCAAGATGCCGATCAGGATGTTGGGCAGGCAGCCGCGCGCTGTGCGGCCACCAACGACCACGCCGGAGAGCGCGCCGGCCAGGAAGCCGATCACGATCCAGCCGATGACGGTCAGCTCGGGCACCCTCGTCTCCCTCTGTCGTTGCCTTGCGCGGCAATCCTAATACGCCGATCCGCCCCTTGGGGCGGGTGCTAGCATCAGCCCTACCCAGCGGTTCGAGCCGCATTGACCCGAAGCCGGGTCCGGCTTACGACGTCCAGGGAGGAGGCTGATTCATGGCCAGCGTCACCTTCGACCAGGTCTGGAAGCGCTACGGCGACGTGGTTGCGGTCAAGGACCTCTCGCTCGAGATCAAGGACGAGGAGTTCCTCGTGCTTGTCGGCCCGTCGGGCTGCGGCAAGACGACCGCGCTGCGCATGATCGCCGGTCTCGAGGAGATCAGCGAGGGCACGCTGCGCATCGGCGACCGGGTGGTCAACGACCTCGCGCCCAAGGATCGGGACGTGGCGATGGTCTTCCAGAGCTACGCGCTGTACCCGCACATGAGCGTCCGTGACAATCTCGCCTTCGGGCTCAAGCTGCGCAAGGTCAAGAAGGATGAGATCGACCGCCGGGTCAACGAGGCGGCGCGGATGATCGAGCTGACCAACCTGCTCGACCGCAAGCCCAAGCAGCTGTCCGGTGGCCAGCGCCAGCGCGTCGCGCTCGGTCGCGCGATCGTCCGCGAGCCAGCCGTGTTCCTGATGGACGAGCCGCTGTCCAACCTCGACGCCAAGCTGCGCGTGCAGACTCGCGCCGAGATCGCCCGCCTGCACCAGCGGCTGCGCACGACGATCGTCTACGTCACCCACGACCAGGTCGAGGCGATGACGATGGGTGACCGCATCGCGGTCATGAACACCGGCGTCTTGCAGCAGGTGGGCGCGCCACAGGAGCTCTACGAGCACCCGATCAACAAGTTCGTGGCGGGCTTCATTGGCAGCCCTTCGATGAACTTCCTGAACCTGCAGGTGGAACGGTCCGACGGGCGCCTGACGATGAAGGACCAGCACATCTCGCTGCCCGTGCCTGATCGGCTGCGCCCGGCCGTGGAGGCCGCCGGCGGAGCGCTGACGACGGGCGTCCGACCCGAGCACTTCGAGGTGGGCCAGGCCGCCGGCCCTGACAGCGTCGGGCTCAAGGCGCAGGTTGACGTGGTCGAGTTCCTGGGCAACGAGGAGCTCCTCCACGCGCGCGTCGGCGAGCACGACATCGTGGCCATCGTCGCTGCCGCTCATCGCATCCGTCCGGGCGACGAGGTCGAGCTGACCGTGCCGGTGGACAAGATCCACCTCTTCGACCAGGCCGAGGGCAACTCGCTGCGCGACGCGGTCGCCGCCGCCTGACGCGAGCCTCGGCCGGCGGGTGCCGGCCGATGGATCAGCCGATCGTCGGGGCCAGTGCCGGCTCGCCGATCGGCGGCATGTCAGGCACCTGGCCGCGCTTGGCCTCGTACATCCGCGCGTCCGCGATCTGGAGGAGCGCGGCCGCCGTCCGGCCATCCCCTGGATGAACGGCCAGGCCGGCGCTGGCGCCGATCGACACCAGCTCGCCGTTGCTGAGCTCGTGACGGCGGGCAAGGATGCCCGCGACCACGCGCCGGGCGACCTCGTGGGCCCGATCCTCGGGCGTGTCCGGCATGATCACCACGAACTCGTCGCCGCCGTAGCGGGCGACGATGTCGTTGGTCCTCACTTGGGCCCGGATGGCAGCGGCTACGCTGCGCAGCAGCCGATCGCCCTCGGCATGGCCGAACCGGTCGTTGATCGGCTTGAACTTGTCAAGGTCGAGCATCAGCACGCACAGCGGGCTGCGCGACCGTGCCGCGCGCGC
The DNA here is from genome assembly GCA_035553915.1 of Candidatus Limnocylindrales bacterium. GTDB lineage: Bacteria > Chloroflexota > Limnocylindria > Limnocylindrales > CSP1-4 > JALYGJ01. The sequence continues at coordinate 58,242 of DATMJK010000073.1, read as the reverse complement.
GGTCTCCTGGCGCAGCCGGTCCTGGAGGTAGCGGTGGTTGTTTACGCCGGTCAGGGGATCGATGTCCGCCGCCAGCTGGAGCTGCTCGAGCAGCCGCGCGTTCTCCAGGCCTGACGCGACCGAGCCGGCCATCGTCAGGAAGGCCTGCATCTCGGCGGCGCCTACGTGCCGTTCGGCGGAGCGCGAGTAGAGCTCGATCAGACCCGTCGGCCGGCCGCCCACGAGCATCGGCAGGATGAGCATCGAGCGGTAGCCGAGCTGATCGAGCAGCTGTGCCTCGGCGCCGCGTGCAGCGCTGACGACGAGCGTTGAATCGGAGGCCGCGACGGCGGCTGCCGAGTCAGGCGTCTCGACCTGGACGAGCCGCGGGCGGCCGTCGCGCAGCACCGCCCGCCGCCCCGGGTGATCAGCGGCGTCTGTCGAGGGCGGCTGCGCCACCTGGTCGGCGGCCAGCGCGCGCAGTGTCGTCGAGTCGTGGTGCCAGCGCCAGATCGCGCAGCCGTCCATCTGGCTCGCGGTCCTGACCTTGAGCGCCAGCAGGGTGGCCAAGGTGTGCTCGTCCTTGGCGTCGTTGGCGGTCGTGGTGACGTCGAGCAGTCCGCTCATCTCGCGCACGAGCTCGTTGCTGCCGGCCAGCAGCTTGGCGTTCTCGAACGCCACGGCCGCCTGGTCAGAGAGGATGCCCAGCAGGCGGACGTCGTCGTCGTCGTAGCGCCCCACGCCGGCCTTGAGCAGCACCACCACGCCGCTCACCCGGCCCTCGTAGCGCAGCGGCGTCACGAGCAACGACCACGACCCTTCGCGGCCGGCGGCAGGCTCGACGCTCTCTGGCACGAGCAGGGGCGCGCTGCTGGCGAAGGCGCGGTTGATGGCCAGCCCGGCCGGGCTGTCCGGCTGCAGCGGTGCCGGCGCCGCGGCCGAACCCGAGCCGCTTACCGCGGCCACCTGTCGCAGACGGCCCTCGTGGACGAGCAGCACGTGGGCCTCGTCGTAGTCGGTCACCTGACGCGTCTCGCGGCAGATCGCGGCGCCCACCTCCTCGACGGAGGCGAGCCGGGTCAGCTGGGCGGCGATGCGCTGGATGGCCTCGAGCTGGCGGCTCCAGCCGCTCTGGCGGAAGGCGGCAGCGGCGGGCAGCTCGTCCGTCAGCTGGCGCGCGTACAGGTTGACCAGCGCCCGATCGTCGCGCGTGAAGTCGGCGCTGCCGGCGCGCTCGAGAACGATCACCCCGCCCGACCGGTCGGGCAGCGGCGCGACCAGCACTCGGCTGTCCGGGCTGCGGCGCAGCAGCCGCGAGGACCAGCTGCGGCCGGCCGATGCCGGCCCGGAGGTGGCCGCCAGGCTGAGCGCGCCGTCGCCGTCGTCGAGGTACAGGGCAGCGCCGCCGTCAGCCGCGACCGCGGTCGCCAGCTCGGCCAGCACCTTCGCCAGCCGCACGCTCTCAGGCACGATCGGCTCCGCCAAGCGGCGCCAGCGAGCGCATCGTGGGCGGGCTGTGCGAGTCGGTCCGGCGGCGCATGCTTCATCGCCGCCACGATGCGCCGCCGACGGCGATCAGCACGTCTCCGATCGAGAAGACGTTGGCCAGCGGGATCGGGCGCGGCAGGACGAAGATGTCGCCCAGCAGGAAGAACGGCACGCTCTCGTCCATCACCACCGAGTTGGAGAAGCGCGACTCGTCGAGCGGGCCGTGGACCGCGCGCACGGCTGCCTCAGAAGCGGGCATCTGGCCGCCATTGGCGACGATGACGAGCAGGTTGAGCAGTGCGCCACAAAGGATCAGCCGAAAGCCGGGCTGGCCCAGGTTGGCCAGCAGCGCGACCAGCACGACGAGCGTCGAGCCGACGTATAGCGCCGGGCCCATATCGCCGATGGTCGCGGCAACCGCCGGGCTGAAGAGCACCAGCTGGAAGAGCAGGCCGCCAATGGCCAGCGGCCACCAGCGGATGCTGACGCCGGCCAGCGAGCTGGCGCGGCCGCCGAGCAGCAGGCCGGCGACCAAACCGATCGGGATCGAATAGAGCAGCAGCATGGACGGTTACGGCTCACCCATCTGGCTGTGGCGGTGCCATTCGGAACCGCCGGACGTGACAGGCGCGCCCCACTCCGCAGTGCGGAATGGCGCGCGCCAGCTGTGAGATTGCCCTCGAACCGGACGGCAGGGCCGGGCTGCTGGGCACATGCAGCCCGGCCCGCCGGTCAGGCCGCTAGTACCAGCGGAAGGGGGCGGCGAGAACGAGCAGGAAAGCGGCGAGGACCGTGACGCTCACGACGATCGACCGAACATTTCTCATTGCCGAACTCCTTGGGCGAGATGCGCGGCGGTTGATGCCTCGCAGCCGGGGCACACCGGCACGTCCGATCCTATGGACGCCGCGCCGGCAGCACCATGGGAGAGTCGTACCACGTTGGTGCACGACTGCACCGGACCCATGGGCGGAGCGGTGCGATACTCGCCCGGCGATGGCCGACCGACTGCCCCAGCCCGAGCGCCTGCTTTTTCGCGAGGTGCTCGCCGAAGGGCGTTTGCTCACCTTCCGACTGGACACGGTCGCCGACGCCGACGGCGAGGAGCGGCGGCGCGAGGTCGTGGTCCATCCGGGCGGCGTGGGCATCGTCGCCCTGACCGCCGATCGGCGGGTGCTGCTGGTACGGCAGTACCGCCACGCCGTCGAGCGCATCTGCCTGGAGATCCCGGCGGGCACGCTTGACCGCGGACCTGACGGGGAGCGCGAGGACCCGGCAACCGCCGCCCAGCGCGAGCTGGCCGAGGAGACCGGCCACCGCGCCCGCGAGTGGCGGCCGCTCGGTCGCTTCTTCACGGCACCGGGCTTCGCGACCGAGGAGATGCACCTCTACCTGGCGACCGGGCTCGAGCCCGCCGAGGCGGGCGTTGGGCCTGACGCGGGTGAGCACCTCGAGCTCGACAGCCTGCCGCTCGATGAGGCTCTCGCGCTGGCCGTGGCAGGCGAGATCGAGGACGCGAAGACGCTGGTCGGCCTGCTGCTGGCCGCTCGGATCGGCGCCTAGGGCCAGTCCAGGTCGGCGCTGAGCATGACCAGCGCCTCGGCGATCAGGTCGCGATTCTCCAGCCTGACGAGGTAGGAACGCTCGGCGACGACCGCGGTCGATTGGGCCATCGAGCTCCCCTCCCCCTCGGCGATGAACGGCTGTGACGGCCCACCCCCGACTTCCTGCACGACCAGCCGGTAGGGATGCGACCCGCCCTCGCCGTCGTCGAACGTGGCGGCGACATCGAGCGTGCCCGCGGCGGCCACGCGCAGCTCCGCGGTGAAGCCGTTGTAGCCCTCGTTCTCAGTGCCCTGGAAGCGGAAGCCTTCGAGGCGCATCGCGACATCGTTCGTCGGGAAGGTGATGCGCAGCGTCGCGGAGGGGCTGGTGCCCGGCTCGGTGCCGATCAGTGACAGCGTCCAGCGCTGCACGCCCTCAGAGCTCAGCTGGCGCTCGATCTCGCCGCGGCGCATCGTTCGGCAGCCATCCGGGTTGCTGCCCGGATCGCCCTGCCAGAGGCACGCCCGGATGCGGCCGGTGACGCGCGACAGCTGCACCCGGACTACGCCGGGGCCCTGGGCGTTGAAGCTGAAGTAGCGCGGCGTGGTCATCTCCTCGGGGCTGCCCGAGTTGTCCAGCCCGAGGCCAGTGAAAGTGATCTCGCGCATCGGCGCCGAGGGCGTGGGCGGCGGGCTGGGCGAGGTATCAGGCGAGACGACGGGCGAGACGACGGGCGAGGGCGAGCCCGCGTCCGGCGATGCCGTGGGCTCCTCGGTCGGACTGGCCCCCGCGGTGGGCTCAGCTGTCGGTGAGGGGCTGATCGTCGGCTGGTCAGTCGCGGGCGCGCTGAGCGTCGGCGAAGGCGAGTCGCCGGCCGTGGGGCCGGCAGTCGGGCCGGCCTGGCCGAGCAGCATCACGCCGATCCCGCCGAGCATGACCAGCAGCGCCAGCCCGAGCACGACAGAGACGTAGCGCATCCGTTCGCCAGCCATCTCTCAGCCCAGCCGCGAGAGAGCCTGGCGATAAAGCTTGCTCTCCGGCGCCATCGCGCAGGCCAGCCGCAGGTGGGTCCGTGCCTCGTCGCGCCGGCCGACCTGCTTCAGCGCCTGGCCCAGCCCGAAGTGGCCGTAGTGCGCGCTCGGGTCGATGCGCAGCAGCTCCTCGAAGGCGTCCACCGCGCGGCTGTGCTGGCCACTGTTGTAATACGCCCGGGCGAGCGCCTCGACGATCGAGCCCTTGCCCGGCTCGAGCCGCGCTGCGCGCTCGAGCAGCACGGCCGCCTGGGCGTGGTGGCGCTTGCTGAGCAGCCGCTTGCCGCGCTGGAGCAAGCCGTAGGCGGTCTCGCGCTCGGCCAGCTCGTCGAGACGACGGCCGGTCTCGTCGTCGGCAGGCCGCCGGCCCTGGTCCTCGATAGTCATCGTGACAATGCTGCCACGCATCAACCGGGCCTGTCCGCCTACCCGTCAGTACGCCACTCGACCAGATCGATCGGCTGCAGCCGCGGGCTCTCGGTCAGTCCGGGGATGCGGCCGCGCTTGGCGATCGGCTGGCCGTTGATCTCCTTCAGGTCGCCGGTGAAGTCGATCGGCCGCGCACCGGCGATGTACGAGCCAACGGCATACGAATCGACGGGTGCGCCGGCTTCCTTGAAGATCGCGATGCGATCGGGCGAGAGTCCACCGCTGACGATGATCTTGACGTGCTCGAAGCCGGCCTGGTCGAGCCGCGCCCGGATCTCGAGCACCAAGTCCGGCGTGACGCGGCCGCGCTCGGCCGGGGTGTCGAGGCGGATGCCGTACAGCCGATCGCCCAGCGCGTGGGCCACGCGCAGGGCCTCCTCGGCCTCGTCGCGGAAGGTGTCGACGAGCACGATCCGGGGCACGTCGGGCGGCATGTTGGCGTCGAAGGCCTCAGCCGCGCGGACGGTGTCGCCAAAGATCAGCACCAGCGAGTGGGGCATCGTGCCAGACGGCGACAGGCCCGCCAGGCGGGCGCCGGCCGGCGTCGAGGCACCGACGCAGCCACCGACGATCGCCGCGTAATCGAGCGCGTCGGCGATATGCGGGTGGACATGCCGCGCGCCAAAGCTGATCACCGGCTGTGGCGCGGCCGCTTCGACGCACTCGCGGGCGGCGGTCGCCCAGCCCGTCGACTGGGCCATCAGCCCGAGCACGGCCGTCTCGTACAGGCCAAAGGCACGGTAGCGCGCCCGGATGCGCAGCACCACCTCCTTGGGCGAGATCGCGTCGCCGTCGGCCAGGCCCTCGACCTCGAGTGAGTCGGCAGGTTCGGTGGCCAGGACGTGGGCGAGCAGCGTCTTCGCCTCGTCGATGCCGCACAGCACGCCCTCGCGGCGCGAGAAGATCTCCATCACTACCATCGGGTCGAGATCGGCGCTGGCCAGGATCTCGCTCGCGCGGCGGAAGTAGACATCCGCCGAATCGCCGGACAGGATGGCCGTGGAAGGTGCGGGTCGGCGGCTGGCGCTCATCGGGCGGGCGAGTGTAGCAGCCCGATTCAGCCCGGCGGGCCGGGCGTCGGCGTCGCGGGTGCCCCACCCGGGGTCACGATGAACGGCACCAGCACGCGCAGCCGCTCCAGCGCGTGGCGGATGGCCGCCACGTCCGCGGGCCGGTTGGCGCGCATGTCCAGCTGGTAGGCGACGAGCCCGTCGCCGCGCAGCAGGCCGGCCTGGACGATGAGCGTCGCGCTGCCACGGCAGCTGCGCCAGACGACCAAGTCGCCGACGAGGTGCGTGCCGTCGACCTGGCGCAGGTCGACCTCGTGCCGGCCGGCGAGCAGGCAGGACTGGACGAAGTTCGGCCGGAGGAGCTCGAGGAACGCGTCGCTGTCGAAGGTCGGCGCAGCGTCCGAGCTGCCGCCAACGAAGAAGCCGGCCGTGTCGAACGCCTGGTAGATCCGGCTGAGGTCGGTCGAGGCCGCGATCATCACGCCGACCGGCGTGCCGCTCGGGTCGACGAAGGTGATGCCGCTGAGGTCGTTCCACTCGGCCGGCAGCTCGGTCTCGAGCTGGCCGGTGTTGTCCGCTCGGCGCACGTACTCGGCGTAGCTCGCCGGGCCATCCCGCGTCACGAGCTGCGCGGTCAGCGCCGCGCTGAGGTCATCGAACGATCGGATGGGCACGCGCGACACGCCCGTCGGCGCCGGGCTGGTCGCGGTCGGGCCGGGGCTGCCCGCCGTGGCGCCCGGATCGGCGCGCGGCCAGAAGACCAGGCTGAGCAGGATCGCCGCCCCCAGCGCAGCGCCGCCGACGGCGGCAAGCATCGGGTTGACGGTCGGCCGGCGCCGGCGCTGGCCAGCCGAGCGTGGCGTCGCCACGCTGGCTTCGATCGGCTGAGCGAGGACCGCTGCCAGGTGCGCCTGGATCTGCTCGAGATGCGTGCGGAAAGGCGGCGGGAAAGCATCGACGCGCTGGACGAGCGAGAGCAGGTACTCGAGCGCGCCCTCTGGCGGCACCTCCTCGATGCGCACCGGCAGGATGGCCTTGCCCCGGCCGAGCGCGAGATTGACCTCGCGCGATACGTGGCGCGAGGCATTGGCGTTGGCCGAGAGCAGCACGACCATCACCCGGCAGCCCTCGATCGCCTCCAGGATCTGCTCCGCCCAGGGGTCCATGCCGCGGACGTCGTCGGGCGCCATCCAGCACGAGTAGCCGGACTGCTCGAGATAGCGCCGCATCTCGCGCGCCACCGCCAGGTCAGCCGAGCTGTACGAGATGAACAGGTCGCGCGCCGGCGACGAGCCGCTCCTGCCGGTCGCGCCGGGCGCGCCGGTCAGCCCATTGGCCTTCGTCCCGTCCGTGCTCTTCCCTCCTCGCCCGAAAGTGCCCCTTGCCGGGTGCTTAGACTCCCATGCTATGACAGGCGGCGGGCCCAAAGTCGCGACGATTGAGCGATCGGCTGACCTGCCGCGCGTCCTTGACGGCGCGGGCATCCGGCATGCCGGGCCGGTGATCGTGCTGATCGGCGGCGCGGGCGGGCTCGACGCTGACCTGGCGGAGGCGCTGCTGCCGGTCGTTCGCGATGGCGTCGTGGCCGCCGCGGCGGCCGTCGGCGCGGCTATCGTGGACGGCGGCACGGACGCCGGCGTGATGGCCGTGGCGGGCCGCGCCCGGTCAGAGCTCGGCGTCGACCTGCCGTTGGTCGGGGTCGCGCCGCTGGCCAAGGCTGACGTGGCCCAGCTCGTCGGCGCGGACGGCTCGACGCGGCTCGAACCGCATCACAGCGTGGTCCTGCTCGTCCCCGGCGAGGACTGGGGCGCCGAGTCGCCATGGCTGCTCCACGTTGCCCGCACCCTGGCCGGCGAGCGACCGGTAGTGGCGGTGGTGGTCGACGGCGGACCGGTGGCCATGTCCGAGGCGCTCGACTGCGCCGAGGCGGGCTGGCCGGTCATCGCCATCAGCGGCAGCGGACGCAGCGCGGACCTGCTGGCCAAGCGGACGGGCATCGAGGCGTATCCGTTGCAGGCAGGCCCGGCCGGCCTGGCCAAGCGCTTGCGCGAGCTGCTCTCTGGAATTGGCCGCGGTCCGGACGCGGTAGGCTCCACGTCCGTCGAGGCTCCCTCGGTCTCTGCGGCCTCTCGGCGCATGGCCGGGGCGGACTACCCGGCGATCTACGTCGCCGCATCCGAGGCTGCCAAGCGCGGCCAGCGGATCCATCGCCGGCTGTCCCTGGCCGAGATCGGGCTGTCGACGGTCGGCCTCGTGATCGCCCTGCTGGTGACCTCGTTCCAGCCGCTGCTCGGGCTGACCGACGAGACCCGGACGACGGTGATCATTGCCGTCGTTGCGCTGGCCTTTCTGGCCAGCATGGTCGTCAAATTGGTCAACCGCTCGAGCGGCTTTGACACCGACTGGTTCGCCGGCCGGGCACTGGCCGAGACGGTCAAGAGCCAGGTCTGGCGCTACATGATGCGCGTCGCGCCCTACGACGCCGCCGACGCCGATCGGCAGCTGGGCATTGACATCGCGACCATGCTCCGCCGGCGCGGCGGCTTCCGCCAGGCCACTGATCGGCTGCCAGAGCGGCCGCAGCAGATCACCGAGCAGATGCGCGCCGTGCGCGCGCTGGACCTGGACCATCGGCGCGACTACTACGTCGCCCAGCGCATCCTCGACCAGGCCGAGTGGTACCGCCGGCGCAGCACGGCCAGCTCGCGCTCGGCGGCACGCGCCTTCTGGCTGTCACTCGCCTTCCAGATCGCCGCCGCCGGCGCCGCGCTGCTGGCGCTGGTCGAGGGCGTCGACGTGCTGCGCATCATGGCGCTGCTCGGCGCGGTCGCCGTCGCGATGACCGCCTGGTCGCAGCTCAACCGCTTCGACGAGCTTGCCCGAGCGTACGGCTCAGCGCTCCAGGAGCTGCTACTCATCTCCGCCATGGCCGAGGGCATCAGCAGCGAGGAGCAGCTGGCCGAGACGGTCCAGGACGCCGAGGAGGCGGTCGGCCGTGAGCACCGGCTGTGGGTCGCCCGGCGGACGCAGCAGCCGGTCGAGCCGGACGAGGAGGAAGAACACGAGGACGAGGCCGAGTAGGCCGCAACGGCCGGGCCTGCACCGGCGGCTTGGCCTTGGTCCCACGTTGTGACAATTGACCAGCCGGCCAACGCTACGCCGATCCGCGGGCGGTTCCGGCGCTGAAAACCTCACGCGCCACGCTCATCCGCACGCCGGCGGCCGCGAGTGGATCAACTTCTGACACCAGACAGCCGCATAACGTCGTCCGGCTGACCAATTGTCAGAAGCTCGCCCCGTGATGGTCCACCAACCGCCCGTAGTGTCGGCCCGCTGGGCAGATGTCAGGAGCTCGGGCCCGGTCAGCGGGTCAAGCGCGGCTGGGGTCGGCCGGCTGGGCAGATATCAGAAGTCCCTCCCGCCCTCGGCATCCTCGGTCGGCTCCTCCGCCGACTCAGCCAGCTCGCCCAGATCCGTGGCGTAACGCTCGATCAGCTGCGCGCCGCCCGGACCGGCGCTCGCCCTGTCGCCCTTGACGCGCTCGGCCCAGACCTTTGATTCGGTGTAGAGCAGGTCGCATACCGCCAGCAGCCGGGCGATCGTCAGGCCCAGGCTGTCGCGGCTGATCGCCTGCGCGGCCAGCTCGGAGGTGAGCACCGGCCGCTCCTCGTCGCCCAGCGCGAACTTGACCAGCGGCAGCTCGTCGTTCCAGCGCAGCATCTGGCGATACGTGCGCCGGATTGCGTCGGTCAAGGGCGGCGCGTAGTGGACCCAGGCCAAGAGCGCCAAGCCGGGCGCCAGGATGAGCGTCAGCCGGACTCCGCGCCGGACACGGCCGTCGAGCAGCAGGTCCCACGAATGGACGCCGTCGCGGTCGGCGCGCTCCACCGGCACCAGGCCAAGCTCTTTCAGCCAGCGCTCGATGTCGGCCGGCCGGCACTCCTGGGTCAGCGCCCGCCTCCGGCGGCAGAGGCAGGCAGCGCGGGCTCGTCAGCGGCGGACGCGCCGGCAGCCGGCGGTCGCCCCGCCTTGGCCGCGCGCCCAGTCTCAGCCCGCGCCTCGACGGTGCCGCCGCTGGCGATCGAGCGGCGGCCGCCGAAGTCTGCCGCGCGGACGCGCTCACCGACCTTGACGTTGCGCCCGAGACGCACGCCGTTGGGGATCACCGCGCGCTTGCCCACGACGGTGATGCCGGTGTTCAGCCGTTCGGGCTCTGAGCGATTGGGCGTGTCGAAGTCGGAACCATGGCCAACGACCGCGTTCGGCCCGATCGAGACCTCCTTGTCGATGATCGCGTGGTCAACGACCGCGCCGGCCCGGACGACGGTGTCGAACATGATGATCGAGTCGCGCACCACGGCGCCGGGATCGACGCGCACACCGGGCGACAGCACCGAACGCTCGACCGTGCCCCAGACCTGGCAGCCGTGGCTGATCAGCGAGCGGTGCACGTTCGCCGTCGGCGCGATGCGCGCCGGCGCGCGCTCCTCTGAGCGAGTGTGGATCAGCCAGTCGCGGTCGTACAGGTCGAGGCCCGGATGCTCATCGAGCAGCTCCATGTGCGCCTGCCAGTACGACTGGACCGTGCCCACGTCCTGCCAGTAGCCGTCGAAACGGTAGCCAAAGACGCGCGCCCCGCCGTCGAGCATGGCCGGGATGACGTCGCGCCCGAAGTCGGTCAGCGATTCGTCGAGCCACGCCTCGAGCGACTTCTTGGAGAAGACGTAGATGCCCAGGCTGGCAAGGTCGCTCTTGGGTTGCTTGGGCTTCTCCTGCCACTCGGCCACGCGGTCGTCGTCGCCCAGGGCGAGGATGCCAAAGCGATGCGCGTCGCCGATGGGCACCTGCTGCACGGCGACGGTCACGTCCGCCCGGCGCCGCCGATGGGCCTGCACGAACGGCCCGTAGTCCATCTTGTAGATGTGGTCGCCGGCGAGCACGAGCACGATGTCGCCCGCGAACTGGCGGACCACGTTCAGGTTCTGGAGCACGGCGTCAGCGGTGCCGCGATACCACTCGGACGGCCGCCCGCGAGCGATGTACGGCTGGAGCATGCTGATCCCGCCCTTGTTGCGATCGAGATCCCACGGCCGGCCGGCACCGATGTGATCGTTCAGCGAGCGCGGGTTGTACTGGGTCAGCACGAGCACGTTGTCGATGTCCGAGTTGACGCAGTTGCTGAGCGTGAAATCGATGATCCGGTACTTGCCGGCGAAGGGCACGGCCGGCTTGGCGCGCAGCGCCGAAAGGATCGACAGGCGCTCCCCCTCGCCGCCGGCGAGAACGATCGCGAGGACCCTCTTCACGCCCCGATCGTACACCCGCCCGGATGCCCGACCGGCGGTGCTGGACCGCTACTGCCCGCCCAGCCGCGGTCGGAGCTCCGGCTGCGCGGTGTCACCGGCGGTGGGCAGCCAGATGAGCGGCGCACGCACGATCACGTGCTGGACGTAGGTGCTCACGACGGGCGTCGGCTCGATGGTCGGGGTCGGCTCGATGGTCGGGGTCGGGGTCGGTGGCGGCGTCGGCTCCCAGGTCGGAATCGGCTCCAGGGTCGGTGTCGGTGTTGGCTCGAGGGTCGGCGTCGGCTCGGGCCGATGTGTGCGGCGCGGGCGGTCGGGTCGGGCGGCCTCGCGTGGCTTCTCCGGCGCGGTCGTTGGTCGCGGCGCCTCGGCCGTGGGCGCGGGCCGTGGCGTCGATCTGGGCCGAGGCTTGGGCGACGGTCGCGGCTTCTGCCTATCGTCGTCGCGGTCACGCTTACCGAGCAGCGGCATCGGGTCCACGAACTTGCCGCGGTGCTGGACGGCGAAGTGCAGGTGCACGCCGGTGGCGCGGCCGGTCGCGCCCATGTAGCCGATCACGTCGCCCGCCGCGACGCGCTGGCCGCGCCGTGCGCCGGGCGCCACGCGTGGCTTGAGGTGGGCGTACCACGAGCGGACGCCATTGCCGTGGTCGAGGATCACGATCCAGGCCTGCTTGCCCGGCGGGTCGTGGCGGTTGTAGCCCACGAAGCGCACCACGCCGGCGCGCGCGGCACGGATCGGCGTGGCGCCGCGATTGGCGATGTCGATTCCGGCGTGGTAATGGGCACAGCGGTCGTGGCGCCCGTTGGTCTTCGCGCCGGTACAGCCGAAGTGCTGCGTCAGCCGTCCTTCAGCCGGCCAATGCCACCTGCCGCCGAGCGGGTCATCCGCCGCGGCCGGGACTGCGCCCAGGGCTGCGCTGACGAGCAGTGCGACCAGAAGCGCGGCCCGTCGATAGCGATCCAATCGGCTGCGCTCCCCACCTGGCCGGCCGGTGCTGTCGCGCTGGCGCGCCGCTGCTCCAACCAATGGGTCGATCTTGGGAAGCGCGCATGGGCCGGGTCAACGGTTTGGAGCGGGTTCCGTTTCCTCAGTGCACCAACATGGCTATGAAGGCGGTGCCGACCAGCACCGGACCGAAGGGCACCGCAGTCCGCCGGCCCACACGCCCGGCCGCCATCAGTACCAGCAGGACCAGCGCAAAGCCGAGGCTCGCGCCAAGGAAGCCGGCGAACATGCGGCTGGCACCGGCGAGCAGGCCGATCGCCGCGGCGAGCTTTACGTCGCCGCCGCCCAGGTCCCCGCCCAGCAGCCGATCGCTGAGCAGCAGCAGGAGTGGGGCACCGACACCCGCGCCGAGGCCGCTGAGCAGCGCCATCTCACGATCGGCGAGCAGCGGCGACCAGCCGAGCAGCAGCACGACGCCGGCAAGGCCCACCAGCGGCAGGGTCACGAGGTCGGGCAGCATCTTCTGGTCGAGGTCGGTTGCGAGCAGGACCACCAGTGCCGCGGCGAAGACGAGCAGGATCGCCAGCTCGCGCGGCTCGCTCCAGCGAACGACGAGGGCGCCGAAGATCGCCGCCCCGGCTGCGACGACGACGAGAGTCCGCCAGTCAATCCCGCGCGGCCGGTAGCCCTGCTCGTGCGCCGGCCAGCGGACGGACAGGCGGTCGGCGGCCAGGCCAAGGGCGGCGCCGGCGACTGCGGCCAGCATCGGCGCCACGTCCGTCACGTGCCGGTCGTCAGGGAACGAGGCCGACCGCGTCGCTGATCACGCCCCGTGCCTCCTCGATCGTGATCAGGCCCTCGGCGACGGCCGGACCCGCGGCCTCGGCGACGACGATGCGCAGCGCCGAGGTGTCTGCCGGCAGCGCGTCCTGGGCACGCTCCACCTCTTCCAGCAGCCGGCGCACCTCGTCGCTGTCCTGCGTGCCGCTGCGCAGGATCTCGTCGTACAGCGCGTACAGCGCGGCGTCATATTCGGCATAGCGGCGCAGCAGCTCGTCGAGCGTGTCGACGTCGGCGTACTCGGCCAGCTGGTCGCGCAGCGCCTGCGCGTCAGCCAGCGGCTCGTCGGCCTGGTCGAGCAGCTCCAGCGCCTGGCTGAAGCGCTCCTGCCGGCCGGCCGTCGTGGCCCGGAAGACCAGGCTGTCGTGGCGCACCAGCGCGTCGAGCAGCTGGGTCACGCGGCGCGCGTCGGCGGCGATGTCCTCCCACACCAGCGGCACCGGATCGGCGACCGCGATCGCCTCGTCAATTGCCGCCAGCAGCTCCTGGCTGGCCAGGCTGAGGCGGCCGTCCTGCACGTCCTCGAGCTGCTGGTCGCGCATGTCCATCAGCGACACGAGCAGCTCCTCCAGCCGGCGGCTCGAGGCGTCACCCTCGGCCAGGGCCGCCTCGATCTGGGCCGGGTCGAGCCCGGGCAGGCTGACCAGCGCCTCGCGGCCGGCACCTGAGAGCGTGCCCAGCTCCTCCTCGACCGCGAACAGCTGGGAGGCCATGGACTGGATCCACGGCCGGCCGACCTGCTCGGCCCGCCAGGTCAGCTCGGGCCGCGTCTCGTCAGTCGGCTGGCGGTCAGCGGCGGTCGCGAGTCCGGCCCCGCCAAGGGCGACCAGCACGAGCACGGCCGTCCAGACCATCTGGCGGCGCACGCGCGATGAGGACAGCAGCTGGCCAAGCTGGCCCGAGAGCGACGGCGATGACGTCATCAGGCGCCGAGTCTAGGGTCAGTCCGGTGCACTCCGCTGCCGTACGATCGGTTGATCCGCCGGCCGGCCAAGGTCCCGCCGACGAGCGAGCACGAGGGAGCCGATGCACTTGCATGACGACGAGGCCGGCCTGCTGGACCGGATGCCCAAGGCCGAGCTGCACCTGCACCTCGACGGCTCGCTGCGGCCGGAGACGGCGCTCGAGCTTGCCCGCGAGCGCGGGCTGGCCAGTGGGATCCCCGATGTTGCGGCCATGGCCGGGCGCCTGACGGCGCCGGAGCAGTGCCTCGACCAGGCCGACCTGCTGCGCGCCTTCGACCTGCCGATCGCGATCATGCAGGACCGAGCCGCGATCGAGCGCATCACCCACGAGCTGGTGCTCGACATCGCCTCGGATGGGACGCGCTATGCCGAGATCCGCTGGGCGCCGGCGCTGCACCTGGAGCGCGGGCTGACGATGGAGGAGTCGATCGGGGCCGTGGCTGACGGCGCGCGGCGCGGCATGGACGCGGCCGGCATCGAGGTACGGCTGATCGCGGTGGCGTTGCGCTCGCACCCGCCAGAGACCAGCCTGGCCGTCGCGCGGGAGGCGGTCCGCTTCGCTGACCGGGGCATGGTCGGCTTCGACTTCGCCGGCCGCGAGGCTGACTTCCCGGACGCGGAGCCCCACCGCGCGGCGTTCGAGGCGGCGCGGGCCGGGGGGCTGGGCATCACCATCCACGCCGGCGAGTGGGGTGGCGCGGCGCAGGTCCAGCGGGCGCTCGAATCGGTCGAGCCGTCGCGCATCGCGCACGGCACCCCTGCCGCTGACGATCCGGAGCTGATGGCGCTGCTGCGCGAGCGCGGCGTGACCCTCGACCTGTGCCCGACGAGCAATGTCCAGGCAGCGATCGTGCCCAGCCTGGCTGACCATCCTCTGCCCTACCTCTACCGAGCGGGCGTGCCGGTCACGCTGTCGACTGACGACCGCACCGTCAGCGGCCTGACGCTGGTGCGCGAGTACGAGCGCGCCCATCGCGTGCTCGGGCTGAGCGTTGGGGAGCTGTGGTCGATCAACCTGCACGCGCTGCGCGTGGCGTTCCTCCACCGCGAGGAAGCGCTGCGCGCGCGGCTGATCGCGGATTTCGAGGCCTTCGCGGCGACTGAAGGCCTGCCTGCAACCGGCTAGGCGCGCGCCAGCTCCTCCAGCCGCGCGGCCAGCTCACCGGCATCGGCAGCAATGGCGGTCGGGCGTTGGCGGGCCGGCGCCGCCTCGGCATCGGCGCGCGTCGTCACGCCGGTCAGCATCAGCACCGAGCGCGCGCCGACTGCCCGCGCCGCCCCGATGTCGGTCAGCAGGTTGTCGCCGATGACCACCGCGTCGGCGACGGGCACGCCGGCCTGCTCGGCGGCGGCCTCGAACAGCCGCGGCTCGGGCTTGCCCACGACGAGCTCCGGCTGGCGGCCACTGGCGGTGGCGATGGCCGAGACGATCGCGCCGGCGCCGGCGGTCAGCCGCTCAGCGGCCGGGTAGACCGGGTCGCGGTTGGTTGCCACGAAGCGGGCACCGCGCCGGACCGCCTCGGCGGCGACGCTGAGACGCTCGTAGGAAAGATCGAAGTCGACGCCCACCACCAGCACGTCTGGTGCGGCCGCCAGCCCCTCCTCTGTCGGGCCGACGACGTCAAGGCCGGCGTCCTCCAGCTCGCGTGCCAGGCCCGGCCCGCCGATGTACATCACCCTGCCCGGCCGCGGCTCGAGCTCAGCCACGAGCACCGCCGTGGCTCGCGCGGCGGTGACGATCGAGCGATCGTCAAGCGGCAGGCCCATCGCAGCCAGCCGGGCGTGATACTCGTCGCGATGCGAGCGCGAGTTGTTGGTCACGTACATCACCCGATCGCCGGCGGCCACGCGGGCGCGCAGCAGCTCGGACATGCCGGGCACGGGCACGGCGCCGCGGTAGACGACGCCATCAAGGTCGACGAGCAGGAGCACGCGCCGATGGTAGGGCAGTGAGCCCGAGCGACCGCCTCGCCGGCGTCGAGCTGCTGCTGGTCGATGGCAACAACCTGCTCCATCGCGAATCAGGCTCGGCCGGCAGCGGGCCGGTGCGCGGCCTGCTGGCGCGCCTCCAGTCGGCGGTCCCGGCGCCGGTGCACACGATCGTCGTGCTCGACGGCCACGCGGCGCCGGGCAGCTCATCGATGAACAGGGTCGGCCCGCGGCTCGAGCTGCGCCACGCCCGCTCGCAGTCGGCTGATGACCTGATCGTCCAGCTGGCGACGGCCCACTCGCCGGTCGGCCGAGCCGGCGTGGTGGTGATCAGCGACGACCGCGCTCTGCGTGACCGAGTGACCACTGCCGGCTGCCGCGCCCGGCGGCTGGTCTGGCTGCAGGAGCTGCTCCGGCCGCGGCGCGCGGGGCCGGACCCGCGCCCGGCCGTGCCGGCAGAGGGCGCGCCGGACGACGATGAGCGCCCCGCCTGGCGGCCCGGTCGGGGGGCTACGCGCAAGAAGGGCAACCCGCGCCGCCGCCCACGCCGCTGATGACCGCGATCGCCGCCGTTGCGTCAGGCATCGGCGCGGCGGCACTGGCGCGCGCCGCGACGGGGCGAGGCGGCAGCAACCGCGACGGCAGGTCCTGACGCGCCCGACCAGCCGCCGCCTGAGCCCCCGCCGCGCCGTCGGCCTATCATTGACGCGTGCCGGAACAGCCCACCGACCCATGGACCGCGTTCCTCGACTGGCTGTCGACGATCCTGCTGCCGGACTGGAGCGGGCTCATCGGGTTGCTGCCCATCTTCGTCATCCTGGGCGTGACGGGGCCGATCCTGAGCCTGCTGGCTCTGTACTGGCTGTACCACCTCGTGACCGCGCGCCGGCCAAGGGTCAAGCTCGAGGAGCCGGAGCCCACGGTCGCCCCGGTCGGTGACGGCGGCATGCCGGCCTACCCGCCGAACGTGCCCTACTGCCCCGAGCATCGGCTGATCTTCCCGGCCACTGCCCGAAGCTGCACCGTCGACGATGGGGAGCTGCTCGTCCGCTGCCCGGTCGACGACAACACCCGCGTCGCCAGCCAGCAGCTGTGCCGCGTGTGCGGAACCCGCTACCAGCTCGGTGCGTCGCTGGCACCGGTGACCGTGCGCCGCCGCGGCCGACCGCCGGAGGGTGGCGCGGCAATCGCTTGAGCCGGAGCTGACCCCCTTGGGCAGGAGCTGACCTTTTGAGCCGGAGCTGACCTTATGCCTCTCGCCAAGCTGTCCTACTACCTGATCGACGTGGGCAGCATCACCCTCGGCATCTCATTCCTGCTGCTGGTCATCCACACCACGCTGCTCGCCCAGGGCCGACGCACCGTCGGGCGCGCGCTGACGCTTGCCGGCGCGGGCGCCACGGCCGGTGGAGGCAGCGCCACGGTCCCCGTCCAAGGGACGCAGCCGACCCCGGCCGGCAGCACCGGCCAGGCCTTCGCCTGGGCGTCCTTCGTGCTCATCGGGCTGGGCATGCTCGTTCGCGCCGTCCTAGTCGGCCGCGGGCCGTGGGGCAACATGTACGAGTTCAGCATCGCCTTCGCCTTCGGCATCCTGCTCGCCTACCTGCTGCTCGGCCGGCGCTACCCCATCCGGGCGATCGGCTTCCTGCCCATTGGCGTGGCCCTCTTCCTGGCGGTCTATGCGTTCAGCCTGCCGCAGGAGATCAGCCCGCTCGTGCCGGCGCTGGACAACCCCCCGCTGCTGACGATCCACGTCGGCATGGCCATGCTCAGCTACGGCATCTTCGCGGTCAGCTTCGGCGCCGCGGTGGGCTATCTCGTCCAGGGCCGCGAGAACCGCGTCTCGTGGCTGCCGCCGGCGAAGGTGCTCGACGAGGTCGCCTACCGCTCGGTCATCATCGGCTTCCCGATCTTCGCCACGATGATCGTGCTGGGCTCGTGGTGGGCCTCCATCGCGTGGGGCCGCTACTGGGGCTGGGACCCCAAGGAGACCTCGGCGCTGGTCACGTGGCTGATCTTCGCCGTCTACCTGCACGCGCGCAACCAGAAGGGCTGGGCCGGCCGGCCGTCGGCGCTGATCCTGGTCATCGGCTTCGGCGCCGTCCTCTTCACGCTTTTCGGCAACCTCTTCTTCAGCGGCCTGCACGCCTACAGCGGGCTCTAGGCCAAGGAGTCTCGACATGCCCCAGGCTCGACGCATCGGCATCCTCACCGGCGGCGGCGACGTGCCCGGCCTCAACTCGGTCATCAAGAGCGTCGTTTACAACGCCACCGAGATCGGCTGCGAGGTGATCGGCATCAGGCGCGGCTGGGAGGGCCTGACCCACATGCGGCCCGGGCCGGAGCTCGACCGCGAGTACCTGATCCGGCTCGACCGCAACAACACGCGGACCATCGACCGCACCGGCGGCACGATGCTCCACACGTCACGCACCAACCCGTCTAAGACACGGACGCATCGGCTGCCGGTCCACCTGCCCGCGGGCGATGCCGGCCGCTACCAGACATCAGACGACCTGTACGACCTGACGCCGATGGTGCTCGACAACATCTCGGCGCTCGGGCTCGATTACCTGGTGACCATCGGCGGCGACGACACGCTGTCGTACTCGAAGGTGCTCGACGGCCACGGCGTGCCGCTGATCGCGATCCCCAAGACGATGGACAACGACGTCCAGGGGACCGAGTACTGCATCGGCTTCTCGACGGCCATCACCCGCGCCAAGGACGCGATCAACCGCCAGCGCTCGACGCTCGGCTCGCACGAGCGGATCGGCGTGTTCCGGATCTTTGGCCGCGACGCCGGGTTCAGCGCGCTCTACACCGCGTACGTGACGTCGGCCCGGTGCGTCATCCCGGAGGCGCCGTTCGACCTTGAGCGGCTGCTCGACGTGCTCATCGAGGACAAGCGCGCCAACCCGTCGCGCTACGCGATCGTGATCGCCTCCGAGGGCGCGATCTGGCAGGGCGGCGAGCTGGCCGAGTTCGGCGAGGCCGACGCGTACGGGCACCGGCGCAAGGTGGACGTCGGCTTCGCCCTGGCCGAGCAGATCAAGCAGCGCACCGGCGAGGAGGCCGTGAACTCCGAGCTGACCTACGACCTGCGCTCAGGCGAGGCCGATTCGCTCGACCAGATGGTCGCCATGACCTTCGCCAACATCGCCGTCGACCTGATCCGCGACGGCGGCGTGACGGGCCGGATGATCGCCATCGTCGACGGCAAGTACGCGCACGTGCCGATCCCCGAGCCGGGCAACCCGCGCAAGGTCGATGTCGGGTCGATGTACGACCTCGTCCGCTTCCGGCCGCAGTACCACGACCGTCTCGGGCGGCCGCTGCTGCTCGGGGCCAGCGTCGGCTCGGCGGTCGCGGTCGGCTAGTGGTCGTGGCCCGCGTGGGCCTCCGCGTCGGGATCGGCGCCGTACCAGTCGAGCAGCACGCACTCCTCGTCGCCCAGCACCTCGGCCGCGTGGCCGGGCTCGATGACCAGGTAGTCGCCGGCCTTGCCCTCGACGCTGCTGCCGTCCTCGAGCCGGTACAGGATTCGGCCGGCCACGACGTACTCGCGGTGCCAGGCCGGGCAGAAGTCAGCGCCAACGCGTGGCTTGGCGTTGCGCTCCCAGCTCCAGCCGGGTCGCAGCCGCGAGCGCCAGACGACGGAGTCGCCTATCTGGACCGCCTCGGCTACGCCGTCGCCGTCGTACTCCTCAGTCGCCTCTGGCGCATCGAGGCTCTTGACGTGGACCGCCATGGTCAGCCGCCGGGCGGGGTGTACGAGACGGACATGCCGGCCGCCGCGTCGATCTCTTCGGGGGTCAGCAGGACGACCGTCTTGAGCGACAACGCGCCCGAGGCTGCGACCACCATGCTCGCTGCGGCTGCGGAGGCGCTGTCGGGCATGTCCGCGATGAGGTAGAAGTCGTCAGCGCCGAACGCGAAGTAGAAAGCCTCAACGCTGCCGCCGACGGATCGAAGGACGGCCTCGCCGGCCGCCCGGCGCTTGCTGCCTCCATCCTTGATGACGCCGCGCGCGCCCTCGGCGGTGTAGTTGCCGATGAACAGGAACTTGGCCATCGTGCGGTCTCCCTCAATCGGACGGATGTCAGCCGTCACTCTACTTCGTGCCTGGTAGCGCGCGGCGGTAGGCCGGCCCGCTTTAGAGGAAATTGATCGGCCCGCGGCGCCACCCGGCATTGGCCGGCCGCGCCATGCCGCGCCACCATCTGCGCCAATGACCTTTCGGCGCGGCGCCCGACTCAACCCCGGCCAGGTGCGCGATCTGCGCGGTCGCGGCGGCGGCGGCATGCGCGGCTTCGGGCTGCCCGGCGGCCTGGGTGGCGGCGGCAGCCGAGGCGGCGGCGGGATGGGCCTGCCGCTGCCGATCGGCGGTGGCATCGGCGGCATCCTGATCCTGCTGCTGCTGGTGTTCGTGATGAGCGGCGGGCTTGACGGGATGCTCGGCGGTGGTGGCGGCTCCGGGTTTGGCGCCTACCCGATGGAGGACGCCCGTGGCGGCGACACGCTCGAGCGGGAGTGCCGGACTGGCGAGGACGCAAATCGACGGCTCGACTGCGCGATCGTGGGCTTCGTCAACAGCATCCAGGACTACTGGACTGGCGAGTACGCGGCGCGCGGCGCGAGCTACCAGCCGGCGCAGACGACGATCTTCGATGGGGTGGTGCAGACCGGCTGCGGCGCAGCCGATTCGCGGGTCGGGCCGTTCTACTGCCCGGCCGACCGGAACATCTATCTGGATCTGGGCTTCTTCGAGACGCTGCGCACGCAGTTCGGCGCCGAGGGCGGGCCGCTGGCGGTGGCCTACGTGCTGGCCCACGAGTACGGCCACCACGTCCAGAACATCGAAGGCACGCTGGGCCAGGCGCGCGACGGCGACACGGGGCCGGACAGCGCGGCCGTGCGGATCGAGCTCCAGGCTGACTGCTTCGCGGGTGTCTGGGCGGCCAACGCGGTGGACACGGAGCTGATCGAGCCACTCACCCAATCCGAGGTGGCGCAGGCGCTCGACGCGGCGGCCGCCGTGGGCGACGACCGCATCCAGTCCAAGGCCGGCGGCCGGGTCACGCCGGAGAACTGGACGCACGGCTCCTCCGAGCAGCGCCAGCGCTGGTTCGGCGTTGGCTATCGTGGCGGCGAGCCCGCCGAGTGCGACACCTTCGCGGTGCCGATGCCGTAGGGGCCGTGGCGCGAGCCCAGGGGCCCGCTGGAGCGCCGGCCCGAGTGCCCACCGGAGCGCCGGCCCGAGTGCCCACCGGAGCGCGCTTTCCACCAGATCGACAAACCGCCGCGCTTAGCCCGAAGTGACGCGGCCGCCGGGGCTCGTGCGCGGGCCGGTCGAGCGTGGATGTGGCGTCCGCAGGGCCCAGCGGCAGACCACTCTCTTGCTAAGCGCGGCTCGCTGGGGAATTGGCGGAAAGCGCACCGGCGGCGTGCTGGCCACCCGCCGGACCACCTCGCCGAACGCGCCGCGGCCGTCCGCGCGCGGCCGAGACTTAGCTCAGGCGCGTCGAATCAGCCATCCGCCCAGCGCGACCATTGCGAGGCCCCAGGCGAAGTAGCCGAGGTCGTACAGCAGCCAGTCCGGACCGGGCCGGATGTTGTGCAGGTTGAGCAGCCAGTGGAAGACGACCGAGTCCGCGACGTTGAACAAGCCGAAGCCGACGAGCACCCCGCCGAGCAGGCTGGGCCGGCGAGCGGGTCGCGGACCGGCCAGCTGCCAGTAGAGCAGCCCGATGCCGGCCACCGTGACCAGCCACATGGCCTGGTGGAAGAGCCCGTCGAGGAAGTAGTTGAGCTCGAGACGCTCGACCGAGTCGGGAGCAATGGCGTTGCTCGCAAGGTGGTGCCACTGGAGCAGCTGGTGCAGCACGATGCCGTCAAAGAAGCCGCCCAACCCGATTCCGATGACGACTGCCGGCAGCTGCGCCTTCATGCCCCCATTGGACCTGCGTCCACGCCTCACCGGCGTGGCGCCCGAGCTTGCTTGCCTGTCATTTGGTCGGCAGCGCGACCAGATTCGCGTCACCCGCCCGGCCTTGCGTCGCCCGCCGGAACTTTCCGTCTCTGGCCGAGCCTCGGCATCCGCGACCGCCGAGTGCGACACGTGCCAGGCAGGACCGTCCACCGGCCGTCCCCAGACGCTCCACCGGCTGCCCACAACGACTTTGCGCCGAACACTAGGCGTTGTGGTACGAATTGGGCACAAGCCACCAGATGTTGTGGTTTTGGCCTTGACAGCCCCTCCCCGGCGATCTAGATTCAGTGGATTGGAGAGGCGCCGCCGGTACAGCCCAAGGCGGTGGCAAGCGACATGGGAGAGGAAGCAGCAGATGGCCCGAGCAACGGCAGGCAGTGCGCCGACAACCACCACCGATGACGGCACCAAGGTGCTCGCGCGCAATGCCCAGCTCGGTCCAGCCAGCGGCGCGCTGGACGCAGACGGCCGGTTCACCGGCAAGGGCGCCACGGGTCTGACCTTCGAGCGGCGCTGGACGACGCCGGACGTCCACCCCTACGACGAGATCACCTGGGAGCTGCGCTCGGCCGAGATCAAGAACGAGTCGGGCGGCACCGTCTTCGAGCAGAAGGACATCGAGGTCCCGGCGTTCTGGAGCCAGCTCGCGACCAACGTCGTCGTCAGCAAGTACTTCCGCGGCCATATCGGGACCCCGCAGCGCGAGCGGTCGGTCAAGCAGCTGATCGATCGGGTGGTCAACACGATCTGTGGCTGGGCGCTGACCCAACGCTACTTCGCCAGCGACGACGACCTGGCCACCTTCAAGGCAGAGCTGACGCACCTGCTCGTGCACCAGAAGATGAGCTTCAACTCGCCCGTCTGGTTCAACGTCGGCGTCGAGGAGAAGCCGCAGTGCAGCGCGTGCTTCATCAACTCGGTGCGCGACGACATGGGCTCCATCATGGACCTCGCCAAGACGGAGGCGATGCTCTTCAAGTACGGCTCCGGCGCGGGCGTCAACCTCTCCCCGATCCGGGGCAGCAAGGAGCGCCTGAGCCGCGGCGGCATCGCCAGCGGCCCGGTCAGCTTCATGAAGGGCTTCGACGCCTTCGCCGGCGTGGTCAAGTCAGGCGGCACGACGCGCCGCGCGGCCAAGATGGTCATCCTCGACGTGAGCCACCCGGACATCGAGGACTTCATCGAGTCCAAGGCCAACGAGGAGCGCAAGGCCTGGGCGCTGATCGAGCAGGGCTACGACGCGTCGTTCACCGGCGAGGCCTACGGCTCGGTCTTCTTCCAGAACGCCAATCACTCGGTGCGCGTGACGGATGACTTCATGCGCGCCGTGGAGCGCGACGCGGACTGGACGACACACGGAGTGGTCGAGGGCACGCCCGCGGGCACGTACAAGGCGCGCGAGCTGATGCGCAAGATGGCTGACGCGGCCTGGATCTGCGGCGACCCGGGCATCCAGTACGACAGCACGATCAACGACTGGCACACCAGCGCCAACACGGACCGGATCTACGCCAGCAACCCGTGCTCCGAGTACATGTTCCTCAACGACACGGCCTGCAACCTCGCTTCGCTCAACCTGATGAAGTTCGTGCGCGAGGACGGCGAGTTCGATGCCGAGGCGTACCGATACGCCGCTCGGCTGACGATCACCGCGCAGGAGATCCTGGTCGACAACGCCAGCTACCCGACGCCCCAGATCGAGCGCAACTCGCACCTCTTCCGCCCGCTCGGGTTGGGCTACGCCAACCTTGGCGCGCTGCTGATGAGCCGCGGGCTGGCCTACGACTCTGACGCCGGCCGTGCCTATGCGGCCGCGCTGACCGCGATCATGACCGGCGAGGCGTATGCCCAGTCGGCAGTCGTCGCGCGCGACCACGGCGGACCGTTCGCTGAGTACAAGAAGAACGAGAAGCCGTTCCTCCGGGTCATCAAGAAGCATCGTGACGCCGCGTATGCCATTCCGGAGACGGAGGCACCGCGGGAATTGATCGACGCGGCACGGTCCACCTGGGATACCGCACTCGAGTTGGGCACGCAGCACGGGTATCGGAACTCCCAGGTGACCGTGCTCGCGCCGACAGGCACGATCGCCTTCATGATGGATTGTGACACCACCGGGGTAGAGCCTGACATCGCGCTGATCAAGTACAAGAAGCTGGTCGGCGAGGGCTTCCTCAAGATCGTCAACCGGACCGTCCCGGCCGCGCTCCAGAAGCTTGGCTACACGCCTGAGCAGGTCGAGGAGATCGTCAGGTACATCAACGAGCGCGAGACGATCGAGGGTGCCCCGGCGCTGAAGCCTGAGCACCTGCCCGTCTTCGACTGCGCCTTCAAGCCGGTCAACGGCGAGCGCAGCATCCACTACATGGGCCACGTCCGGATGATGGGCGCCATCCAGCCGTTCCTTTCGGGCGCCATCAGCAAGACGGTCAACATGCCCGAGGCGGCCACGCCGGAGGACATCGTCGACGTCTACATGGAGGGCTGGAAGCTCGGGCTGAAGGCCATCGCGATCTATCGGGACGGGTCGAAGCGCAGCCAGCCGCTCTCGACCGGCAAGAAGAAGGACAAGGGAACCACCCCGAATACTGCGGACCGGGCCGCGGCGCCGGCAGAGGCTGTGCTCGCTGGGGAGCCTAAGCCTTATCGGCGCCGCCTCCCGGATGAGCGGCGGGCGATCACGCACAAGTTCCAGGTCAGTGGCCACGAGGGCTACATCACCGTCGGGCTTTATCCGGACGGCCAGCCGGGCGAGATCTTCCTCAAGATGGCCAAGGAGGGCAGCACCGTCAGCGGCCTGATGGACGCGCTGGCGACGATGACCTCGATCAGCCTCCAGTACGGCGTGCCGCTGCGCGACCTGGTCAACAAGTTCGCCCACAGCCGCTTCGAGCCGGCGGGTTTCACCGGCAACGCCGAGATCCCGATCGCCAAGTCGATCGTGGACTACGTCTTCCGCTGGATGGGCGCGCGCTTCCTGTCAAAGGACGAGCGCGACGCGCTGGGCATCATCAGCCGCGAGGACGTGTCGAGCGTCGCCGAGCCGCCGGCTGACGCTCCGACGCCGTCTGTGGCGCTCGCCGCACCCTCCGGCGCAACAACGGATACAGTTCCAGCCATCGGGGAGGCCGGTGGGCCCAAAGCGTCGACCGGATCGGCCGAACCTCCTCCGGCACCGGCCGGCGGCACCGACCTCCCCGTCCCTTCCAACGGCCATGCCAACGGCAACGGCCACGCCAACGGCAACGGCGGCTCGGCCCTGCCCGTCAAGCCGCTCGACCTGGGCGGCGGCACCAAGGTCAGCTTCAGCGTCAGCGCCGACTCCCCGTCCTGCGCCGACTGCGGTTCGATCATGGTCCGCAACGGCAGCTGCTACAAGTGCCTGAACTGCGGGTCCACCAGCGGGTGCAGCTAGACGTCGGTGCGTCGGCAACTCCCAGTACTCACGCGGAACGCTGGTACTGGTCCGCAGCGGTCCTAGGACCTGAGAAGACGGCGGAAGGCAACCGCCGAGCGTCTGGGATCTACATCGAGCGCATGTGCTGCATGCTGAAGCGCCGGTACTCGGCCGGTATCGGCAGGTCGAACCTGGCGCAAAGAGCGGACACGTCGTGCCAGTCCGTCTCATCGACCTCGTATCCGCTGTGGGATGAGACGAGCCACTCGGGTGAGGTGCAGGCGACCGATCGGCCGGCGATACTTCCCGCGCCTGTCAGAGCCTGAGCCGGGTAGAAGTCTTCGTTCTCCGGCGGGCCGTAGATGCCGCGCCCGTCTTCATCGAGGACGATGACGTGGAAGTCGATCTCATGACCCGCGTCGTCGCCCAGGACGAAGTTCCATGGCCGCGTGTCGTCACGCGGCACATCGGTGTAGCCCGATCGGCGTAGCGCGGCCACGGCCATCTCGAGGTGACGCTGCTCGATGACGATGTCCAGGTCGCCGTGACGGCGTGTCTGCGTCCCAAGGCACGCGTCGACCGCCCAACCGCCGTCGAGCCAGATCCTGATCCCGAGCCCCTCCATCAAGTCCAAGAAGGCGTAGACGTCGTGTGCCGTCATCACGCGTTCCCGACGTTCGAAACCGTCAGTCACGATGCCTTCTGGAGCACCTCGACTTCAACGGGCAACTGCGGCCAGCGGGTGTCGGTGGTGATGACGCGGTCGGCGCCGAGCACCATTGCCGTTGCTAGCACCAGTGCGTCGGGCAGTCGCAGGCTCTGGCCGTGGGCAGCACGCAGCTCGGCTGCCTGACGGGCGATATCACGACTGGCGTCATGGATTGAGATGGGCACGGCATCGAGGAAGTGACCGACCGCCTCCGCCCCATCCCCTCGTCGCAGCGGAGCCACCAGGACCTCGGCGTACGCCGAGGCCGGCAGGAAGAGTGCGTCGCTCGATGCCTCGCGCAGCGCAGCCCGGGCAGCCACGTGATGCGCGTCGTTGGCGTCGAGAACGGCAATGACGACGCCGGCATCCAATACGGTCAAGGCCATTCGCGGCGCAGCTGGTCTAGATAGCCGTCCGGGTACGCGCCGGTCAGCGCGCCGGCGAACTCGTCGATCGGGTCGGTCAAGCGGACGAGGGTGATCTCCCCCGGCGCCCGCACCTCGGCGCGCATGCGCTCCCCCGCGCGTACGCCGGCCCGATCCAGGGCATCGGTGGGCAGAGTGACCTGGTTCTTGCTGCTGATGCGCGTCGTCCCTCGACGACGCCGCACCTTTACTTCACGCTCCATGAGTAAAGCATAACAGGGCATCCATCCAGAGTGCCGCGTAGGCGATGACCGAGCGCGGTCGCCTCACCAGACGGCAGGATCGGGATCGCGATGGCCGTGCAGCCGTTGGTCGCGAGTGAGCAGCGGCCAGCCACGCTCGAGTGCGGTGGCGTAGATCAGCCGATCGGCTGGGTCGCGCGGAAAGGCCTCGGGTAGCGCTGCTGCGGTCGCCGCAATGGCAGGCGTGATCGGAACACTTCGGGCATCGCGTGCGAGTGCCTCCAGCCAGCCCTGAACGGAGGTCGAGACGATGATCCGGCCGCGTGTCGCGAGCAGTGCCAGCTCGAACCAGGTGATGTCGGAGACCGCCAGCTCGTTGGCGGCGCGGATCTGATCATCAGCCCGCGCGCTCAGCCGCGACGGGTCCACTGACAGCCAGTACAGCGCGTGCGTGTCCAGCAGGACAGTAGTCAATCCAGCTCCCAGTCGGCCGGGTCGGTCGCCGTGAACAGGTCATCGTCCGGATCGGCGATACGGACTGACCCTGCAAAGGCGCCGCGAAGACGGTGCCCGGAGGCGGCCGGGACGAGCCGGGCGACGGTCCGGCCATGGCGCGTGATCTCGATCTCCTCGCCCGCCGCGGCGTCGTCGAGCAGGGCCAGCAGCCGCGCCTTCGCCTCGGTGGCCGTCACTTTGAGAGGCATGTGGTCAGAATAGTGGTCATTCATGCCGCGTCAAGTGTGACGGCAGGCACTTATCGCCGAGTTTGCCGCTCCACCTCAGCCCGGAAGTGCGTTGGCGACTCTATTGGTCGCAGGCTGATGTGGCTGTGGAAGTTGATCTCACATAAGCTCGTACAGATTGCGCCCGTAGAGCGCAGTCTCGGTGAGCGCGGCGTGTAACCTATGCCGCGCAATGACCGATCTCGCGACGCGTGCCTGGGCCGCCTGGTACGCCACCATCTCCAGACAGAACGGCTGATCGGCCCCTTCCGCTAACCGCGTCGAAGGAAGGGGCAGGACGGACGCACGCCGCCAGCGCCGGTGAAGCGGTGCTGCGCGCGCTCGTGCCCGCCTGCGTGATCGTCGAAGGAGATGAGAGATGCCGATGCCGCATCGGACGTTTGCCCAGGTGGCGAAGCGTCGATTGACCGGCAAAGAGGGCAAGGAGCGGATCCGCGAGGTGCGCGCGCTGATCGCCGAGCTGCCCGACTACAAGAACGGGCCGTATGCGGACCTGCGCAAGTCGCTGCTGGCTGAGATCGAGGAGACGCGCGTCCGATCGAGCGCCGTCCATCGTGATTCGATCGCCGTGCGCCGCGAGGGCGCCGCGCAGATCGCGCTGGTGGGCCCGCCCAACGTGGGCAAGTCGTCCATCCTGCAGGCGCTGTCAGAGATCCAGATCAAGACCGGCGACTACCCGTTCACCACCCTGCGGCCGGTGCCCGCGCTGACGCGCATCAACGGCGTGCTCCTCCAGCTGGTCGAGATCCCGGGGCTGATCGGCGGCGCATCGGAGGACCGCGGTGGCGGACGGGCACTGCTCGGCGTGTTGCGCTCGGCCGACGCGATCGTGTACTGCGCGCGCGCGGCCCACCCGCCCGACGAGCTGCTGACCGTGCGCGCGGAGGTCGCAGCCGCCGAGATAGACAAGCCGGCCATCCTGGCCGCCACCCGCGCCGACGAGGCGACGAACGACGAGCTCGACCGGCTGCGGGCGGCCTTTGGCGACTTCCAGGTGCTGCCGGTGTCGATCATCGACCCCAATTCGCTCGAAGCGCTGCGCCAGGCGATCTGGCGGCTGACCGGGCTCATTCGCGTGCAGCTGCGCGCGAACGGCTCGACCGCCGCCGAGCCACTGGCACTGCCCGAGGGTGCGACGGTGGCCGATGTCGCCGGATGGGTCCACAGCGATCTCTGCGCGACCTTCAGCGGCGCGCGCATCTGGGGGCCATCGGCGCGCTTCGACGGCCAGCGTGTCGGTCGGGAGCACGTCGTCCACGACACAGACACGGTCGAGATCCTGGCCTAGCGCTTCTCTTGCGGAGCAGTGCCTCCGCGCGGGGCTATTGCCCTGTGAAGCGTCGGTACTCGGCCGGGATCGGTAGGTCGAACCTGGCGCACAGGGCGGAGACATCGTGCCAGTCCGTCTCATCGACCTCGTATCCGGTGTGGGACGAGACGAGCCACTCGGGCGACGTGCAGGCGACCGATCGGCCGGCGATGGTGCCCTGCCCTGTCAATGCCTGCGCTGGGTAGAAGTCATCGTTCTCCGGCGGCCCGTAGATGCCGCGTCCATGCTCATCGAGCACGACCACGTGGAAGTCGATCTCGTGGCCGGCGTCGTCGCCCAGGACGAAGTTCCAGGCTCGCGTGTCGTCACGCGGCACGTCGGTGTAGCCACGGTGCCGTAAGGAGGCAACGGCCTCCTCGAGGTCGCGCTGCTCGATGACGATGTCCAGATCGCCGTGAGGGCGGGTCTGGGAACCGAGCAAGGCATCGACCGCCCAGCCGCCGTCGAGCCAAACTCTGATAGCGCGCCCGGCCATCAGGTCCAGAAAGGAGCACACGTCGCCGGCCGTCATCAAGGCAATCATGCCCCGCCCGCACTCCCCTGTTTAGCTACGCCGAAACGAACGGCCGAACGGCCGACACAGACTTCGCCCGCTTCAGCGAGATCCGCTGGCACAAGCCGCTCGCCGCAAGGTGAGCGGCTGACCCAGTCTCAGCCGGTCAGCAGCCCGAGTCCCAGCGCCACGACCCCCAGCGCCAGCGACACGGCGCCGGCCCAGAGCAGCCAGATCAGCCGGTTGGGTGCCGTGCGGCCCTCCCCCATCGATGAGAAGAAGAAGCCGGCCGGCATCAGGATCGCCGCCACTGGCACGGCGCCGCGGGCGAGCCAGCCGACGGCGCCGTCAAGCGCCGCCGCATCGGCATAGAGCTGGATGATCAGGCTGAGGATGACGAGCACGCCGGCGTGGGCATGGCCCGCCCGCGCGAACGCCTGCTGGAACGGCGTCAGCGCGACCCGCTTGCGCAGCACGGCGTACATGTACAGGCCACCCGATTGGACGGCAACGATGCTCAGCAGCAGGATGCCGGCCGTCAGCCGCGCCTCGGGCGAGAGCTCCATTTTCCAAGTCTAGGCCGTTCGCTTGTCCGAAACTGATAGGCACCGCGCAGCCGCTTGAGCCGCTCGCGCCGGCGACGTGAGGCACCATTGGCCATCCATGACCGATCCACGCGCCACGATCGACCAGCCTTCGAGACCGTCCGATCCGGCGGCGGCCGGCTTCGCCGCGCTCGGGCTCGACGCGCGCCTGCTCGGCACGCTGGTTGCCCTTGGCTACGAGGAGCCGACGCCCATCCAGCGCGAGGCGATCCCACCTCTGCTCGCTGGCCGCGACGTCCTGGCGGAGGCACCAACGGGCACCGGCAAGACGGCTTCGTTCGCGTTGCCGATGCTCCAGCGACTGGCCGAGCGCTTGCCTGACGGTGCGGCGAAGCGGCGAAAGATGGCTGTGCTCGTGCTGGTGCCCACACGCGAGCTGGCGATGCAGGTCTCGGAGGCGATCCACCGCTACGGCGAGCGGATGAGCATGCGCGTGCTGCCGCTGTACGGTGGCCAGCCGATCGGCGTGCAGCTGCGCGCCATGGAGCGCGGCGTCGACATCATCGTGGCCACTCCGGGTCGCGCCGTTGACCACCTGACCCGAGGCAGCCTCGTGCTTGCCGACGTCACGATGGTGGTCCTGGACGAGGCCGACGAGATGCTCGACATGGGCTTCGCCGACGATCTCGACGCGCTCCTGTCAGCGACGCCGAGTGAACGCCAAACGGCGCTGTTCTCGGCGACGATCTCGCCGCCGATAGCGCGCATCGCCCGGCGCCACCTTCGTGAACCCGAGCGCATCACGATCGGGCGCGAGCACGGCACCAACGACGGGATCGCCCGCGTGCGCCAGGTCGCGTACGTCGTCCGCCGGGCCGACAAGCTGGCCGCCCTGGGGCGCGTCCTGGACATCGAAGGCCCGTCTTCGACGCTCATCTTCGGCCGGACCAGGATGGAGGTCAGCGAGCTGGCCGACAGGCTGAGCGGTCGCGGTCGGGAGGCAGCGGCGCTGCACGGCGGCTTGACCCAGGAGCAGCGCGATCGGGTCATGGGCCGCTTCCGCAGCGGCGACCTGGACGTGCTGGTCGCGACCGACGTCGCGGCGCGCGGGCTGGACATCGAGCACGTCTCGCACGTCGTCAACTACGACGTGCCGTCTGATCCGGACGCCTACATCCACCGTATCGGGCGCACCGGCCGGGCTGGACGCGAGGGCGTGGCGATCACTTTTGTCGAGCCGCGCGAGCATCGGCTGCTGCGCAACATCGAGCGCGCCGTGCAGACGCGGCTGGAGCTGGGCCGGATCCCCACCGTCGCCGACCTGCGCGAGCGCCGCCTGGACCTGCTGCGCGGGGACCTGCGCGAAGCGCTGCTGGGCGACGGCTTCGATCGCTTCCGCGCGGTGGTGGAGCCGCTGACCGAAGAGTTCGACATCGTCGACGTCGCCCTGGCAGCCGTCAGCTTGGCCGAGCGACCGGCCTCAGCCGACGACGAGGGCGTCGAGATCGCGAGCGCGAGCCTGCATGAGCCCACGCCAGCCCGGCAGGGCCGAGCCGGTGGCGATCGTGACGGCCGCCGGCGCGAGATGCCCAGTCAACGCGACCGGACAGGCCGCCGGCCCGATCAGCGGCCAGCAGGCAGATCACAGGCGCGTGCCATGAGCGGCGGCGGCTGGGCCACGCTGTTCGTGGGCGGGGGTCGGCGCATGGGCCTGCGACCAACCGATCTGGTGGGCGCTATCACCGGCGAGACCGGCCTGCCCGGGTCGTCCATCGGCGCCATCCAGATCGCCGACAGCCACTCCCTCGTGGAGGTGCCCGAGGCAGAGGCTGATCACATCGCCCGTGTGCTCGGCTCGACCAAGGTCAGGGGCCGACGGCTCGAGGTACGCCACGAGCGGTGACGCTGACCGCCAGCCACGCGCTGACCATCGGCCGCCGCTAGGCGGTTCACGAGTTCCTCCACCTTCGTCTCGCGTACAGGCCAGGGCTCTTCGGTGGGCTGAGCGGCGCCCAGCGTAGCCCACACCAGGCGCGCGGGCTCAGGGGCGGCGGTGGAGCAGCACCATCAGCGCGACGCGTTCGTCGCCCGAGCCGTCGTCCGCCCGGAGGTCGTTCACAAGCTTGATGATCCGTTGCTCGTAGCGCAGGCGGTCGGCCGCGCTGACGCGCACACCCAGGCGTGTCAGCGTCAGCACTGACTGGGGCCCGGCCTCGATCAGCTCGGCGCGCGTCGCGTCGAGCATTGCCACGTCGCCGCCCATCGCCAGGCCGAGCTCGAGGGTCATCGACTTGCGCGTGCTGAGGTACGGAATCTCGCGCGCGCCGCGCCGGCCGCGACGCTCCGGCTGGCGGACCAGGAAACCGGTTCGCTCGAGCGTCCGGACGTGGTACAGGACGGTCGCCGGCTGGGCTTTCAGCCGCGCCGCGATCTCGCGGTTGGTCAGCGGCTGGTCCAGGCAGAGCCGGATGATGCGCATCCGGAGCGGGTGTGACAGCGCGCGCGCCTCGGCCTGCGTGGCCGGCCGCTTGCCAGGCGTCGAATCAGCCGCCATGCGATTGACAACTCTCTATCACTTGCCCCACACTCCGCTGACACTGGTTGGGACTTCTCAATCGCTCTAGAGGTTAGCACGGCGTGCTGGGTCTTCCGGTCAACTACTGGCGCCTGTGGGGTGCCTCGGCCGTCTCCAACCTGGCGGACGGCGTCTTCTTCATCTTGTTGCCGCTGGTCGCCGTCCGGCTGACGGACTCTCCCCTGCTCATCGCCGGCGTGGCCATCGCCGGCCGGCTGCCGTGGCTGTTCTTCGTGCTCTTTGCCGGCGCGCTGGCCGACCGGCTGGACCGCCGGCTGGTGATGCGCAACGTCCAGCTGCTGCGCGTCGGCATCATGGCGGGCCTCGGCGTCCTGGCTCTGATCGACGGGCTGTCGCTGCCCGTGCTCTACCTGGCCGCGATCACGCTCGGCATGGCCGAGACGCTGTTCGACACCTCGGCTCAGTCGATCATGCCGTCGGTCGTCACGAAGGACCAGCTGCCGCTGGCCAATGGCCGCCTCTATGGCGTAGAGCTGGTGATGAACCAGTTCGTCGGACCCCCGCTGGGCGGCCTGCTGGTCGCGGTTTCGGTGCCGCTGGCGCTGGGCAGCAGCCTGGTCGGCTATGCGCTGGCCGCGGTGGGGCTGACGCTCATGGTCGGCTCGTTCCGGGCTCGGCGCGAGGGGCCGCCGACCCGATTGACGACCGACATCGCCGAGGGCCTGCGCTACCTGACCGGGCACCGCGTGCTGCGCACGCTGGCACTGATGGTGGGTGCGATGAACCTGGCCTCGGCAGCGATCTTCGCCGTCTTCGTGCTGTACGCGGTCGCGCCGGGCCCGATGGGCCTGTCCGAGCCCGAGTTCGGCCTGCTGGCGACGACCTTCGCGCTGGGCAGCGTCACCGGCTCGTTCGCTGCGGCGCGCCTCCAGCGCCGCTTCGGCCGGATCCCGCTGCTCTTCGCCTGCGTGCTCGTCTCGGCGGCGGGCTTTGCCGTGCCGGCCTTCACGACAAATGCCTTCGCGATCGGCGCGGCGTGGGCAATGACCGGCCTGGTCGTGGTGGTGTGGAACGTGATCACCGTCTCGCTGCGCCAGCGGATCATCCCCGACCAGCTGCTCGGGCGGGTCAACTCGGCCTATCGCCTCTTTGCCTGGGGCTCGCAGCCACTCGGCGCGCTGCTCGGTGGGCTGATCGGCGAGCTGCTCGGGCTGCCGGCGGTGTTCATCATGGCGGCGCTGATCACGCTGCTGCTGGTGGCGACGCGCACGGTGTTGACCGAGCGGGCGCTGGTTGAGGCGGAGGCGTCGGCGTCACCGGTACCGTCAGCCACGGGAACGCCAGGGCTCCGTCCGGCTTCCTGATCCGCCGAAGGCGCCCACCTAAGGCGCCGCTGGCTCAGTGGCGATTGGCCACCTGGGCGTTGCAGTCGGAGCAGACCTCGGCCAGGCCGGCCAGGTCAGGTCGCTCGTCGACGTCCGGGTAGTTACGGCCGCAGTACGCGCGGTGCCCGATCAGCACGCCGTCGCTCCAGCGCTCGGCCGCCGCGATATGCCAGATGTTCTCGTAGGCACCGCGCAGGCCAAAGGGCGGCTCGGGTCGAAGCTCTTCTGTCATTGATCGAGTCTACGCCGCACGGGCGGTACATGAAGAGCCGCCCGCATCGCTGCGGACGGCTCCGGTGTTGCTGGTCGAGAGCTAGGCGCTCTGGACGCGGCTCGCCCGAGGGCCCTTGGGGCTGTCCTCGATCTCGAACTGCACTCGCTCGCCACCGACCAGACGGTCGAAGTCGAGGCTGGAGTCCAGCGAGTTGCGGTGGAAGAAGTACTCCTTCGTATCCTCCGCGGTGATGAAGCCGAAGCCGCGCTCGGCGACGACCTTCTTGATGGTTCCGGTGGTCACAGTGACCTCCAACGTCTTCTCGAACAGGGATCCAATCGCACGATCAGCTCGAGAAGGGGTCGATCACACGCTGCCACCGCGCAGTGCGGTGCGTAACCAGCATAAGCCATGTTGCCGGTTTCTGCCACATTGTTCGTGGTACGCTGTCGTCATCGACCGCCAGGCAGCGAAGCGCCTGATCCTTTGGTCAACTCTGAAGCAGAGCCACGGGCTGATACGCCTCGTGTCGACTCGCCAGAGCCCGCGCCATAAGGAGCGACACCATGCGCTACACCAGACTTGCCACCTACGACGTCACCGACGGCACCTTCCCCGAGCTGACGAACATCATCGCGCGCGGCCTGCTGCCGCTGTTCGAGCAGGAGCCCGGCTTCGTCAACTACGGACTCGTCGACACCGGCCACAAGAAGGTCGTCTCGATCTCCATCTGGGAGTCCCACGAAGAGGCCGAGAAGTCAGTCATGACGGCTGCCACGTGGCTCGAGCAGAACCTCGCCAATCGCGTCCACCTGGTCAACAGCCAGGTCGGTCACATGGCGCTGTTCAACGGCAAGCCTGCCGTCGCCTGAGCTACGGCTCCCCGTCTAGCAGAAGCCGCCCCGGTCAACGCCGGGGCGGCTTCTCTGTATCACCGGCGCGCTGGCTTCAGGCCTGCACCGCGTCGCCGTCGAAGGGGCTCATCAGCTGGAAGTAGTTGCCATCCGGGTCGGCCAGGGTGGCGATCCAGGTGTCGGCTGGCATGCCCTCCATCGAGTACGGCTCGGCGATGACCTCGGCGCCCGCCGAACGGAAGCGCTCGAAGTCGGCCTCCACGGCAGTGCTCTCGATGTTCCAGATCACTCGCCCCGGCTCCCGGTTGCGGCCGCTGACCTCGCTGTGCGGGCCGACTGTCACGAAGCCGCTGCCGATCATCCAGCCGGTGTAGCCACCCTCGCTCATCACCGGCGCACCGAAGAGACGGGTGTAGAACTCGGCCAGCCGGGCTGGATCCTCCGAGCCGATCAGGATGCTGTTGAAGTTCACGCTGCTGCACTCCTCCTGCCAGATGGGTTGTCCCCCAGTCGACGCTTCAGGCAGCCCGGGTCGTGCGCTGCGCATCCGCATCGCGGCTGCTTGACCGGCGCATGGTAGAGAAACTGGGCTCGGGAGGGAATTGCCAGCGCCTGAGATCAGTGTTCGCCCGGAAGGGGCTCCTCGGGCGCCAGAGGCTCCTCCGTCGCTGACTCCTCGGTCAGGTCCTCGACGGCGCTGTCGGTCACGGCGGCGGTGATCGGTGGGGCCATGCCGCCGCTGGCGATGCCGGTCGCACCGCTGCCGGGGAGCTGCCCCATGCCGCCGACGATCGGGCCCACATCAGTCACCTCGCGCTGCGTGTCACGCGTCGCAGCATCCTCGTCATCGATGTTCTGGAAGAGCGGCTCGTCGCTCACTGGCCGACCTCTGGGCTAGCCTTCGCGGCCCTGGCCTTGGCCGGCGTTGACTTGCGCGCAGCGGTCCGGCCTGACGGGCGAGTGGTCGAGCTCTTGCGCGCCGTGGAGCAGGCGCTGGTCGTGCGGCTGCGCGTCGCTCGCTTGGGCTTTGCCTCCGTAGCTTCGGTGGCCGCATCACTCGACCGGCCGCGCAGCCGGCTGACGACCAGGGCCACGAGCCCGCTGACGCCGGCGACGGCGATTGCGATCGGCGCCAGCCACGCGACGCGCTTCTCTTCACGATTCTGGAGACCGAGCGTCCGGCGGACGCCGCTGACCTGCTGTTCAAGCATGTTCCATTCTCCCTGTGGGGTGGCCACAGCGTGCCTGCGAGGATGTGCTCGACGCGTGAACGGCGGGCCGTTTCGGCTTGCGAGTGCGTGTTGACCGGGCTTCAGCCTTGCCGGCGAGCGCGCTGGAGCAGGATCTGCGCGACACGCGTGACCAGGCCGCGCGCAGCTGGCCCAGCCCCTGACCCTGTGCCGGCGTCAGCGCCGCCAGGTACTCGTCGACGGTGGTGGGCTTGCTCGTCGAAACTCGGCCGGACCGGGGCGGGCCGCGCTCCGCCGCGCCGGCGCTCCGGCGCTCCGGCGCGCTACGCTGCGCCCATGAGCAACGCTGACAAGCCCGTGCGGCAGCTACGGCTGGTCGTCGAGGCGCCCGACTACGAGGCTGCCGTCCACTTCTACCGTGACGTGCTGGGCATGACCGAGGAACTGGCCATCGCCGGACCCGATGGCGCCCACGTCACCATCCTCGACGCCGGCCGGGCGACGCTCGAGCTGGCCAATCCGGCACAGAGACGCTATATCGACGAGGTCGAGGTCGGGCGACAGGTCGCGCCGCGGCTGCGCGTCGCGCTGGAGGTCGCCGACTCGGCGGCCATGACCGAGCAGCTGCTGGCTGCTGGCGCGACGCTCCTTGCCCAGCCGACCGAGACGCCCTGGCGTTCGCTCAATGCCCGCCTCGAGGCGCCGGCCGGCCTGCAGCTGACCCTCTTCCAGGAGCTCGACTAGGGAACGCCCGCTACCATGTGGCGACCGTGACCGTGCTCACATCGGAGGCTGCCGCGGGACGGCTGCGCGCGCTGCGTCATGCCGGGCTGGTGCTGGTCGCGCTGTTCCTGGCCCATGAGCTGGCCTACCTGGCGCGCTTCGCCGACACGGCTCGCACGGCGACGCTAGGAAACGAGGCCGGCCACGCGTACTGGCCGGCGCTGGTCCTTGGCGGCCTGGGCGTGCTAGTGCTGACCCTCGGGCTGGCCGGCGGGGCTCCGCCGCGGACCCACGCCCCGACCGCCCGGCGAGCGCTGATCGTGGGCGGGCTGGCGGCCGGGTCACTGGCGGCGGCGGCGCTCATACTCCCCCCACCGATCTGATGAACGTTGTCTTCCCGCCGGTCATCGGCCTTCCGCTCTTCGTCGGGCTCGCGGCGCTGGCCGTCGCGCTGCTCGGCTTCGCCCTGGCGGGAACGCTGCGCGCCAGCTCGATCGGCCGGGTGGTTGTGCTGCTGCGCATGCCAGCGGCCGCGGTCGGAATCGTGCTGCTCGCTTCGGCATTCTTCGCGCCAACACCGCAGACGCAGCTGCCCAACCCCGTGCCGCGGACGGTCGACTCGATCGCCCAGGGCAGGACGCTCTACCAGAACAGCTGCGCCTCGTGCCATGGCGTGGACGCCCGCGGCGGCGGGCCGCTGGCTGATTCGACGCCCGTCCGGCCGCCCGCGCTGACCGGCCCGGACAGCCATCTGGGGGACCACACTGACGGCGACCTGTACCACTTCATCTCCGTCGGCCTGCCGGGCGGAATGCCCGGCTGGGACGGCCGCCTGGCGGACGAGCAGATGTGGCACATCGTCAACTTCCTGCGCGACCTCGACGAAGGCGGCGGCGGCTCGCACACCGAGCACTGACCCGCGCAAGGAGGCCTCAACGTCAACCGGCGCTCCGCCGGCTGGCACGGGACGAGCCCCGCGACAGCGCCCAGCGTGCTGCGTCGGATTGCCCCGGCTATGCGCCAGGAGGACGCGCCAGGTCTGGCCGTGGCGGCGCGTCGAGCGGGCGGGCGGCGTTCGCCGTGAGGGATGCGCCTGCTGCCGAGGCTGGCTAGGACTCGAGGCGCTCGAAGACGACGACCGGGATCTCGCGCGACCGGACGCGACGGCGGTAGTCGGCGAAGAAGGGCATCAGCGCTGCCTGCCCGTCGAAGAGGCGTGTCCGCTCGGGCTCCTGCGCGACGGTCGCCTGGGCACGGAACTCCTCGCCGGCGTGCTCGATCGTCACCTCGGGGTTCGCCACGAGGTTGCGGAACCAGTCGGGATGGTCGGCCGATCCGCCCTTCGACGCGATGACCACGAGCCGGCCGGCGTCCTGGCTGAAGTTGAGCGGCGTCGTGTGCGGCCGGCCGGTCCGCGCGCCGGTGGTGGTCAACAGGATCACCGGATGGCGCCGGCTGACGGTGCCGCCGGTGGAGCGAAACTCCTCGATGACCGGCTCGTTCATCTCTCGCCAGCCGCCGTCGCTGCGCGTCATCCGCGCGTGATCCGCATGCGCAGGCTGCGGCCCGCGTCGAGCAGCCGATCCCGCGCCTCCGGCAGCCGCTCGCCCGCGCCGGCCGTCACGCGCGCGCCAGCGCCAGCGGCCGCCGCGACCAGTCGTCGGCCGGCCCTGGCACCCGATCGACCGAGCCACACGACCATGTCGCGCGTGGCCCGGATGTCCGCCGCAAGATCCGCTTCTGACATCCCGACCGAGGCCAGCTTCGCCGCCCGCACGTCCGGCTTGAGGCCATCGAGCGCGACACGGATGACGGCCAATGCCACGGCCAGGTCGTCGAGCTGGCCGAGGACGGGGATGACGCCGGGCACGAAATCGATCGGCGAGATCACGTACGCCGCGCCGGCCAGCACGGCCGCCCGCCTGGCCTTGGACAGCCGTGGGTCACGGGCGAGTGCCCAGGCCAGCCTCGCGTAGGCGGGCATGCGCTTGACCAGCGCCGTGAACTGCTCCCGCGGGAAGCCCTCGGCTGGGGCGCCCGCGTCGGCAGCCGGCGGCACGCTGGTCGGCGCCCGAGGGGCGCGCGGCTCGTCGGTCATGCGCGTACCTAAGCACAGCCGGGACGGTGACGCTGCGCGGCCGGCCTGTCAGTCGGCCAGCGGCACCTGTATCTCGGTCAGCAGGGCCTCCGGAGTACTGACGAGGAACTGGCCGGGCAGCCGCAGGTCCCGCTCGGCACCGAACTGGAGGTACACGAGGCGCACCGGCTCAGCGGCGCGCAGGCCATGGCGCGCAAGCCACCGTTCGAGCGCCCGGCGGGTGGCCGGCAGTGCCTCATACGGCCCGGCGTGCAACACGGTCGCGGCGCGTTCCGCAGGCAGCCGCCGGACTTCCAGCCTCTCAGCGCGCCGCCTGACCGGGACGTAGACCTCCGTCCCTGGCGACCCCGCAGCAGGACGCCTGCGCACCAGCGCACCGGGCGGCCCCAGCGCTCGCACGCCGGCCTCGCGGATGGCTCGCTCCAGCTCGTAGAAGGCACCACCCACGTCGCCGCCGGCAGTCTTCACGTCCATAGCTGCAACCAGCTCGGAGCCGATGTGCCGGACGACGACATCGAGCTGCCGCGCCCGCCCACCGGCCTTGCCATCGGACACCGAGATGCCCAGCGCCGCCAGCTGGCGCTCCGCATCGCGCCTCGTCGCCTCGAGCTCGCGCCGCCGCCGCTCGAGCGTCGCCGCCAGGTCCGCGCCATCGACCACGAGAGCGCGGATGTCGGCCAGGCCGACGCCAATCTCGCGCAGCCCGACGATCCGTCGCAGCAGCGGCAGCTGGGCGGGCGAGTACAGGCGGTAGCCGCTGTCGGGATCCACGTAGGCGGGGCGGAACAGCCTGGCTTCGTCGTAATCGCGCAGGACCTTGGCTGAAACCCCGCCCAGACGGGCAAAAGCCGATACGCGGAACATGCCACTAACTCTAGCGACATGGCACTTGACCTTCACCACGGGTGAAGGTTCACAGTCCGGCCATGACGGCCCCTGGCAATCTCCGCCCGATCCGCGTCGCCGCCCAGATCCACCCGCAGCACGGCGACTACCCGGCCATGCGTGCCGCCGTCCAGCGCGCGGAGGAGCTTGGCTATGACATCTGCTACACATGGGACCACTTCTTCCCGCTCTACGGCGGCGACGGCGAGCACCTCGAATGCTGGTCGCTGCTAGCCGCCTGGGCCGAGGCCACCTCGCGCATCGAGCTGGGACCGCTCGTCGCGTGCAACTCCTACCGCAACCCGGACCTGACCGCCGACATAGCACGCACGGTCGATCGCATCAGCGGCGGACGGGTGATCCTCGGCCTGGGCGCTGGCTGGCGGCAACGCGATTACGACGAGTACGGCTACGACTTCGGCACGCGCGCGTCGCGCATCGCCGCGCTGGCCGAGGCGCTGCCGGTCATCCGACGCCGACTGAGCGTGCTGGATCCGCCACCCCATCGGCGCATGCCGATCGTGATCGGCGGCGTCGGGGCGCGACGGACGCTGCGCCTCGTCGCCCAGCATGCGGACGGCTGGCACGCGATGTTCCCCGATCGCCCGGCCGAGCTGGATCCGGCGGTCGAGGCACTGCTCGCTTGGTGTCGCGAGGTCGGCCGTGACCCGGGCGAGATCGAGTGGGGCGTGGGCGTGGAGCCGGACGACATCGAGCGCTTCGTCGCGCAGGACGCCGAGGAGTACATGCGCATGGGCTTCACGCAGTTCACGCTCGGTTTCAACGGCCCCAGGTGGACGGTCGAGCGAGGGGCGCCCTTCCTGGCCTGGCGTGACGCCTGCAACGCGGCCCACACCGGCTAGTCGAACGCGCGTTCGGTCGACCTGCTATGCTGCGCCCACTTCGAGTTCGTAGGGCGCCACCGGTCTGCGCCCCGGCTGATCCCGTTCGACCCCGAACCAACAGTGCCCTGACCGGGTTCCGCTGCGGCGGGAGGGCCCCACCGTCAGGAGCAATCGACCGTGACCTTCGAACACCTTGGGCTGTCGCCCGACCTGCTTCGCGCCGTGACGCAGGAGGGCTACACCGAGCCCACGCCCGTCCAGC
Source organism: Candidatus Limnocylindrales bacterium (assembly GCA_035553915.1). Lineage (GTDB taxonomy): Bacteria > Chloroflexota > Limnocylindria > Limnocylindrales > CSP1-4 > JALYGJ01. Next base: position 17,967 of record DATMJK010000073.1, on the reverse strand, counting down.
GCGAATCCATACCGCTCGTGCTGGCAGGGCGCGACCTGCTCGCCGCCGCCCAGACGGGCACCGGCAAGACCGCCGCCTTCGTGCTGCCCATCCTGCAGCGGTTGGCAACCACCGCCCCCTACAGCCAGACGAGCGGCCGCCGGCCGATCCGCGTGCTGGTGCTGACCCCGACCCGCGAGCTGTGCCTGCAGGTCGAGGAGAGCGTGCGCACCTACAGCCGCACCAGGCCGGTGCGCTCGACGGCCATCTACGGCGGCGTGCCCTTCGACCCGCAGCTGCGCAGGCTGCTCCAGGCGCCGGAGATCGTCGTCGCGACCCCCGGCCGGCTGCTGGACCACGTTGGCCAACGGACGATCGACCTGTCGCGCGTCGAGGTGCTCGTCCTCGACGAGGCCGACCGGATGCTCGACATGGGCTTCATCCCAGACGTCCGGCGGATCATCGATCTGCTGCCCCGAGAGCGCCAGACGCTGCTCTTCTCGGCCACGTTCACGCCCCAGGTCCGCCGCCTCGCCGCCGACTTCCAGCGGCAGCCGGCGCTGGTCCAGGTCACGCCGCATAACACCGCGCCGGACCTGGTCAACCAGCAGGTGCTCTTCGTGGAGCGGACGCGCAAGCGCGATGTGCTGAGCGAGCTGATCAGCTCCGGCCGGATCGAGCAGGCGCTCGTCTTCACGCGCACCAAGCACGGCGCGAGCCGGTTGGCTGAGCAGCTCAATCGCGACGGCATCGCGGCGCTGGCCATCCACGGCGACAAGACCCAGCCCCAGCGCGTGCGCGCGCTGGACGACTTCAAGGCCGGCCGGGTCGGGATCCTGGTGGCGACCGATGTCGCCGCCCGTGGGCTCGACATCGACGCGCTGCCGCACGTCGTCAACTACGACCTGCCGACCGTCGCCGAGGACTACGTCCACCGCATCGGCCGGACCGGCCGTGCCGGAGCGGAGGGCCATGCGCTGTCGCTCGTCGCCAGCGAGGAGCGCCCGATGCTCGTCCAGATCGAGCGAATGCTCGGACGCCAGATCGCCGGCGATGGGGTGGCTGAGTCGCCGCGCCAGGCTCCGCCGAGTAGGCAGCAGGGCGCGGCCAGCAGGCGCGCTGTTCCAGAGCCAGGCGGCCGCGATCGCCGCGGCGGACGGGCTCCGCGTCGACCGGAGCGCGAACGGGTGTCGGCGCCGCTGCCGGCGAGGCAGCCGAGTCGCAGCTCCACGCCAGCGTCGTCCTTCGCGGCCATGCCCGGCGAGAGGTTCGCGCGCGACTCGGCCTGAGCCCGGGCCGGCTGTGCCGGCGCGGCGTAGCATGGCCCGGTGGCAGCCCAGCTAAGCACACAACCGGCGCTGGTCGTGGTCGTCGACGACCAACGGCGGGCACTCGACCTGACGTGCCGCTCGCTGGAACAGCGACTGGCGATCGATTACGAGATCCTCGCTGAGCCGCCCGCGGGCGAGGGCTCGTCCGTCTTCCGGATGTGCCACGACCATCTTGCGCCGCTGCGCTCGGGCGGCTGACTCGGCCCTTCGATGGACGATGCGACTGCTGCGCGCCGGCGGATGGTCGAGCAGCAGGTCCGCGCCCGCGGCGTGCGTGACGAGCGCGTGCTCGAGGCGATGCTGACCGTCCCGCGCGAGGCCTTCGTCTCCAAGATCCAGGCGCCGTTTGCCTACGACGACTCGCCACTGCCGATCGCTGCCGGCCAGACGATCAGCCAGCCTTTCGTGGTGGCGCTGATGGTCGAGGCGCTGAGGTTGACGGCCGACGACCGCGCGCTCGAGGTTGGCAGCGGCTCAGGCTACGCGGCGGCGGTGATGTCCCGGCTGTGCCGCCAGGTGTTCGGCATCGAGCGCCATCCCGAGCTCGTGGCCGCGGCCGGGACAGCACTGGCCGGCCTGGGCTACGGCAATGTCCGGCTGCGCGCCGGCGACGGGACCATGGGCTGGCCCGAGGAGTCGCCGTTCGACGCCATCCTGGTCTCTGCCGGCGGGCCACGCGTGCCCGAGGCCCTGCGCGAGCAGATGTCGATCGGCGGCCGGATGGTCATCCCGGTCGGGAACAGCGGCCGGATCCAGCATCTCGTGCGCGTCGTCCGCGAGAGCGCGGATGCGTGGCGCGAGGACGACCTGGGCGAGGTCGCCTTCGTGCCGCTGATCGGCGAGCAGGGCTGGGCCGAGAGCTAGGGGTGGCGGGCCGACATTCGCCCGGAGGCCGGCGGTCAGCTCGTTCCGCGCAAGCGAAATGAACGAGCGCATCTGGGTCGTCAGCCAGGCACAGGGGGCATTCGCGCGGGGCGCGCGCTCGTCTCCTGCCGGGCCTTAGGCTTGACGAGTCTCACCCGATGCGCACGATCGTTCCGCCTACCTGGAACGATCGCCACACTGGCGGTCGCCGGCAACGCGACCGCCCATGAGACGGGTAGGCGAACGCGGTGGCCGGACCGGCAGTCGCATCGCCGAAGGTGTAGATGCCGAGCTCCCTCCCGCCGGGCATGACCAGACACCGGCATCGCCCTTATGCGACGCCCAGCCGAGGACTAGAATGCCGCCGGGGGTGTGGGCAGGGAGTGAGGTGGAAACGGTGAGAATCACGGCCGGGTTGGCGCTGCTCGTGGTCGCGGTGCTGTTGTTCATGCTGTCCGCGCTGGGAGTGTCCTTTCAGGGCCTCAACTTCCTGGCGCTCGGCCTGGCGTTCTTTGCCGCGGCGTTCGCCGCCGATCGGTTGATGCGCACGACCGACTGACCGACTCACCGCGAGGAGCCGCGCCGCCTATCCGAACATACGGTCGCTGCTGGGCGGGCCGGCAGCGATGTCGTGCTGCGTGGCCCGCAGCAGCGGCCAGGCAAGCGCCAGCCAGCCAAGGCCGGCGATGATGATCAGGCCGACCATCGCCCAGACCGCGACGGCCGGCGCGTAGGCGTCTGCCAGCGTGCCGGCGAGCAGCGTCGAGACGGTGATGACCAGCGTCACGAGGCCGTAGTCGAAGCTGAAGAGGCGGCCGCGCAGCTCGTCCGGCGTCGCCCGCTGCAGCCCGAGCGTCGAGAGCATCCACTGCGCACCGCCGCCCAGATGGGCGGCGAAGACGAGCGGCGCGGCGAGCCAGATCGCCGGCGCCGCGGGGAACAGCGCGTAGCTCACGCAGACCACGATCAGCGAGCCGCCGATCCCGAGCAGCAGCCCGCGGTTCTCGATGCCCACGATCGCCCGCGCCAGGAACGGCCCGATCAGCGCGCCAAGGCCGCGCGCGGCGAACAGGATTCCGATGCCCTCATCGCCGCCGCCAAAGACGCGGCTGCCGAAGACGGCCAGCAGCGCGACCACGCCGGTGCCAACACCAAAGGTCGTCTTGGACAGCACGAACGCGGCGACCAGCCGGCGGGCGCGGGCGAAGCGGATCGCCACGCGCAGCGACTCCACGAGCCCGGTGTGTGGCGCCGCGTCCGGCGCCCGCGGTTGCTGCATCGGCCGGCGGATGGTCCAGATCAACACGCCCGAGACGGCAAAGGACAGCGCGTTGACGATGAACGCCGCGTCGCGACCCAGGACGACGGCCACCACGCCGCCGATTCCGGCCCCAACGGCAAGCATCGTTCCCCAGGCTGCGCCGATCAGCACGTTCGCCTCGGGCAGCCGGCGTGGCTCGACCAGGTTAGGCAGCGCCGCCGCCGAGGTGGGCTCGAAGAACGCCGCGCCGGCTGACAGCAGGCCCACGCAGACGAACGCGATCCATAGGCTGTCCGCGTCCCGTGCCAGCAGGAAGCCGAGCGCGACGGGGATTCGCGCCACGTCGGCGGTGATCATCAGCCGCCGCCGGTCGAGCCGGTCGGCGAGCATCCCGGCCACGGGCGCGGCCGCCGCGAAACCGCCCGTCTGGAGCACCAGCACGAGCGATGCCAGCACCGCCGAGTTGGTCATCTCGAGCGCCAGCCCGAGCAGCGCGACGGTGGCGAACCAGTCGCCCGCGAAACTGGCCAGCTGGGCGGCATAGAGCCGCGTGAAGTCGGGGTTGTGGCGAAGCAGCTCGAAATACGGCCGGGCGCGCAGCCTCATCGTCGCGCGCTCTGCCTAGAGCCCGATCGCCTGGTGCGTGTCGTCCGACCCCGACAGAGTCGGCGCCTGGCGCGGCACCATCACCGCTGCGAAGACCGTCGCCAGGCCGCTGGCCAGCACGGCCGCGATGATCGCCGCGTCGAGCGAGATCGAGGCCAGCACGCCGGCCAGCGCCGCACCGATCGGGAAGCCGGCGAAATTGAAGGCCATCGAGACGGAGAAGCCGCGGCCCATCCAGGCGCGCTCGGTGCGCCGCTGGCGGATCGTGAACAGCGCGATGTCGAGCGGGCCGTAGAGCAGACCGAGCAGGAACATCGAGAGGCCAATCACGCTCAAGCCGACCATCGGCATGAAGGCCACGATCGGCTCGGCGTCGGCAATCAGCAGCAGCGCCGTGACCGGCACCGTCAGCGCCATCGGGTAGACGAGCATCGCCCACTCCCGGCCGCGGCTGTCGAGCCGGCCGAAGAGGAAGACCGAGACCATGCCCGAGATGCCTGACAGGGCGAACGCCACGCCGACCAGGAGCTCGTTCCCGCCCAGCCGCTCGAGCACCAGCAGCGGGATGACGATGGTGCCTATGCCGCCGGCCAGGTTGAGCGTCGAGATCGAGAAGCCGAGGCCGCGCAGTGTGGCGTTGCGCCAGACATAGCGCATGCCGTCGGCCGCGTCGCGCAGCAGCCGGCCGGACGTCTGCGTGACTGATAGCGGCTCGCGCACGCCGATCAGCACGAGCGCTGACAAGCCGTACGGCACGGCAATGGCCATCACCGCCACCTGCGGCCCGGCCAGCGCCACCAGGCCGGCGGCGAGCGGCGGCCCGAAGATGCTGGCCACGACATAGCCGTTCGAGTCGAAGGCGTTGATCCGCTCCCACAGCTGCTCGGGGACCATCATCGGGAAGAGGCTGCGCAGGCCGGTCTGGCTGAAGGGCCCGGTGATCGAGGCGATCGTGGCGATGACGATCAGCCACACCGGCGTCAGCAGGTCCAGCAGCGACAGCCCACCGATGGCCAGCATCGTCGCCAGCGCGACCAGGTAGTCCAGGCGGATGAGCCGAACACGGCCGTGGCGGTCGAGCAGCGCGCCGGCGACCGGGCTGACCAGGATGCCCGGGAAGAGCGTGAAGAACATGACCACGCCGGCCAGCTCGGGCGAGCGGTACTCGGCCAGCGTAAACAGCACGAGCGCGACGCCGACCATCGACTGGGCGACTCGCGCGAGCTGCATCGAGGCGACGACCTGCGGCAGGTCAGGGATGGCGAAGAGCGCGCGGTAAGAACGGCCGTCGTGTGGGTGCACGGGGCGTGAATGCTAGCCCGCACGCCGGCCGCGTGCTCGGCGCCGTGCTGCCCGCCGGCGAAATTCGGGCGGCGTGAATCACTTACCCTGCCCTCGCGCATCTCTGAGGGCATGACGATGGTCGCCGCCAACGGGCAGGAGCACCTCGCAGGCATGGTCAGCCAGGCCATCGCCGGCGACCACGTGGCCTTCGCGCGCATCGTCGCCGCCCACCAGGACGACCTGTCGCGCGTCGCCTATGTCGTCACCCACGACGCCGATCTCGCGCAGGAGGCCGTGCAGGAGGCGTGGGCCATCTGCTGGCGCGAGCTGCCGCGCTTGCGCGACCCCGGCCGGCTGCGGCCGTGGCTCGTCGCCATCTGCGCCAACCAGGCACGCCAGCTGATGCGCCGCGCGCGTCGGCGGATAGTCGTCGAGTACGACGTCAGCGCCGCCCGCGACCGAGCCGGCGACAGCCGCGACTGGGCGAGCGATGTCGACCTGCGCAACGCGCTCTCGCGGCTGGGCCCGGACGACCGTGCCCTGCTCGCGCTGCGCTACGTCGCCGGCCTCGATTCGTTCGAGCTGGCCCACTTCCTCGGCCTCTCGCCTTCCGGCACCCGCGCCCGCCTGGCCCGGTTGTTGGCCAGCCTGCGCAAGGAGCTTGACCATGACTGAGCACGATTTCGAGCAGCGGCTGGCCAGCCGGCTGCGCGAGCACTCCGATCGCGGCCTGCGGCCCTACGACGCGTTCGAGGTTGCCCAGTCGGCGATGGCCTCACGCGGCCGCGGCCGGATGATGGCGCGGCGCCAGCGCAGCGTCGTGCCGATGTGGCTGCGCTCGGCCGTGCTCGCAGGCGTGCTGGTCGTGCTGCTCGTCGCGGCCGCCTTCGCCGGCGGGCTGATCAGGCTGCCGACGGTGACCGTGCTGCCTACGCCGACGTCGACCATCTCAGCCGAGCAGTCGCCGACGCCGACGCTGCCCCTCCCCTCGACCCTGCCGCCGACCCTGCCGCCGACGCCTTCGCCATCAGCTGATGCTTCGCCGTCAGCCGATCCGTCGGCATCGCCGGACGGCTCGCCAAGCCCTTCGCCGAGCCCCTCACCCTCGCCCGGGCCATCGCCAACCGCCAGCCCGACGCCGGCCACCGGCTGGCGCGAGATCGAGGACTTCCCAGCGGGCAGGCGTGTCAGCCTCGTCGACGTGGCGCACGGCCGGGCCGGCTTCGTCGTCGTCGGGCGAGGCGGCTCAGGCGGCCGCTCGTGGTTCTCTGCCGACGGCGCCACGTGGACTCGCTCCGGCGACACGGCCTTCCCCGGCGGCGCCAAGGTCGTCGCCAAGGGCGGCCGCTTCTACGCCATCAGCAGCACCGGCGTGTGGCGCTCGGCGAACGGCCTCAACTGGACCGCGCTGACCACGTCGCCCGGCCTCGGCTTCGTCAACGATGTGACCGTCGAGAACGGCGTGATGATCGCCGTCGGCACGGACGATGGGTTCGACGAGGCGATGATCTGGACATCAGCTGACGGCGTCACCTGGACCTCGATCGGCGCCCCGGAAGGGCCCTCAGAGCTGACTCACGTGGCCGCCCGCGGCGGAGACATGGTGGTCATCGGTGACGGACTCGGCGGGCATGGCCGGAAGCTCTTCTTCCAGGCCGCGCACACCAACCGGTGGCAGGAAATTGATCCGTTCGGCGAGGATCAGGACGGCCGCCTGGTCGACCTGGCCAGCAATGGTCGCGGCTTCGTGGCCGTCGGCTACTGGGACGACTGGGACAGCGGTCGACGCTGGGGCGTCGCGGTGTCATCGATCGACGGCTCGAACTGGACGCGCTCGATCGTCGGCGACCGTGATGGGCTCGTCTTTGACCAGGTCACCGTGCTGCCAGGAGGTCGCTACCTGGCCATCGCGTCTGTGCGTGGCTACGCGGTCGCCGAGTGCCGTCCGTCAGCTTGCATCTTCCTCCACGAGGAGGCATTCAGCTACCTCTCTTCCGACGCCACCAGCTGGGCAGAGGGACCGCAGATCTACGTGCGCGACGAGGATTCACCGGAGGAGATCGGGGACATGGTCGAGCACCCGCGGGCGATCGCCGCCGGCTCGCGTGGTGTCGTCATCCTCGACGACTGGGCGGACGGGGATCACGTGTTCTGGGCCCCGCCGGAAACCTTCTAGCAGCGGTTGCTCGCCATGCGACCACTCGGTCCACTGCGCGTTCGCGGAGCGGCCGTCACACTCGCGCCGTGGGAACCGTTCCTATAAGGTTGCGCGCTTCTACCGTCACATTGCTTTCGTTGCTGCTGGTTGTCGCCTGCAGCGCCCAGGCCGGCGGGCCCTATCCGTTGCCCGAGCGGTCGCCTGGTGCTACTCCTGCCCCCGCCCGTGCTACGCCGGCGCCCAGCCGTCCGGCCGGCCAACCGACCAGTCCTCGGCCGAACCCGACGCCAGGCTCGTCAATGCCTGTGCCTCCACCGACGCCTTCGTCGGACCCATCGGCGGCCTTCTCGCTGAACCTCTATCACGCAGGCGACTGGATCAGCCAGCAGACCAGGTACTACTGCCTGCCGGCGGCAATGCAGGTGATGATCAACATCATGTCCGACGGCCCGCACGACGAGACGCGGGCCACGCAGGACCGGCTGCACGAGCTCGCGCGCTCGCTGTCATCCGGACGGCAGCGTGGCAAGGGATCGGAGCCGACTGGCTGGGCCGAGGGCCTGAATCGCGAGGGTTTCGGGCGCTACGTCGTAGTCACGCGGCCAACCATCGAGGAGGCTGTCGCGCTGGCCGCCCGTCAGCTCCGGCTGACAAATCGCCCGGTTGGCCTGCTCACGTGGCGGGGGGCCCACTCGTGGGTCATGTCGGGCTTCGAGTCGGTCGGCGACCCGGCGCTGACAGACGACTTCACTGTGACCGGCCTATGGATACAGGATGTCTGGTACCCGCGCGTCAGCTCCAACTGGGGCGAGGCCTACCCGCCCAACTCGCTCGTACCGATCGAGCAGCTGGCTGACGACTTCCGGCCGTATCGCCGGCCACGCGTCAGCTACCCCGAGCTCGACGGCCAGTACGTCATGGTGCTGCCCACGGAGGACTGAGGCCCGATCGGACGCGCTCAGCGCCGGCGATTGCGCTCCACGACCACGCGGGCAACCTTGATGGCGATGTTGCCGCCGGGCACGATCAGCTCGACCGCGTCCGTGCCAATGTCGAACCAGGCCTCCTTGTTGGTCACGATGCCCTTGATCTGGGGCAGCAGCGCGTTCGACTGGCGGACGTTGCCGGTGATGCCGTCGATCTCGACCACGCCGCGCTTGTCGCGGCCCTGCCAGGTGAACTCGAAGGCCCAGATCGGGCGGTAGTAAAGGTCGGTCGCGTCGACGACGACCGATTCGTCGATCAGCTCGTCGGCCTGCACGGGGTGGGTCAGCTCCTGGATCAGCGTCCGGACGACGTACGACGCCCGCTGCTCGGGCGACACGACGATCGTCTCGTCTGCCGCGAGCAGCGCCGGGTCTGTGATCTCCGTGCGCGGACCGGTGATGGCCGCCGCGCCGTCAGGCACCGGGCTGCCGGTCCGGCCGTCGATGAACGATTCGCGCTGCAGCTCCTCCACGCAGTGCTCGCGCAGCGGCAGGCTGAACGCGCCGGCCGCCGCCTTCTGCTGGCCGGCGCTGACCTCGTAGTCAGTGCCGTGGACGTTGACCGAGCGCACCTCCGGCCCTGAGGTCGGGACGCTGTACGTCCGGTTGCGCTCGTACTCGTAGCGCGCGTGGCCGCTCATGTGCCAGAAGGGCTCGACCCGTCGCTGACTGGCGGTCAGCTCGATCTCGTCGGGCTTGGGCCGCTGGAGCAGCCCGCCGAGGCCGCCGGCCACGGCCGAAGTCCGCTTTTCCAGCGCCCGCGCCTGGATCGCGTCACGCTCGAGGCGCTCCTCGAGCAGGAACAGCCGCTCCGGGGCAACCGTCAGGTCCACGGGCGCATGATGCGGCCGCTGTCAAGCCCCGCGCTTGCACCGATCGTCACGAAGGCGCAGACTGCGGGCCGTCAAGCCAGCCAGCGATGAGAGGAGGCGCCTCGTGATTGCCGAGACCCTGCTTTCCCGCCGCTCGGAGGACCTGGCCGCCCGCTGATCGCAGCGCGGCGCCGGCACCGCTCCGGCCGTCGGGACCCACGTCCAGCCCGACACGCCTTGGAGCAACCCCTTGTCCATCGACCCCGCGGACCGCATGTCCGCGCCACCATGGCTGATTACCCATTCCTTCGAGGAGCACCCGGCCGGCGTCCTCAAGTCCGGCAAGGAGGCTGAGATCTTCCTGCTCGAGCGAGTCTCGGCGCAGGGCTCCTGCCTGCTGGCGCACAAGCGCTACCGACCGCGCTACCCGAAACAGGGCGAGCTGCGCGAGCTCGGCTTCTCGAAGGGCACGATCTACCGCGCCGACAAGATCTATCGCACCGGCTGGGACCTCAAGCGCCGCGAGCGGGCAGCGATCGACGGCCGCTCGCGCTTCGGCCACGAGCTCGCCGCAACCCTCTGGCCGGCCAACGAGATAGCCATGCTGCGCCGTGCCTGGCAGGCCGGAGCGTCGGTGCCCTACCCGGTCGATCGGACCGACGACGGGCTGCTGATGGAGTTCGTCGGTGACCGCGAGCAGGCGGCGCCGTGGCTGGGCAGTGCCCGCCTGGACCCGGCCGAGGTCAAGTCAGCCTACGAGCAGCTCGTGGCCAGCCTGCGCGCGATGTCAGGCGCGGGCATCGTCCACGGGGACCTGTCGGCGTACAACATCCTGTGGTGGCACGGCCGGCTGGTGATCATCGACTTCCCGCAGGCGGTCGAGGCGACGACCAACCCATACGCTGCTGACCTGCTCCACCGCGACGTGGTCAACGCCTGCCGCTGGTTCGAGAGCCGGCGCCTGGCGGTCGATGCCGAGGCGCTCTTTGCCGAGCTGCTTGGCGCGCTGTACTGACCGGTGCACGGGGAGCGTCGGGCTGTGACCCGCCATATCCTTGCCCCATGCCTCTGCTCAAGCCAGCCGACACGGCCGACCTTGCCGGCGCAACCGTGATCGTGGCGATGGACGCCTGGGTGGACGCGGGCGCGGCTTCGACAGCCGCCGCCGGCCTGCTCGCCGACGGCCCGATCGTCGCGACCTTCAAGGCCGACCTGCTGTATGACTACCGCGCTCGGCGGCCGGCGCTGGAGATCGTCGACGGCCGGCCGGACAGCCTGTCCTGGCCGGAGTTGGCCTTCCGCCGCGGTCGGGTAGGCGAGCGGCCGCTGCTCGTGCTCACCGGGCCCGAGCCGGACTTCCGCTGGCGCGAGCTGGCGTCTGACCTGGCCGGCTTCGCGCGGCGCCACGAGGTTGCCGAGTGGATCACTCTCGGCGCCATCCCGGCGGCCGTGCCCCATACCCGTGGCGTGCCGGTGCTGGGCACCGAGTCCCAGCCCGGGCTGTTGCGTGGCGAGGTCGAGGCCGGGCCGGCAGGGCTGCTGCGCGTGCCGTCGGCGATGGTGTCAGTCCTCGACATGGCCGCCGCCGCGGCCGGCATCCCGGCGCTCGGCTACTTCGCCCAGGTGCCGCACTACGTGAGCGGCGCCTACCCGGCCGCCGCCCTGGCCCTGCTCCAGAAACTGGAGCGCCACCTCGGCGCATCCCTCGGCACGGGCAGCCTGGTCGAAGAATCGGAGCGGCTGCGGGCCCGGCTCGACACCGCCACCGCGCTCGACGAGAAGACGCGCGACTACGTCAAGCGGCTCGAAGATCTCGTCGACGAGTCGGGGCTGCCCTCAGGCGACGAGCTGATCGGCGAGATCGAGCGCTTCCTGCGCGACCGGGGCATGGAGCCGGGCAGCGGCCAGATCCACTGACGCAGTGGCGGCCGCCCGCTGCTCGCCGGGCCGCTTGCGGGCTGGCTAGACTCTGATAGTCTTGCGCAGGTTTGAGCAGGATTGCAGGTGCTGGGCCATCCGACTGGCTGAGCCTTGGTGAGGCCAGCCGGCTGCTGGGCATCGCGCCGGGAACGCTGCGCCGCTGGAGCGACAACGGCCAGGTGCCGGCCTTCACCACCCCCGGCGGTCACAGGCGCTTCAAGCGCGCGTCGCTCGAGCGGCTGCTACCGGCCGATCGCCGGCCCCGGCTATCGCTCGCCCGCTCGGGCATGACCCCCGCCCGTCTCGCGCGCGCGTACCGCACCGAAGGCCGGGCGACGTCACTGCCCGGCTGGATCGCGGGCCTCTCGGCCGAGCAGCGCGACTGGTTCCGCACCCACGGCCGGACGCTCGTGGAGGCGCTGGTGACGCATCTCGACAGCGAGGACGACGCGCTGGCTGCGGACAGCCTGGCCGCGGCGACGGCTGCGGCGGCAGACTACGGCCGGGTTGCCGCGGAGATGGGGGTGTCGCTAGCCCAGGCCGTGGAGGGGTTCCTGCGCTTCAGGCTGCCTTTCGTCCACCAGCTGCGGCTGATCGCCCACCGGCGCGGCTTCGATGCCCCGGCCACGGGCGAGCTGATGGAGGACGCGGAACGTTTGATGGACCGCCTGCTGATTGCGGCGATGAGCGCACATAGCGTACGGCGGGTCGGGCCGGCGGCGTCCGAGGAGATGAGCGAAGGGCTGCGTTGATCGACGGACTGGCGGCGCTCGTGCTGCACGCTGCAGCCGTGCCGGTGAGGGAACGGACGGACTACGGCGCCCGATTGGCGGCGCGCGCGCTGGACGGCCTGCTGCTCCGAACCTGCCATCGGGTCGAGCTCTACGGCCAGGTTGACGCAATCGCGCCCCTCGCCGCCGATGCCCCCGCCGGAACCATCCGGCTGGCCGGCACTGACGCGGCGCGCCACCTGGTGCGCCTCGCGGTTGGCCTGGAGTCGGCGGTCGTGGCGGAGGACCAGGTGTTGCACCAGCTGCGCCGGGCGATGAGCGAAGCGCGCTCGCGCGGGAAGCTCCAGCCGATCGTCGATCGGCTGGGTGACCTGGCGCTGCGCAGCGGGCGCCGGGCACGGACCTGGCTGCCGCCGGGCGACCGAGGCCTGGCCGAACAGGCGCTGGGCACGCTGCCCGTTCCTGCGCAGGCCGGGGCGCCGGCCGCGGTGCTCGTGGTGGGAGCCGGTGAGATGGGTGCGCGCATCGCCCGCGCTGCCGCGCGGCGCGGGCTGCCACTGGTCGTGGCCAGCCGCACGCCCGAGCGAGCGGCGGCGCTGGCCGCCGGGCACGGAGGGCAGGCTGTGCCCTTCGATCCGGGCCCCGGCGCGCTGGCCGGAATGGCCGGCGTGATCGTCGCCCTGGCCGGCCACTGGCCGCTCGGGCAACCGAGCATCGCAGCTCTGGTCGCCGCCGAGACACACGTGGTCGATGTGTCGGCGCCGAGCGCCCTCGAGCCGGCGCTGGCGCATGGGCTTGGATCTCGGCTGACGACGATCGACGACCTGGCGGTGCGTTCCGCGCCGCCCTCGCGGCGACTTCTCGAGCGGCTGGAGATGCTCGTCGAGGAGACCCTCGCCGACTGGCATGCCTGGGCAACCGCCGACCGTCGCCGCGATCTCGCCCAACGGCTGGCCGAGCGGGCTGCGGAGGCCCGGCAGGCTGAGCTTGGAGCGCTCTGGCGACGGCTGCCCGACCTCGAGCTAGACGATCGCATGGAGGTCGAGCGGATGGCCCGCCACCTTGCCGAGCGCCTGCTGCGCGAGCCCCTCGAGGTGCTGGCTGCTGAGGACGACGAAGGCCGGCTTCGGGCTGCGCGCGAGCTGTTCCGCCTGTGAGTGGGCCTGCTGGCGGCGTGATCCGCATCGGTACCCGGGGCAGCGCGCTGGCGGTTGCGCAGGCCCGTCTCGCGGCTGACGCACTGACGCGCCACGGCGCTTCGTGCGAGCTCGTCGAGATCGTGACCGCCGGCGACGTGCGAGCACCTGACACTGCGTGGGGCGAAGGGGCGTTCGTGGGAGCGATCGAGGCGGCCCTGCTGGAGGGCCGGATCGACATGGCCGTGCACAGCGCGAAGGACATGCCCACCGACATGGACCCGCGCCTCGCCGTGGTGGCTTACCTGCGGCGCGCTGACGCACGCGATGCGCTGGTGCTTCGCGCCGGCGCACCGGCTGTGAGCCTGGCCGACCTGCCACCGGGCAGTGTGATCGGCACTGACAGCCCGCGCCGCGCGGGTTTCCTGCGCGCGGCGCGACCGGACATCGACGTGCAGCCGCTGCACGGCAACGTGGACACCCGCCTGCACCGGCTCGACGAGGGTCGCGCCGACGCGCTGGTGCTCGCCGCCGCGGGCCTCGAACGGCTCGGCCGCGGCGATCGCATCGGCCACCGATTCGAGCCTGCCATGCTGCCGCCCGCGCCGGGACAGGGTGCGATCGCGCTCCAGGCACGGGCGGGAGACGCACGTCTCGCGACCCTGGCGCAGCTGGTCGATGACTCATCCACCCGGCATGCAGTCGAGGCCGAGCGCGAGCTGCTGGCTGCCACCGGTGGTGGCTGCCGAGCGCCGGTCGGGGCGCTGGCGACGGTGCATCAGGGGGAGCTGCGACTGCTCGCCGGCTTCGCCTCGCTCGACGGCAGCGCAAGCGCGATCGAGAGCATCGTCGGGCCGCTCGAGAGCGCTGGCCACCTCGCGCGCGAGCTCGCCTGCCGGCTGGTAGCCCGGCGGGCTGAGATGGCCAGCGGGCCGGCCGTGCTGCTGACGCGACCGGCTGATCAGTCGGCGCGGCTGGCGGCGCTGCTTGCCGCCCATGGGCTGCGCGCGCTGGTCGTGCCGGCGATCGAGATCGTGCCTGTCGAGCCGCGAGCCGTCGAGGCCGAGCTGCGCCACTTGCGTGGCTACAGCTGGGTCGTGGTTACCAGCCGCAATGGCGCCCGCGCCGCCGTGGTCGCGGCCAGGCAGGCGGGCATCGACCTGGCCGACGGCCGATGGGCCGCGCTCGGCAAGGCCACCGCGCAAACACTGCGCATGGCCGGCGTGGCCGAGGTCTGGCAGCCGTCCGAAGCGCGCTCGGCGGCAATCGGCGATGAGCTGCCCATCGGCCGGCGAACGACCGTCCTGCTGCTGCGCGGGGACCTCGCCGACGAGGAGCTTCCGCGGCGGCTCGTCGAGCGCGGCGCGGAGGTTCGCTCCGTCGTCGCCTACAGCACCCACGAGGCACCGGCGTCCTCCGTGCCGCTGCTCGACGCGGCGCTCGCTGGTGGACCGCCGGCGCTGGTCGTCCTGGCCAGCCCGTCAGCCGTCCGCGGCCTGCTCACCCTCGCCGGCGAAGAGGGCCGTTCCAGACTGCTCGCCCTGCCAGCGTTGTGCATCGGCCGAACCACCGGCAGCGCGGCGCGCGAGCACGGCTTCGCGCGGGTCATCGAGTCCGAGCGGGCCGAGATCGACACGCTTGCGACCACGGCCGCCGAGCTGGTCGCCGGCAGCAGCCTGGTTGGCGCGTGAAGACGTTGCGCCCGGCGCCGGACCCCGAGGCCGAGCTCCAACCCATCCCGACGCCGCGCGACCGGCCGCGCCGGCTGCGGCGCAGCCGGCCCTGCGCGCACTTGTCCAGGAGACGCGGCTGCACCCCCGGATGCTCGTCGCGCCGATGTTCGTCCGGCCGGGGCGCGGCGTGCGCGAGCCCATCTCGTCGCTGCCCGGCGTGGACCGCGTGTCGGTCGACGAGGCGCTGCGCGATGCGGAGCGCCTGGCCAGGCTGGGCGTCGGCGGGGTCATCCTCTTCGGGCTGCCGGAGAGCAAGGACGAGCCGGGCAGCGGGGCGTGGATCGAGGACGGCATCGTCCAGCAGGCGCTGCGCCGGCTCGCGAAAGCTGGCCTGCCGCTGGCGCTCGTCGCTGACACGTGCCTGTGCGAGTACACCAGCCACGGCCACTGCGGGCCACTGTCAGCGAACGGCGAGGTGGACAACGATCGCGCCCTCGCGGCGCTGGCAAGGGCAGCGGTCGCCCAGGCACAGGCGGGCGCCGATGTCGTCGCGCCGAGCGCGATGATGGACGGCCAGGTGGCGGCCATCCGCCGCGCCCTCGACGCGGCCGGCCATGCCTCGACACCGATCCTGGCCTATGCGGCTAAGGCCGCCTCGGCCTTCTACGGCCCGTTCCGTGAAGCCGCGGACAGCGCGCCCGCCTTTGGCGACCGGCGCGGCTACCAGATGGACCCGTCGAACGGGCGCGAAGCGATGCGCGAGCTGGCCCTGGATGCCGCTGAAGGCGCCGACATGCTGATGGTCAAGCCCGCCATGCCACAGCTCGACCTCGTCGCTGCCGCGCGCGCCCGTTTCGACCTGCCGATCTGGGCATACCAGGTGTCAGGCGAGTACGCGATGCTCGCCGCCGCCGCCCAGAACGGATGGCTGGACGGTCGCCGGGCGACGATGGAGGCGCTGACCGGCATCGTCCGGGCGGGTGCGCAGGTCGTGATCACCTATGCCGCGGCCGACGTCGCGCGCTGGCTGGGCGAAGGCGCCGAATGACCGACGAGCGCTTCGTCCATGCCTGGCTGCTGCGCCTCGACCCCGCCTGGCGCCGGCTGTCCGCGGAAGACCGGCGACGCGATGTCGATGGCTTCTGCGCCGCCGCCGAGCGCGCAAACCGACGCCTCCGCCAGCATGCCTACTCGACCATCGGCCTGCGCGCGGAGGGCGAGCTGCTGCTGTGGCGCATGGCCGAGCGCCTGGAAGACGTCGAGCAGACCGCCGCGGAACTGCTCAGCGCGGGTGTCGGTCGGTGGCTGACGCCGGCCATCTCGATGCTCGGGCTGACCCGGCCTTCCCAGTACGTCAAGCGGCCAACGACCCAGGAGCAGAGCCTGTTCGAGGGCGACCGATCGCACTATCTCGTGGTCTACCCCTTCGTGAAGTCGATCGAGTGGTACCTGGCCCCCGCCGACGAGCGGCAGGAGGTGATGCGCGGCCACATGCGCGTCGGCCACCGCTACCCGCAGGTCCGCCAGCTGCTGGCCTACTCGTTCGGCCTCGACGACCAGGAGTTCATCGTCGCCTACGAGACCGACGATCTGGTCGCCTTCCAGGACCTGGTGCGCGAGCTGCGCGAGACCGAGAGCCGGCGCTCGACGGTGCGCGACACGCCGATCATCACCGGCATCCACCGTCCCGTGGGAGAGGTGCTGGCGATGCTCAGCGGGGACGCCGCGTGAGCCGTAGCGCGACGCTGGTGACGCATCGATCCGAGGCGCTGATGGCTCGCGCCAGCAGGCTCTTTCCGGGTGGCGTGAACTCACCGGTGCGGGCTTTCGGCGCTGTCGGCGGCTCGCCGCGCATGATCGAGCGTGCCGCCGGCGCCCGGCTGTGGGACGTGGATGGCAACGAGTACGTCGACTACGTCGGGTCGTGGGGGCCGATGATCCTGGGCCACGCCCATCCCGCCGTCGTGGAAGCGGTCCAGCAGGCAGCTGCGCGGGGCACCTCGTACGGCGCGCCAAACCCGCTCGAGGTGGAGCTGGCCGAGGAGATCGTGGCGGCGATGCCGTCGATCGAGCGGCTGCGCTTCGTCAGCTCGGGCACCGAGGCGGCGATGAGCGCGCTGCGCGTGGCGCGCGGCTTCACCGGCCGCTCGAAGGTGATCAAGATGAGCGGCGGTTACCACGGCCACGCCGACGGCCTGCTCGTCCAGGCCGGCTCGGGAGCGGCCGGCATCGGGCGGCCGACGTCCGCCGGCGTCACCCAGGTCGTGGCCGCGGACACGCTGGTGGCGCCGTACAACGACCTGCCTGCGGTCGAGCGGCTGCTGGATGACCATCGCGGCGAGGTGGCGGCGTTGATCGTCGAACCGGTCGCCGCGAACATGGGCGTCGTGCTGCCCGACCCGGGCTACCTCGACGGCCTCCGCCGCCTGACCGCAGATCATCGCGCGCTGCTCGTCTTCGACGAGGTCATCACCGGCTTTCGCGTGAGCCGCGGCGGGGCACAGGCGCTGTACGGCGTGAAGCCGGACCTGACCGTCCTGGGCAAGATCATCGGTGGCGGCCTGCCGGTGGGGGCGTATGGCGGCCGGGCCGACGTCATGGCCCTCGTCGCGCCGGACGGGCCCGTCTACCAGGCGGGCACCCTGTCTGGCAATCCGCTGGCCATGGCTGCGGGGCTGGCCACGCTGCGCGAGCTGAGCGACGAGGTCTACGAGCGGCTGGAGAGGTACGGCGCACGGCTAGAGGCTGGCCTGGCCGAAGCGGGCGCAGTGCCCCGAGTGACGCGCATCGGCTCCCTGCTGACCGTCTTCTTCGATGACGACCAGCGCTTCGCGCGCTTCTTCCACGCCATGCTCGAGCGCGAGGTCATGCTGCCACCGTCGCAGCAGGAAGCATGGTTCATCTCTGCCGCCCATGGCGAGGCCGAGCTCGTGCAGACGGTGGCCGCAGCGCGGGCGGCCTTGAGCGAGGTGATCTCATGACCATCGCCACCCCGCCCATGACGGGTGAGCAGCGCTTCCTGGCCGCCGCGCGGCGCGAGCCGGTCGACGCGACGCCGGTCTGGTTCATGCGCCAGGCCGGGCGCTGCCTGGCTGACTACCGCGCGCTGCGCGAGCGCTACGACATCCTGACCCTGGCCAAGACGCCCGAGCTGTGCACGCAGGTGACGCTGATGCCGGTCGAGGCCTTTGGCGTGGACGCAGCCGTTATGTTCGCCGACATCATG
>DATMJK010000072.1:0-29023 GCA_035553915.1 Candidatus Limnocylindrales bacterium | reverse complement strand
CCGTGCGGCTGGACCGAACCTACCAGCTGAACTTCGGCGGCAATACCGACTTCCTGAACATGCTCGAGCGGGAGCGGCTGGAGTCGAAGAAGATCAGCAAGACCAACGCGGTCACCTCGATGCTCGACTACGACATCGAGGAGGACGACGTCCACGTCGGGCCATCCGACCACGTTCCGTGGCTCGAGGACCGCAAGTGGTGCTACATCCGGATGGAGGGCACGACCTTTGGCGACGTGCCGCTCAACGCCGAGCTCAAGCTCGAGGTCTGGGACAGCCCCAACAGCGCCGGCGTCATCACCGACGCCATCCGCTGCCTCAAGCTGGGCCTCGACCGGGGCCTGTCGGGCACGCTCGTCGCGCCTTCGGCGTACTTCATGAAAAGCCCACCGCGGCAGATCCACGACGACATCGCCTACAACCGCGTCGAGGCCTTCATCCGCGGCGAGGACAACGAGACGCTCGTCGGCACCGAGCAGGCGCCGGCCAAGAGCAAGCGCAAGCTTGCCGCGGCGCGCAAGCAACAGGTCGGCGCCGCCGGCTAGCCGGAGCGTGGCGGAGCGAACGGCCGGGCCTCGCCCGGCCGCCAGCCGCGGCGCGAGCCACGGCAGCGGCGTCAGCTACGCCCCCCACCGCCCGGCCGGCGCGCGCAGTCGCGTCCACTGGGCGGTTCGGCGCGCCCGCGAGCGCTCGGTCGTGCGCGGCTACCGGGCCGCCTCGGCGGCGCTCGGCCGTATCCCGCCCGGGCTCAGCGTCTCGGTTGGCCGCGCGCTGTTCGTCGGCGGCTACTTCGCCTGGCCGGCCAAGCGGCGGGTGATCCTGCACAACGCGTCGCACGTGCTCGGCCTGCCGGCCGGCGACCGACGCGTGCGCTACCTCGCCCGACGCATCTACTCGACCTACGCACAGTTCATCGTCGAGCTGATGCGCCTGCCCAACCTGCCCGCCGACGAGCCCGTGCGCCTCGTCCAGACTGACAGCGACGTGCACCGCTCGTTCCTGGAGCTGCACCAGCGCCTGCGCGCCGAGGGACGTGGCACGATCGTCGTCTCGGCCCACATCGGCAGCATCGACCTGCTGGCCGGCGCCTACGCCCTGCACGGGGTGCGGACGTACGGCCTGGCTGACGATTCGGCCTACCCCGAGCTGTTCGACGAGCTCAACGCGCAGCGCCGCCGTTGGGGCATCGAGATCATCCCCTGGCGCAACATGCGGCGCGTCTTCGGCGCGCTGCGTGAGAAGGCCCTCCTGGGCCTGGTGGTCGATTGGGGCTACCGCGCTGACGGCGTCCCCGTCCGGATCTTCGGTGAGTGGACGACGCTGCCGGCCGGCCCGGCGCTCCTGGCCGCAAAGACCGGCGCCGGCATCGTGCCCGCCGTCAACCGCCGACGCGACGACGGCACATACGCCGCCGAGCACTACGGCCTGATCGAGGTCGAGGACGAAAGCCCGGCCAGCCTGCAGCGCGCGACCCAGCTCATCGCCGACGCGCTCGAGCAGATGATCGCGATCGCCCCCGAGCAGTGGTACACGTTCAAGCCGGTCTGGCCGGCCACGGCCGAGGAGAAGTCCGAGCTCGAGCAGCGGGCAAAGGAGATGGCTCGACAACGCGAGCGGCCCGGGCGCCAACGTCGCCCACGGACAACCGACCAGCTGACCGGCGCGCCACATCACGAGCCCGCGGCGGGCGCGTCCGGCGAGGAGCCCGAGTGACCGCCGGCGCTGCCTCCGGCTCGCTGGCCGGCCTGCCGGCCAGGCGGCGCCGCCTGCGCTCGCGGATCGCCGTCCGCCTTTTGGGCCCGGCGGCGTGGCTGCTGCGGCGACTGCCCGACCGGCTGCTCCACCGGCTTGCCCACCGCCTTGGCGGCCTGCTCTACCTCGTGCAACGGCGGCGGCGGCGCCTGGTCGAGGCAAATCTCGGCCACGTCTGCGGGTGGCTGGCCGCTGAGGGGCTGGCGACAGCTGTTGTGGCGGCAGCTGCGGCTGATCGGCGCGCGCTGAGCCGCCTGGCCCGCGAGGCATACGGCCACTATGTCCGCGCGTATCTCGAGAGCCTGATCCTCGAACGCTATGCCGGCCGGGCGCTGGCCGAGCGCCTCAGCGCAGACGACCCCGCGCTCGTCGAGCGCGCCTTCGGCGCCGGTGCGGGCCGTGGCCGGCCGCTGCTGCTCGTCGGGCTGCACTTCGGCGCGATCGAGGTGCCGGGGCTGTGGGTCAGCGCCCAGGGCATTCCGCTGAGCAGCCCGATGGAGACGCTCGACGACCCCGATTTCCAGGCCTTCCTGCTCGACCGGCGCGGCGCGAGCGGCCTGACGCTGGTGCCTCTGGCAGGAGCCCATCGCGTGCTCAGCGAGCGCCTCGCCGCCGGCGAGGGTGTGGCGATCGTCGCCGACCGGCTGGTCGGTGGCAGCGGCGCACGAGTCGAGCTGTTCGGTGCGCCGGCCCGGCTGCCCATCGGACCGGCCGTGCTGGCCCTCGAGTCGGGTGCGGAAGCGTGGGCCGTCGCGACGCGCCGAACTGGGCCGGGCGACTACCGGACGCGCATCGAGCCGATCGCGATGCCGGCTGAAGGCACGCGCCGCGAGCGGCTGGCCGGCTTCATGGCAGGCCAGGCACGCGCTTTCGAGCGGCTGATCAGCGACGCCCCCGAGCAATGGTGGACGTTGTTCTTCCCCATCTGGCGCGAGGAAGGCAAGTGAGCAACGAGCTCGGGCGGGCCGATCTGCACGTCCACACCCTTGCCTCGGACGGGATCTCGAGCGTCCAGGCGATGCTCGAGCGCGCCGAGGAGGTTGGCCTCGACGTGATCGCGATCACGGATCATGAGCGCGTCGATGCTGCCCACGCCGCGCGGGCGATGGCGCGCGCGCGGGATCTGCGCGTCGAGGTGATCGTCGGCGAGGAGATCAGCACCCGCGGCGGCCACGTGGTGGCACTGTTCATCGAGCAGCGCATCCGGCCCTGGCAGTCGCTGCGCGACTCGATCCTCCAGGTCCACGAACAGGGCGGACTGGCAGTCATCGCTCACCCGTTGGTGCCTTATCCGCTGTGCGCCAGCGGGCGCTCCATCCGCCGCCTGCTGGCCGATCCTGACCCGCGCGCCCATCCCGACGCAATCGAGGTCCTCAACCCCACGACGGCAGGCTCGCGCTGGGGCCGGAGGGTCCCCGAGTTCGCGACCGAGGTCGGGCTGCCGGCCGTCGCCGCCAGCGACGCCCACCGCGCGGAGGACCTGGCCGCCGCCTACACGACCTTTGCCGGCACGAGCGCCGCTGACCTGCGCCGGGCGATCGTCGATGGCTCGACCGGCTGGCAGGGCAGCCCGTACGCCTTTGGCCACCAGCTGGTCACATTCCGCGGCCAGCTGGGCAAGTACGCCCGGGCCGTGCGCGACAGCGCTCGTGGCAGGCTGTTGCGCGATGGCACCGGCCGCGACCTTGGCTATCCCGGCGGCCGCCGGCGCCCACCGCGCCTCGACGAGAGCCAGCTGTGAAGATTGGCCTGGTCACGCCCTACATCTACCCGCTGCCCGGCGGCGTCAACGGCCACGTCGACTATCTCTATCGCAACCTGATCGCACGCGGCCATGACGTGCGCATCATCAGCAGCACCCACGGTCCGCAGCGCCAGAGCGAGGGCGACGTGATCAGGCTGGGCTACGGCTTCTCCGTGCCGGCGAATGGCTCCGTCGGGACGCTGACCTTCTCGCCGCGCTACGGCAGCCTGGTGCGCGAGATGCTCGAGCAGGAGCGCTTCGATGTGCTCCACTTCCATGAGCCGTTCGTGCCCTTCCTGTCGCTCGTCCTGCTGCGCGAGTCGCAGTCGATCAACGTCGCCACCTTCCACGCCTACGCCGGCTGGAGCCCGGCCTACGAGTTCGGCAAGCGGATGCTCCATCGCTTCGCCCGCCGGCTGCACGGCCGGATCGCGGTCAGCGCCGCCGCGCGCCACTTCATCGACCGCTACTTCCCGGGCGACTACAAGGTCATCCCCAACGGCGTCGACCTCCAGCGCTTCTCTGGCGCACAGCCCTTCGCGCGCTGGCGTGATGGCACGCTCAACATCTTCTTCGTTGGCCGCTTCGAGAGCCGCAAGGGCCTGCTCTACCTGCTCAAGGCCTACCGGGTGCTGCGCAAGCGCGGCTACAACTGCCGCCTGCTGGTCGCCGGCTCAGGCCCGCAGGAGCGCGAGGTGCGACGCTACATCGCGACGCGCCGGCTGCAGGGCGTCGAGCTGCTCGGCCGGGTGAGCGACGACGACAAGGCGCGCTACTTTGCCACCGCCGATGTCTACGTCTCGCCGGCGACAGGCCAGGAGTCGTTCGGCATCGTGCTGCTCGAGGCAATGGCCGCCGGCGCGCCGATCGTGTGCAGCGACATCCACGGCTACAAGGGCGTCGTCCGGCGCGGCGAGCAGGCGCTGCTCGTGCCGCCGCGCGACGTCAAGGCCCTGACCGAGGCGCTGGCCAAGATCCTCGACGACGCCGAGCTGCGGCGGCGCATGTCCGGTTCCGGCCGCCAGCGGGCCGTCCAGTTCAGCTGGGAGAACATCACGGCCAAGGTCGAGGAGTACTACAACTTCGTGATCCGTCGAGCGGCGGCGCAGGGCCCGCTGCCCGAGCACGTGGACCCGGCCCTCGCCGCTGCCAATCGCGGGCAACGGGAAACGGCCGTCAAGGTCGAGAAGAGCTAGCCAGGCTCCTCGGCGGGCCGGAGCGCAGGCTCATCCGGCGCGGCGCGCCAGGAGCGGGCAGCGTAGATCGCGGCCAGCACCAGCATCGTCACCACCGCACCCAGCATCGCCACCCCGACGAGGCTCACCTGGCCGCCCGGCGGGTCGGTGTTCACGCCGAACTGGAAGCTGTAGTTGAGCGTTGGCAGCACCACCTGGTAGGCCTGGATGATCAGCGTCGGCACGGGCAGGCCTGAGATGTTCGGGTACCAAATGAGGAACCACAGCCCGGCGACGAGAAGGGCGCCGACCGTGAACCGCCGCGCGTCCCGCGCACGCAGCACGTAATACGCCGGCACGGCGAGCAGCGCGAGCATGATCAGCGGCGCGACCAGCCAGAGCAGCGGCAGCAGCCCACCGAAGGGCAGCTCGAAGGTCCTCGGGCCGGGCAGGAACGCGCCGCCGAGCACGACGACCATGCCGCCGCCCAGCAGGATCATGCCCAGCGCCGTCAGCCAGCTCCGTTGCTGACCGGCCGGAGCCTCCATCGGCGGGCGGCGCAGCTGCCACGCCAGCCAGCCCAACAGCGCAGCCCCGGCAACCAGCGCAACAAAACCCAGGACCTGCAGGTCGCTCAGCGCAAGCGAGCGGCCAAGCCCGAGCTGACAAGCCTCGGCGCTGGCGTTGACCTGGTCGACCCGTGCCAGGGCGCACAGCGGCAGGCGCAGCACCCATAGCAGCGGCGCCAGCAGGATCGCCCACGCGCCGGCCAGACGGGCGAAGGCCCAGGTCCGGCGAGACGGGCCGTGCCACAGCTCGGCGAGCAGGTAGGCCAGGCAGAGGAAGGCGAACGGCATGGCCGTGAAGACGTGGTACTGGAAAGTCGCCCGATCGATGCGCGCCCAGGGCAGCCACAGGCTGGCCACGCCGATCACGATCAGCGCCAGCGCCAGGCTGCGCCGCCGCCAGGCCATGAACGCGGCGAAGGCCACCGCCGGGATGGACAGCCAGAACAGGACCATGTTGCCCGTGTTGTAGATGCTGCCCGTCGTCCCGCCGGCAAAGTCGCGCTGGTAGAACCAGACGGGCTTGAGATCGAGCGGCCAGGCCCACCAGGGCGACGACGCGGCATGCGTCGCGCGCAGGTTGTTGTGGTAGTCGTACATGCCCTTCTGGAGGTCGGCGAACGTCTGCCCCGTGTGGCCCGCCGGCAGGTCGGTCGTCCAGCGGTTGCCGAGCTCGACCCACGGCGCGTAGCTGAGCACGTAGACGAGCAGCGGCACGGCGGCCAGGGTCGCCATCGTGGCCAGCCACGGCAGGCCGAGCACGCCGGAGCCCGGGCGCAACCAGCCGCGCGGCGGCGCAGCCGAGATGACCGCCATCCCGGCGCCGGCCTGTCCATCCGGCGGCAGGTCCGCAGAGGCTTCCTCGAGGGCGGCGAGGCCCTCTGCGCGGCTCCGCAGCCACCGCGCCGCCCTCTGCCACCCGATTCGGGCCACGACCACGGCCAGCATCCGCCGGCCGGACGCGGTCAGGACGAGCGCGGCAAGCGCCGCCAGCCAGGCCATCGCCAGCGCCACCAACAGGGCCCGGCCGGGCGTCAACAGGGCGTCCGGCTGGGCCGGCCCGCCGGCAATCATCAGGCCCAGGCCGGCCACAAGCGCAGCTCCTGCCAGCACGGCCGGGCCCAGGACGGCCAGCCGGCGCTCGTCGGCGGTCAGAGGCAGCGGCCTGACCGTAATCGCCACGGCCAGCACGGCCGTCAGCACGACCATCAGGCCGAGGAACAGGAAGTTCAGCTGCGTCGCCTCAGCACCGGGCGAGATGGCGATGTAGCCGAGCAGCGCGGTCATGCCGATCATTGCGATCAGCGCCATGATCCGACCGAGCGCCGAGCGGAGCAGGATCAGCAGCACGATGCCGCCCAGCGCGTAGGCGCCCACCCACTTGCTGGCTAGCGCCAACCCGATCAGCAGCCCAACGCCGATGATGCCCGCGGCCACCGCGGGCGGGGATCGCCAGCGGCCCACGTACAACGGCGCGAAGAGCGCGAAGGCGGCGGTGATGAACAGGGCGACGTACGTGTCGTTCATCGCGATGCGCGAGTTGGCGAAGGCCATCCCGTCGGCCAGGACGATCAGCGCGGCGATCACCGCCACTGAACGACGCTGGAACAGGAACCGCGCAAGGAGGTACATCGCCACCGCCATCAGCGCGCCGGCGAGCACGCCCGGGAAGCGCCAGCCGAACGTGTTGCCGCCGACATCGACCGTCGCCACGCTGCCGGTCGAGCTGAGAGCCAGCGCGTCGAGCCGATCGTTCGCCGGTCGGCGCGGCTGGACGTCCATCAGCACCTGCTGCGGGGCGAAGGGTAGGACGGCGTCGGCGAAGACGGCGTTCGAGTGCGGCTCTATGACGTAGAGCGTGCTCGAGTCGCCGTCAGGCGTCATGCCCAGGACGTGGACCAGCGCCGCCGACGGGTTGGCAAAGACGTCGCGCACCGGTCCGGGCATGGTCAGCCGCTCGCCGAGCTGCGGCTCCTCATCGCCGGGCACGCGCATCAGCTGGACCGCGCCGCCGGACGCGGCGTAGATGGTCGGCCGGTCGGCGCCCTCCTGGACCAGCGTCATGCCCGTCACCGGCGCCTCGGTGGCATAGCTGCGTATGAGCCCCAGGGTCTCGGCATCGAGCAGCACGATGCCCTCGCTGGCCGCAACCGCCAGAGCGGAATCAGCTTCGGTCGCGACGGGCACGACCGCGGCGGCGCCGCGGACCGTCGTCCGGGCGAGCTCGACGCCACTCAGCGGGTCGACGGCCACCAGGAGGTCGCCCTCGGCGAGCACGATTAGCCTGCCCTCGCCTGCGAACAGCTCCAGCGGGCGCCCGGGCAGGTCCAGCCGGCCGAGCTGCTGGGGCATGACCTGCGCCGGCGCGTTCGGGTCCGCGCGCAATGCGTCGAGCGCAGGCGTGGGCAGCTGCCACAGCCCGCCGGCCGAGTCGGCAAGGTAGAGCGTGTGGCTGCCCTCGTCGACGGCCACCGCCTCGACGAACATCGTCATCGAGGTGACCTGCTGCCGCGTGGCCAGGTCGAGCACGCGCACGCCGTTGCCGGTCACGAGGTACGCGCGGTCGCCACGACGAGCGCCGCCTTCCTCGTCCCATCGCCGCTCGAGCGCCGCCGAGCGGACTGACGTCCCCAGCTCCGTCGTCGATGTGACGCGGTTGTTGCCCAGCACGTCGATGCCTAGGGCCATCGCGTACTTGGCCAGGTGCGGGTGCGTGTACTCGTAGATCGAGTGCGGCATGCCGTAGCGCCAGTGCTGCAGGAACTCGGTGCCCGTCCGTGCGTGGTAGACCTCGTCGAAGTGCATGCCGTAGGGCTGCGCGAGGTTGAAGCCACGCAGCCCGAGCGCGGCCATGAAGACGAGCGCCAGCGCCACCAAGTCCTTCCTGTCCAGCCGACCGCCGCGCTCGGCAGCCAGCTCGGCGCTGCGGTCGCGGCGCAACGGCACGACAGCCAGGAGGCGCCCTAGCCGGCCGGTGATTCGCGGCGCCGCCATCGACCGACGCCCAGGCGGCGCCGTGGCCAGCGTAGCCTCCGGGACGCCACCGGCAGTGCCACCCTCCTGGCCGGCGACCGCGCTTCGATCGGTGGCCGCGTCATGCCACGGATCCGGCTGGCGAGCCTGGCGTGGCAGCAGCTGCCAGGCCACGAACACGAAGCCGGCGGTGTTCAGCACGACGCTGGCGTAGATGCCGAGCGGCTGGCGGAAAAGCTCGCCCAAGGGCAGGTTGGCAATGTTGGGCGTGGCGTACAGCGGCGTCGTCAGCACCCCGTGCATGTTGATGAACGCCGCCGCCGACAGGGCCACGGTCGCCCATAGCCAGCGCCGGTCGACGACCGCCAGCAGTGGCAGCAGGCCGAAGATCGGGAACATGTAGCGCTCGTGGACGCGTGTCGGCAGCACGAAGAAGGCCAGCGCCAGGAGGATGCCGGCGACGACGATCGTGCGCCGGTCGGTCTGCCACAGCAGCCGCAGCCAGCCCAGCAGGAAGCCGCCAAAGAGCAGCGCCGCGCCGACGAAGACGCCGGGCAGCGGCCCGAACAAGGGCACGAGGTCAGGCGACCAGCCGCCGCCATCAGCCAGCGCGGAGCGGCCCTCAGAGCCGATCAACGCCCACGGGTTGTAGGCGTTGACGCTCAGGTACGGGTAGCCGCCGGCGGTGCCGGCCATCAGCTCGAAGAAGCCGGGCAGGTCGAGGCCGAACGGGAAGAGCAGGGCGAGCAAGACGAGCAGGCTGGCCGTCGCCGAGGAGACTAGCCGCCACGGCCCACGCTCCTGCTCGAACCACTCGCGCACGGTAGCCACGCGCTCTGGCACGAGCGGCCGGTGGGCCGGCCCGGAGCCCGGCCGCAGCACATGCCGATGGAGCAGCACGCCTGCCGCCAGTGGCGCGAGCACGATCCCGAACTGCGGCTTGACCAGCGCCGCGAGGATCGTCAGCGCGGCCGCGCCCTCAGAGTTGCCGCGGACCAGCGCAGCCACGGCGAGCAGCACGACCAGCGCCCCAACCGCATCGGTCTGGCCCCACAGCGCCGAGTCGTACCAGGTCACCGGGTTGAAGACGTAGATTCCGGCGGCCAGCAGCCCGAGTCGGGCCCCGTCCGTCCGGTCGCCGGCCCAGCGGCGGACGATCGAGAACAGCACGCCGCCTACGACGATGTCGGCCAGCATCGGCGGGACCTTGATCAGCGCGGCCGTGACCGCCCCCGGATCGCCATTGGCCAGCGGTGCCAGCAAGTGGCCCAGACCGCCGATCAGCCACAGCACATACAGGTAGCCGGGCGGGTAGTCGGCGAAGCCGACGTTGGCGTAGAAGTCGCCCGGGCCGTGGGCGACCATCGCCAGTGCCCACGACGTGAAGGTCCCGATGTCCGAGCCGAAGCCGGAGCTCGGGAAGAGAACGTAGGCGATTGCCAGACGCAGGACGAGGCCGAGCAGCAGCAGGATGGCGAGCGCCGATGTGGCCGAGACTCCGCCGAGCTGACTTCTCACGGCCCTGGAGCTGTGATCGGCCCCACCAGCCTGGGGCGCTGTCAACAGGTGTGCTGGCCTCCAGAAGGTGACGCGGGAGCCGCAGTATAGCAACGGCTTGGGGCGGCACTGGGAGACGATCGGCGGACGACGCCCATGAGTCGGCTAGGCTTCTGCCATGGGCGACCGAGTGACGGCCGACAGCGAGCTCGCGCCGCCCAGGGCCCAAGCGACCAGGCAGATCTATCGAGCCGGGGTCGGCGGCCTGCTGTTCGCGGTGCTGAGCATCCTTGCTTTCGTGGCGGTGATCCACGTGCCCGTGCTCGGCGCGCTGGTCATCTGGCCACTGCTCTTCCTCGCGCCCGGCTGGGTGCTGCTCTCGCGGCTGCCGCTGCGCCTGAGCCTGCCCGGACGCCTCGGCATCGCCATCGTGGTAAGCGTCTATGCGTCGGCACATGTCGCCAACGTGCTGGCCACGGTCGGGGGGTTCCGGGCGACCACGATCGCGCTGACGGCGGCGGCCATGCTGGGCCTGACAGCGCTGGCCGCGATTGCCGGCCGGCGCTCGCTCGGCAGGCCGCGGTTGCCCGGCCCGAGTCTGGCCAGGCACGCCCGCCGCTACGCCTGGCCCTGGCTGATCGCGCTCATCGGCGCCGTCGTCGTGGGCGGTGTGCTGCTGTTCAGCGCCTGGCGCAGCACTCCCGAGGGCTGGGTGGCCGGCGGCTGGAACTGGAGCGACCTGCTCGTTCACGTGGCCATCGCGGAGTCGATGCGCAACGGCAACTTCCCGCCACAGATGCCGTACTTCGCCGGGGAGCCGCTGCTCTACCACTGGTTCGCTGACTTCCACGCGGCAGTCGCGGCCACGGCCGCACGACTCGAGATGGTCCCCGTCTTCGCGCTGAGCAACGCCTTCATGGCTGGCGCATTCGTGCTCGTCGTGTGGGAGCTGACCCGGCGCCTGACGCGCGACCTCAAGGTCGCGACCGTGGCGGCGGGGCTCGCCCTGTTCGGCGGCGGAATGGGCTATTTGAGGTTGCCGCTGGACCTGGCCGCGGGGGATGGCTCGCTGCTCGAGCTGCTGACCACCCGACCGTACGACAACATCTGGTCCGATGCCGAGCCGCGCTTCCGCATCGCGTCCGTCCTGGGCACGGGCTTCCTGCCGCACCGAGCGACGGCGCTCGGTTTACCGGGGCTGGTCGCGATCGTGCTCCTCGCCCACGCTGCGCTGGGCCGCAGCGCCGGCGGCGTGCTGCTGGCCGGCCTGCTGGCCGCGCTGATCGCGCCGATCCATTTCTACGCCTTCCCGGCCAGCTACCTGCTCGTACTGCTGCTCGTCCTCTGGCGGCGCGAATGGCGACGGCCAACCTGGCGGCGCGATGCCGTCCTGTTCCTGGCACCGGCTGTGCTGGCGCTGCCGTTCATCGTCGGCCCGCTGCTACAGCAGGCGGGCGGCGGCACAGTGCGCTTCGTGGCCGGCTGGAGCGAAGCGCCGTTCGAGGATGGCCTGGTCGACGCCGGGTTCTTCTACCTGACCAACCTCGGCATCCCGTTTGGCCTCGCCCTGTGGGCGGCGCTGAGGCCGGGGCTGCCGGCCCGGTCGTTCCTCGTCCTGTGGGCGGCGAGCCTGTTCCTGGTGCCGAACCTGGTTGTGGTCGGCAGCACCGAGTTCGACATGAACAAGTATTTCCAGCTGATGTGGATCGCCGTCGCGATCTTGGCCGCCTGGCTGATTCGATACTGGCCGCGCCCGCTCATCGCCGCCGTGATCGCCCTGTCTGTGCTCTCGCCGGCGCAGGTTGCCCTCTGGCACCTGACCTCGCCGACGGTGGCGATGACGCGCGCCCAGGAACAGGCCGGCCAGTGGGTTCGGCGCAACACGGAGCCGCTCGCGATGTTCGTCACGGACAGCTTCATCAACAGCCCGATCGACCTCGCCGGACGGCTGCGCCTGACGACCTTCACGCCGTACATCGCCTACCTGGGCTACGACCCGGCCACCCGAGTCGCCGAGGTGGAGTCGGTATATTGCGACGGCGATGCGCGCGCGCGTGAGGTGATGGAGCGCTACGGGGCGCAGTACGTCCTCTCATCAGGAGGCCTGCTGCCCTGCGAGCACCCGACGGAGTTCTCAACCAGCGATGAGTTCGAAACCGTGTACGACGAGCAGGGCGTGCGGATCTGGCGCCTGCGCCAGCCGACCCAGCCCTGATCGGCACGCCTGTCCGGGCCAGCACTGATGCGCGCCAAGGGCGGCCAACCGGCGTGCAGCTGACGGTGACGCGAGGGGCGCCGTCGAGCGAGCGGCTCGCCCGGTGGCTCCCCTCGCTCCTGCTGCGGCCGCGCGTCGAGCACATCGGCTTTGCCTTCGTGCTGATCGCGCTCGCCGTCTACCTAATCTCCAATCCGGCCAGGACAAATACGTACGACCACTTCGTGTGGCAGGCGGCGGCGCTGTTGGAAGGCCGCTTCGCCATTGACTTCCCGGTCCACGACGGTCCGCACGTCAACTACTACTTCCAGGACGTGATGCCGCTGATCGACCAGCCGGGCCGAGGGTTGCTGCCGTTCCCGCCCCTGCCTGCGCTGCTTCTCCTGCCGCAGGTGTTCATTGCCGGCCTTGATGCGGATGCCGCGCTACTCGCGGTCCTGCTCGGCGCGATCAACGTCGGCCTAGCGTGGCGGATGGTCAGCCGGCTGACGGATGATCTCCGCGTCGCGCTGCTGGCGACGATCTTCTTCGGCTTCGGGACAGTCCACTGGTACGCCGCGATGCTCGGCAGCACCTGGTTCCTGGCCCACGTGGCAGCAATCACCTTCCTGCTGTTGTCGATAACGCTCGCCCTCGACGGAGAGCGCCAGGAGCGCGCCAAGAGCGCGCTGGCCCGCCTGGGCATGGGGGTGGGCCCGGGTGGCTGGTTTCGGCCGCTCCAGTTCATGGCCGGCTTCCTGCTTGGGATCGCCGCGATCGGTCGTCTGCCCATCCTGCTCGGCGCGCCATTCCTCGTCTTCGTCGGTGCCGGCGGCTCGTACCGCGCGCGGGCGTTCTCGGCCGGGCTCGGCGCGCTCATCCCGTTCCTGCTGCTGCTGGCCTACAACTACGCGGCCAGCGGTCACTTCTTCAACCCGGCCTACGAGTGGCTGTACCAGACCGAGTTCCTGGCTTATCTGCCACCACCCAACTGCCAGGCGACGTTTCCGCCGGCGGTCTGCGATTTCCTGACGATCAACCGCGACTACGCGATCGAGGATCCGCGCCACGTGCCGCTGAACGCGCTGATCATGCTCGCCTGGCCACCGGTGGTGCAGCCCGAGTGCCCGCTGTCTTTCTTCGACCGCAGCTGCTCGCTGTTTCGCCCGAGCCCGACAGGCATGAGCATTCTGCTGACCAGCCCGCTGTACCTCATCGCGCTGCCGCTCGTGCGCTCCGCCTGGCGCCAGCGCCTGGTAATGGGCTCGACGCTGGCCATCGTCGCCATCGGCCTGCTCAATCTCATGCACTTCAGCCAGGGCTGGGTCCAGTTCGGCTATCGATTCAGCAACGACTTCGCCCCGTTCGCGCTGGTGCTGGTTACGCTGGCGCTTGCCTGGCGCGGGGTGCGACCATGGACCGTGACGCTGGTCGTGATCTCGGTGCTGGTCAACGCCTGGGGGGTCTACTGGGGAGTCGCGCTCGGATGGTGATCGAGGAGCCGCAGCCCGCCGTCGCCTCGCAGCAGGATTGGCGGTCCGGGCTAGACCCGCGCCGCTGGCCGCGGCCGCTGCTCGCGGCCGTGCCGCCGGTCATCGTCGCGCTGGCGCTATACACGCGCACGCTGATGCCCGGGCTGGGCGTGTGGGACAACGCCGAGTTCCAGGCCATCGGGCCGGTGCTGGGCATCGCCCACCCGACCGGCTACCCGACGTACACACTCGTGGCCTGGCTGGCCTCGGTGGTGCTTCAGCCCTTCGGCGACGCGGCGCTGCGGGCCAACCTTATGTCCGCCCTGCTCGTCGCCGGCGCAGTCGGGCTGATTGCAGGCACTGTCACGATGCTGACCCGCCGGATCGTGGCCGGCGCGGCGGCGGGGCTCGCGCTGGCTGTGGCGCCGCGCGCGTGGGACGTCGGGCTGGCCGCCGACCCGCACGCGCTGCACGTGTTCTTCGTGGCGCTGCTGCTGGCGATGCTCGCCAGGTGGATGCGCCAGCGGGACGCGGGCGCTGCGCACGCCGACCGCTGGCTGGTCGCGGCGGCGGCCGTCTACGGGCTGTCGCTAGGTAACCATGCGCTGACGCTGCTGCTCGCGCCGGGGATCGGCCTTTTCGTCGTGCTCGCCGCGCCCGAGCTGCTGCGCCGGCCCAAGATGCTAGTCACCTGTGCGGCGGCGGTAGCGCTGACGACGGTCGCGGTCTATGCCTACCTGCCGATCCGGTCGGCGATGGATCCGCCGCTCGACTACGCCAACCCGCAGCACTGGCAGATCCTCGACGCCAGCGGCAACGTGACCGGCGGCTTCGCCTACCTCGTATTTGGGGAGCAGTTTCGCGGCACCTTCGGCGAAATGCCGGCTGACGCCCTGGACCGGATCCTGCGCAGCGTCGGCAGCCTCAATCTCCTGGCTTTGCTTGCGCCGTTGGGGGCCGTCTTCCTGCTGCTCCGCCGGCCGCCGCTGCTGGTGCTGCTGCTCGCCTGGTTCGCGGTCACCTGGTACTTCTCGCTGACCTACATCAACGCCGCTATCGAGCGCTACTACCTCGGGCCGCTGGCAACGGTCGCGGTGCTCGGCGGCCTGGGGGCAGCGGGCCTGATCGACCTCGCGCTGCGCGCCCATCCCCTCGATCGGCTGGCCAGCGCCGGGCGGCGAATCAGGCAGGGCGTGCCCGAGGTCTCGCGTTCGGCGCTCTGGCGCTCAGCCGGGCGGGCGGGCAGCGCCGCCGAGGCGCGCTACGGGCTGCGCTCGATGGACCGCTTCACGGTCGGCCTGCTGGTGGCGATGGTGCTGCTCGTCCCGATTGCGCTGAGTGTGCCGTCGACGATGGTCCAGGTCGACCAGTCGAGCAACACCGACGGCCGGCGCTGGGTCGACTCGGTCCTGCCGCAGCTGGAGCAGGACGCGGTAATCGTCAGCTGGTGGAGCTTCTCGACGCCGCTGTGGTACGCCCAGTTCGTCGAGGGCACGCGACCCGACGTGCTGGTCGTCGACGATCGCACGATGCTCGACGAGCAGCTCGGCACGGCCGAGGACGTGATCAACCTCTACCTCGGGCAGCGACCCGTCTATTTGATCCGGCTCGATCGCGACCTGCCGTACTACGAGGAGCGCTTCGAGATGGAGCTGGTGGAGGGGGTGCTGCCGATGGGCGGCGGCGAGGTGTACCGCATCGTGGGCCGGTTCGACGAGGGCTGACTACAATCGCCTCCGTGAGCGCAGACGACAGCCCGACCTCCGGCGCCGGCCGGCCGAGCGGCCGCGTGCCCGCGCTGAGCCTCTTCTTCCCGGCGCACAACGAGGCCGACAACATTCAGCCGCTGGTACGCGAGGCGCTCGGTGCGCTGTCCGCGCTCGCTGATCAGTACGAGATCATCGCCATCGACGATGGGAGCCGCGACGGCACCTCTGAGATCGCCGACCGGCTGGCCGAGGAGCATCTCTCCTTTCGCGTCGTCCACCACCCTGTCAATCGCGGCTACGGCGCTGCGCTGCGCAGCGGCTTCGCCGCCGCCCGCCACCCGCTGGTCGCCTTCATCGACGGCGATCGCCAGTTCCGCGTGGCTGACCTGGTGCGGCTCATCGAGCGGCTCAACGGGGCCGACGCGCCGGACGTGGTCGTGGGCTACCGGATCAAGCGTGCAGACCCAACCGTCCGGCTGGCCTATGCGCGCGCCTATCGGCTGGCGCTGCGCATCTTCTTCGGCTTGCGCGTCCGCGACCCGGACTGCGCCTGCAAGCTGTTCCGGCGCGACGCGCTGGAGGGCATCCGACTGGAATCCGGCGGGGCTTTCATGTCAGCCGAGCTGCTGATCAAGCTCCAGGTCCGCGGGCGGCGGTTGGTCGAGGTAGGCGTGCCGCACTACCCACGAACGGCCGGCAGCGCCTCGGGCGCAAACCCGAAGGTCGTGCTGCGCGCCGTGCGCGACTTCTGGCGGCTGCGCCTGCGGCTGTGGCTGCGCCGGTCTAGCGCGCTCGAGCGCGGCGTCCCTGTCCTGGCAGACGTCGCCGCCGACCAGCTGTCCGGGAATCACGGCTAGTCGAGCCGGCGCCTGCCCTCGCTGCCTTCGCCCTCCTCGCCGGGCAGATCGAACTCAAGCGAGTTGACGAAGTCGCGGAACGGGGCCAGCTTCTGCTCGTCATCGCCGTCGGGCATGACCGCCGCCCGATCGAGCACCGCGTCGGTGGCATAGATCGGGACGCCGGTCCGGACGGCGAGCGCGATCGCGTCGCTCGGCCGGGCATCGACATCGACGGTCCGGCCGTCGAGCTCGAGCAGCAGCCGAGCGCGGAAGGTGTCCTCGGCCAGGTCTGAGACGACGATCTGCCTGATCGTCACGCCAAGATCGGACAGCGCCTGGCTGAACAGATCGTGGGTCATCGGGCGCTCCGGGGTCACACCCTGCAGGCGCATCGCGATGGCGTTGGCCTCCCACGGGCCGATCCATATGGGCAGGTATCGCTCGCGGCGCGCGTCGCGCAGGATGACCACGTGCTGGGAGGAGAGCATGTGCACGCGCACGCTCTCGACGATCATCTCGTTAAGGCCCGCCGGCATCGCCCGATTCTATGCCCGCTCGGGCGTCAGGGGCGTGGCGTGCGGCGCGGGCGCTCGGTCGGCAGGCCGACCGGCTCGGTGGGCGTCGCCGCAGGGTCCGGCGAGGCCGCAGGGCTGGGCGGGGTCGCGGGTGAGCCGATCGGTGAAGGGCTCGTGCCCGGAGGCGGCGCCTCCTCGGAAGCAAGGATCGTCTGGAACACCGCGCGCGACGTCGCCCATACGAGTACCGGCGGCTCGAGCTCGCCGCGGTCGACCAGGTACATCCCCCGAACGTCGCTGAACGCCGGCCCTGACACCCCGCCCAACCACTGCTCGACGAAGCGGCCGTCAGCCTTGTTGAAGATGACGATGCGGGCGTGGAGCGCGTCCCAGACGACCAGCTGGCCGAAGCCGCGGCCGCCGGTCGCGGCCAGGTATCGATAGTCGTGGCCCGGCCGGATGTCGTCCTCGTCAGGCAGCTCGGCGAGCTCCCAGGTCACCGAGCGGCCGTTGAAGTACTTGAGCAGGCCATCCGCCGTCAGGGCATAGATGTCGCCGTCGATCAGCAGCTGGCGGAAGCTCGCAACCGGCTCGTTCTCGCCCTGGAAGTAGGGCACCGGCGGTGAGAAGCCACTGCCGTCGGCGACCGGCTCGTAGCGCAGGATCTGGCTCGACTCGGCGTGCGGCACGTATAGCCGGTAGAGGCCGAGGTCAGGGTTGATGACGAAGGTGCCGATGTCCGGCACGTCCGGACCCCACGACTGGCTGCCACCTACCTGCAGCGCGCCGATCGTGCCCTGCCCAGGCTCGGTCGAAGGCCGCCAGCGCCACAGGCCGCCACGCACGTCGAGCACGACCAGGTCGGGGCCGCCGCGGCTCAGCAGGACCGGCGCACCCATCCCGGTCCCTGGTCCATCGCCCGGCCGGGCGACCGTCACCACCCTGCCGCTGGTCACGTCGACCCGCAGCAGCTCGCGCGAGGCGATGACGTAGGCGGCATCGTCCGGACCGCGGACGAGGCCAGTCACCTCGCTGCCCTCGGGCAGCGTCGCGATCACGTTGGTGGTCGCGCGGCGGACGTCGTAGACGACGTTGAGCCCGTCGGTCGCGCGGCCGCGCAGCGGCGCCACCTGCGTGCTGGCAACGCCGGCCTCCTCGGCCCGCTCGAGCTCCTTCCACGCCTGGCGCAGCAGGTCGCGCGCCCGAGCGGGATCGTTGACCAGCATGTTGTCGTCGTAGACCTGGTCGATCCGCTGGCGTGCGGCGAGGAACGCCTGCTCGCCGGTCGAGATCTGGGACGGCGGGCTCTCGGTCCCGCGCAGCGGCCCGCCCCACAGCCACAGCCCCGTTCCGAGCACGCCGAGGACCGAGATGAAGACGAGCAGCGCTATCGCCGATCGACGCTGCGTCTCGCGCCGCTGCGCGACCGGTGTGATGCGCCGGTAGGTCGTGCGTCGCTGGGGCATCAGGTCGAGCAGCGAGCCGACGGCATTGGCCACGCTTTCGCGCACGACGCTGCGCGCAGCACTTGCCCGATCCTGCATCGCCGACGCGGCGCCGGCGAACTGGTCTGCCAGCGGGATGGGCGAGCGTGTTGGCGCCCCGGCCAGCGGCTCTGACGGGTTGACGGGCACGAGACGATGCTCGACCCGCGACAGCGCAACCTCGCCCGCCTCGATCGCCAGCACGGCATCCGAGCCCTCCCCGCCGGCGGCGACGAAGAGGTGGTGCAGGTGCTCCACGGCCGACTGCGGATGGAGCGTCACGACCGCGTTCTTGAGCTCCTCGGTGCCGACCACCTCGATCAGGTTGCGCGAGCACAGGACGAGCGAATCGCCGACCGCGAACTCGCCCCGCCAGACGTCGACCCGGACGGCCTCGTCGCTGGGCAGGCCCTCGCCCGGATCGTGCTCGGGCATCAGCAGCCGGGCAGCGCGGACCAGGTAGGCCTCCGCTCCCCCGGCGCTCGCCACGTACAGCTCGTTGCCGCGCACGACGGCCAGCGCGATGCCCAGCGAGCCGGGGGCGACGCCGCTGCCCTCTCGCGCGTGCCGCAGCCGACGGTTGGCCGCCCGGACGGCCTTCTCGAGCACGATCGCGATGCCCGCCGACTCGTCGTAGTAGTACTCGCGTCGGACGATGTCCGCGACGAGCGCGCAGGCGTCGCGCGCGCGGCCGCTGGCCGATCGCGCCGTGACGATGACGTAGAGGCTGCCCTTGGTACGCGCCTTCGAGCCGGTGGTCGGCTCGGTGACGATCAGTGCGTCGGCCGAGCTGGAGAGACGGTCCTGCTCGGCGACCAGCCCGTACTTGAGCTGCAGACGGGAACTCATGGGCGGCCCAGTTTACACGGGGCCCCGGCGGGCTCCTCCGGCCGATCCGAAGGGCCGGATGACCACCCGCAGCTCGACCATCCGGGCGCCGTCGGGCAGGTCGGCAAAGGCCCGCAGCAGCTCGCTGCCGCGCAACCGCAGCTCCTGGCCGACGAGCGGGCTGGTGGCGCTCACGACGAGCACCGGCGGCTGGACGTCGAGCAGCGCTGATTGGCCGGCCGCCGCCGGCACCCGCTCGGCGACGAGCCGCGCCCAAGCCTGGGTCTGCCGGGCGCGGCGCAGCTCAGCCTCGATGCCCAGCTTGCCTGCCACCTCGGGCAGGACATCGCCCAGCCGGCGCATCGGTCTTCGACGGTCGGTCATCGGCTCATCTCCCGCCGACTGGGCCGCAGCCGGCCGCCGTCTGCCGCCCAGGCCGTCGAGGCGGTGACCAGCGCCGGATCGAGGTCGGCCAGGGTGGTGGTCGTGATGAATGCCTGGGGCAGCTCGCCGATGCGCCGCGCCCATCTCGTGCGGCGCATCGGGTCCAGCTCGGAGAACACGTCGTCCAGGAGCAGCAATGGCACCCGGCCAAGGCTGTCGCGGAGCAGTGCCAGCTGGGCCAGCTTGAGGGCCAGGATGGCGGAGCGCTGCTGGCCGCGCGACGCGAAGCCGGCCAGCTCGCGGTCGTCGAGCACGAAGGCCAAGTCATCGCGATGGGGCCCGACCAGCGTGGCGCCGTTCCACAGCTCCTTCTCTGCCGTCTCGGCAAGACGACGGCGAAGCGCGGCAACGGCGTCCTCGCCCGGCTGTGGCTCGGCATTCGTCAGGTAGCGCAGCTCGAGCCGGCCCTCGCCGGGCGCGATCTCACGGTGGGCGCCGGCCAGCGGCTCGGCCAGCCGTTCGAGCACGGCCCGCCGCCAGCCCACGATGCGGCCCCCCTCGCGGACGATCTGCTCGCTCCAGAAGGCCAGCTCGGCGCGCTCGGCAAGCCCGTCCCGCACGGTGCGCAGCAGGTTGTTGCGCTGGACCAGCGCACGACCGTAGGTCGCCATCACGGCACCCGCCTCCGGCTCGAGCTGCGCGAGCAGGCTGTCAAGCGCGGCCCGGCGGAGTGACGGCGAGCCGATGACGAGCAGCATGTCTTCAGGCGAGAACAGGACGACAGGCAGCGCCGCCGCCAGCGCGCTCGCGCGGCGCGGGACGCCGTTGACCTTGATGCGCTTGCGGCCACCGGCCCCAGCGCCTCCGCCGGCCCGACCGTCCACGCCCGGACGGGCAAGGACGACCTCGAGGTGTGCCGCGTCGCGATCGTCGGCGGCTGATGCCCGGGCCTCCATGCGCGCGAACGAGGCTGACCAGCCGATCATCTCGGCCTCACTGGAGGCACGGTGCGAGCGCCCGGTTCCGAGCACGAGCAGCGCCTCGATGAGGTTGGTCTTGCCCGCGCCGTTCGGCCCGGCGATCACCTGTGGCCCGGCCGGGAACTCGAGCTCGAGGGCGGCGTAGTTGCGGAAGCCGGCCAGGCTCAGCCTCTCGACGCGCATCGTCGCCTCTTTCGAAGCGCCGCCGCGGGCGGCGGCCGCCGGGCCCTCAGGAGGGCGTGCGGACGGGCATGATGACGTGGACGTAGTCGTCTCCGCCCTCTGTCCGGCGCATGACCCCGGGCGAGAGCGGGCCGGTGAACTCGAGCGCCACCTGGTCGGCATCGAGGTTGGCCAGCGCGTCCTGCAGGTAACGCGCGTTGAACGCGATCTGGACCGGCTCGCCATCGATCGCCGCCTCGACCTCGCCCTTGGTGTCGCCCACTTCAGCCGCGGCGGCGATGGTGATCGTGCCGCTCCCCTCGTCGCCCAGGCTGAGCTTGACAACATTGGCGGCGGAGCTGGCGATCAGCGCTGACAGCCTGACCGCCTTGAGCAGCTCCTCGCGCTCGACGACGGCGCGCGTCGAGTGGCTCGTTGGCAGGACCTGCTGGTAGTTCGGGAACTGGCCGTCGATAAGCCGGCTGACGAGGTCAACGCCCTCGATGTGGAAGATGATCTGGTTCTTGGAGCCGGCGAGCATGATCTCGACTGGGTCGTCAGTGTCGCCCAGGACGCGCATCAGCTCGACGTACGAGCGCCCAGGCACGACCAGGCTGGTCTCCTCGACGGCGTCGAGGATGGGCAGGCTGCGCACCGCGATGCGGTAGTTGTCGGCCGCGGCAAGCGTCAGCCGATCGCCCGAGAGCTTGGTCAGTACTCCGGTCAGGATTGGCCGTGCCTCGTCGCTGGCCGCTGCGAAGACGACCTCGGAAAGGCCCTCGCGCAGCTGGCGCTGGCTGATCCGGGTGGTGGGTCGCTCGCCGGGCGGCGGGATGACCGGGAATTCCTCGGCGTCTATGCCGCGCAGATGGGTCCGATAGCGCCCGGCGCTGACGGTCAGCGATGGGCCGTCGGCGCTCAGCTCGACACGCTCGCCGGCGGGCAGGCCGGAGACGACGTCAGCGAACAGCCGGGCAGGCACGGTCAGCGCGCCGTCGGCGTCGATCTTCCCTGGCACCCACGCGGTGATCGCGATCTCGAGGTTCGTGGCGGTCAGCTTCAGGCCCCCGTCCTCGGTGCGCAGCAGCACGTTCGACAGCACCGGCAGCGTAGGCCGGCTGTTGACCGCGCGTCTGACCGTCGACAGGCCGCGGGCGAGGTTCTCCTGCATCGCTGTCAGCTTCACTATGACGGTGCTCCCTTCGGCAGGCTGGGTCGGTCGCGATTGTCCACCAGCTGGGCGGGCTTCGGACTCGCTATCTGATTCAATCTTCTCATTCCGTAGTAATCATCATGCTGTGGAAACGGGGGACAGGCGCCATGCCTGCCACGTGGCCCACGCTCGCCGCGGATGCGCCTGGAGGGTGAGCGGTCAGTGGAACATCGCGCCAACGGCGGGGAAGCGATGTGGGTGGTCCGGTGAGGTTATCGACAGTGCCCCGCAGGAGTCCACAGCCGGCACCGCTTTTTCCACCGTCACGGCGGATGGCCGTGGACGCTGTTAGCGCGCTGTAAGGCCGCTCATTCGGCGTAGATCATCTCCTTGACGGCGGCCAGCTCGCGGCGTAGCTCCTCGTTCTGCTGGGTCTCCTTGTCGATCTTGTCGCAGGCGTGGAGCACGGTCGAGTGGTCGCGGCCGCCCAGCTCCTGGCCGATGCGCAGCAGCGACACGTCCGTCTCGGCGCGCATGAGGTACATCGCGATCTGGCGCGGGGTGACGATGGCGCGGTCTCGCTTCTGGCCTTTGAGCGCCTCGAGCTCGACGCCGTAGTAATCGGCCACGACCTGCGCGATGCGCTCGGGCGTGGCGAGCCGGCGCTTGGGGTTGTAGAGCACGTTCGAGAGCACTGCCTGGGCAAGCTCGATGCTGATCGGCATGCCGCCCATGGCGGCGTAGGCGACGATCCGATTCAGCGCGCCCTCAAGCTCGCGAATGTTGCTTGCGACCTTTCGTGCTATGAACTCCAGCACGTCCGAGCCAATGGCCATCGAGTGCTCCTCGGCCTTGGCGCGCAGGATCGCGATGCGCGTCTCGAGGTCCGGCGCGGTCAGGTCGGCGATCAGCCCCCACTCGAAGCGGCTGCGCAGCCGCTCCTCCAAGGTCGTGATCAGCTTGGGCGGCCGGTCGGACGAGAGCACGATCTGCTTGCCGTCCTCGTGGATCGCATTGAAGGTATGGAAGAACTCCTCCTGCGTGCGCTCCTTGTCGGCGATGAACTGGATGTCGTCGATGAGCAGCAGGTCAATGCGCCGGTAGCGGGCGCGGAAGTCGTCGATGCGGCCCTGCTGGATGCTGGTGATGAACTCGTTGGTGAACTTCTCGCTGGTCGCATAGACGACCCGCTTGCGCGGGAAACGGGCGATGACCTGGTTGCCGATGGCGTGCATCAGGTGCGTCTTGCCCAGACCCACGCCGCCGTACAGGAAGAGCGGGTTGTAGGCCTGGCCGGGCCGCTCCGCGACCGATAGGCTGGCCGCGTGGGCCAGGCGGTTGGCCGAGCCGACGATGAAGTTGCGGAAGGTGTAGCGGGCGTTGAGGTTGAGCGTCCCGCCCTCAGCCGAGCCTGAGCGGGTTCCCTCGCCGCGCGTCGGTGCTGCGCTCGCGACCTTGGCCGGCTCAGCCTCTTCGTCGTGCTCGACGACCAGTCCCTCCTGGACCTCGAAGTCGACCTGCACGCCGTTGCCCACGATGCGCGCCAGCGTCTGGCTGATCAGCGAGCGGTAGCGCGTCTCGAGCCAGTCCTTGGCGAAGCCGTTCGGAACCGCGACGCGGAAGCGGTTGTCGCTGACGGCGATGAGCGCGGTCTCCTTCAGCCAGGTCTCGTAGTTCGCTGGTGACAGCGAAACCTGGAGCTCGCCTAGCGCTGCGCGCCAGACCTGCTTCGCGTCCATCAATACAAAAGGCCCCGAAAAGTCTTCTTGTGGGCGGACTGAGCGGCGTCACCCACGGCTGCCGAGCATCGTCGTCGGGCCCCTGCCCGATGCCCCGGCGAGCCGATGCCTCGGTCACCTCTCGCGTCCGGGGCGGCCTACAGTAGCACCGGCCTTCGGCCGTCCGCAACCGATTCTTCGCATACCCCCGGGGAGTATCCGGCGGCCGCGCGCCATCAGCCGATAGGATCGCCCGGCTGGGCGCCATCGTCGACGCCGAGGAGCGGTATCCGGCCACCTTCCGGCAGCGCCCCCAGGACCAGCACCTCGCTCTCGAAACCGGCCACGCGACGCGGCGGGAAGTTGACGACCGCGATGACCAGCCGGCCGACCAGCGCCGCCGGATCCGGGTACGTGCCCACCAGCTGAGCTGACGAGCGGCGCGTCCCTGCAGCGCCGAAGTCGACTAGCAGCCTGTAGGCAGGCCGGCGCGCACCTTCCAGCAGGGCTGCCTCCACGATCCGTCCGACGCGCAGGTCGAGGCGCGCGAAGTCGTCAATCGTGGCGCTGCCCGGTGGCTTGAACATGAAGTTGGGATACAATACCGGCCGCCCCGACGCGCAGCGCGCGCCGTCTCCACGTGCGGCGCAAGCCGCTTGAAAATCAAGGCACGAGCGTGCCGATCGAGCCACACCCAAGGCTCCCGGAGGAAAGCTTCACCGCGTCATGACCAAGCAGACGTACCAGCCCAAGAAGCGACATCGCGCCAAGGAGCATGGCTTCCGCGCGCGTATGAAGACCAAGGGCGGTCGCCGCGTGCTCGCCGCGCGCCGCATCAAGGGGCGCAAGAAGCTGACCGTCTAAGGCGAGTGCCGCGTTGGGCGCATCGTTGATCATGATCCGCTCGGCGGCCGACTTCGCGGCCCTTCAGGGGGGCAGTCGCAGCCGGGCGCATCCGCTGCTCGTGTTGCGCTACCGGAGGAACGATGTCCAGCCAACGCGGTTTGGCATCTCCACCGGCCGACGCCTGGGCGGCGCGGTCGAGCGGAACCGGGTGCGACGTCGGCTGCGCAGCCTGCTGCGCAGCCTCGTCGGACGGATGAGCGGCGGCTGGGACGTGCTGATCGTGGCTCGGCCGGCAGCGGCGAAGGCGAGCCAGGGTGAGCTTGGCGCAGCGCTCGAGAAGCTGATCATCGGAGCAGGACTGATGGAGGTCGAGCAGGGATCGTGAAACGCGTCGGCATCGGGCTGATCAGGCTCTATCGCGTCGTCTTCGCTTGGCTGCCCTCGTCATGCCGCTTCGAGCCGACCTGCTCGCGCTACACGGAGCAGGCGATCGAGCGTTACGGCCTGCTGCGTGGCTCGTGGATGGGCATGCGCCGGATCGCGCGCTGCCATCCCTGGAACCCGGGAGGCTACGACCCTGTCCGCTGACCGACCAGCCGCGGCGGCGCGCCCAGCCGGACGCGTGCCTGCCCGCGTAGCGACGGGCCTGCTCCTGGGCCTCTTGGCGCTACTGGTCTTCGCCTGCGCCGCGCCACGAATCGAGACGCCAGGCACAACGGCTGCGCCCGGTGCTTCGCCCACGCCAGCCGCCTCGCCCGCCCCTGGCGCGGCGACGCCAGACCCGGCAGCCACGCTGGCCCCGGGGACCACGCCAGAGCCGCTGCCCTCTCCCCAGACCGACTGCCCACTTGAGCACCCGCTGCCCACCTACCCGCCCGGCTACGGCGAGCGGTCCGGCCACCCGCTGCCACACCCGCTCTGTCCCGCGCAGCCGAGCGGGGATCCAATCGCGGTGCTGGCGTGGCTGTTCACGCCCATCTTCCAGACGCTCTTCCTGGGCCTCGCCGCGTTCTACCTGCTGACCGGCGACATCGGCATCGCGATCATCCTGCTCACGATCGCGCTCAAGACGCTGCTGATCCCGCTCTTCCGCAAGCAGATCGTGGCCCAGCGGCGAATGCAGCTGATCCAGCCCGAGATCAGAGCGCTGCAGCAGAAGTTCAAGGGCAACCGGACCAAGATCAGCGAAGAGACGATGCGGCTCTACCGCGAGCGCGGTGTCAACCCGGCCGCCGGCTGCCTGCCGATGGTGCTCCAGCTGTTCCTGCTGCTGCCCATCTACCAGGTGGTCAGCCAGGGCCTCGCGGCAACGGATGTCAGCTCGATGCTGCAGGTCTTCGGGCAGCCGCTGCTCCAGGTCGAGTGCCAGCCGGGTGCGCTGGATCCGTGCCTCAACACAGACATCTGGTGGCTGGGCGGGCTCGACGCGCACCTGCCGGCAGT
The DNA here is from genome assembly GCA_035553915.1 of Candidatus Limnocylindrales bacterium. Taxonomy (GTDB): domain Bacteria; phylum Chloroflexota; class Limnocylindria; order Limnocylindrales; family CSP1-4; genus JALYGJ01. The sequence goes on along the minus strand of DATMJK010000072.1, from coordinate 3,589 downwards.
GCTGTTCCAGGTCGGGCCGATCTACGTCAGCGCCCTGGCCGGCCTGGCCGCCTTCCTGCAGCTGATCCAGACGCGCATGATGATGCCGCCGTCGAGCGACCCGCAGGCCCGTGCCCAGCAGCGGATCTTCATGATCCTGCCGCTGCTCGTGCTGCTGTGGGGCTTCCTGCCGGCCGGGCTGTTCCTCTACTGGATCGTCTTCAGCGCGTATTCCATAGTCCAGCAATACTTCATTGCCGGCTGGGGCAGCCTTTTCCCGCTGCTCGGCTGGACACCGGGCTTTGCCAGGGACCATAAGCCACGTTTTCCGGTGGACATCCCGGCAGCCAAGCGGGCCGCGGGAGAGGACCGCGAAAAGGAAGAGGACAAGCGCAGCCCATCTGATCGGGCTGCTGGCACGATCCGGCCGGCGCGCCAGCGAGGTCGCACCAGCCGACGAGGGAGGCGGCGATGAGCGAATACCAGGAGTTCACCGGCAAGACGGTGGAGGAAGCGCTGCGCGAGGCGCGCGAGGCCTTCGGCGTGGGCGGCTTCGATGAGCTCGACTTCGAGATCCTGACGCCAGGCAGCCGCGGCGTGCTGGGCATGGGCTCAGAGCCGGCGCGGATCGTGGCTGCGCCGCGGGCCGCGCTGGGCGGGGCCGCGCCACGCCGCGAGGCCGCGGCCGCCACGCCGCTGCCTCCGCGACCGGCGCGTGAGGACTTCGGCGGGGACCGCGAGCGTGGTGGGCGAGACGATCGCCCCGACCGGGGTGACCGACGTGGGCCTCGCGATCGCGATCGCGATCGCGGGCCGCGCGACCGGGACCGCGATCGCCGACCCGCGCGTGACGACCGGCCGCGTGACGACCGGCCGCGTGACGACCGGCCGCGTGATGACCGACCGCGTGATGACCGACCGCGTGACGAAGCCGCTGCTGACAGCCCGGTCAGCCCCGCCGTCCGAACCGACCGCCCGCGCCGAGACCGCGAGCGCCCGTCACGGGCGGAGCGCCCACCGCTGGACGAGGGCGAGGTAACACGCGCCTCGCGCGCGGCCCAGTCGGTCGAGCGCGAGGAGATCCAGGCCGCTGAGGCGTCACCCGAGGCGCTGGCTGCAGCGCGCGACATCCTCGAGCAGCTGCTCCGGCACATGGGCTACCAGGCGAGCGTGACGATCAGCAGCGGCGAGACCTCGAAGCTGGACGTAACCGGCGACGACGACGAGAAGGACGCTCTCGGCGCGCTGATCGGCCGCAAGGGCGAACGCCTGTCGGCGCTCCAGCACCTGCTCAACCTGATGCTCTCGCGCAAGATGGGCGCCTGGACGCGGGTGCTGGTCGACGTGGAGGACTACCGCGGCCGGCGCGAACGCCAGCTGCGCGACATCGCGCTCCGCGCCGCCGAACGCGTCATGGAGAGTGGCAAGATGCTCCAGCTGGAGCCGATGCCGCCGCTCGAGCGGCGCTGGATCCACCTCGCCCTGCGCGATCACGCTGAGGTGACGACCCAGTCGATCGGGGACGAGCCCCAGCGGCGAGTCGTGGTCCTGCGCCGGCCCAGCTGAGGCTGCGCAACCTTCCCAGCCAACCAAGCGTCACCTATCCGCTGGCCCGATCGTCGGGCAGCCGGAACGCGCTTTGTCGGGCAAGGTGAGATCATGCACTTTCGCAACGACCGCGCTCGGGCCGTCGACTGAGCCGCCTGACACCCTGCTGCTAGGATTCACGACCTGATGACGACCCGCGCCGAGAACCTGCCCGTCCACTACTCGCCGGCGCGCAACTTCCCGTGGCGCCAGCTCGGCCTGTCGTTCCTGCTGACCCTCGTAGCCATCGCGGTCTTCGGCGTCGCCTTCGCGGTCGGTTACGCGACGCTGCACGCGGGCAGGACGCTGCCCGGCGTCTACGTCGGCGGCGTCTCGCTGGCCGGGCTGGATCGGCCGGCGGCCGAGGCCGCATTGCGTGAGCACCTGCCGTCGCTCGCCAGCGGCCACCTGACGGTCGTCTTCGCTGACGTCCAGCAGCAGATCAGCTATGGCTCCATCGAGCGCGACTACGACATGGCCGCCATGCTCGATCAGGCTTTCTCTGTCGGCCGGCAGGGCTCTCTTGCGGACCAGCTGCAGGACCAGCTGGCGACGCTGCTCAACGGCGTCGCCATCCAGCCCCAGATGCGCTGGAACGAGGCAGCTCTGGAGGAACGCCTGGCCCAGGTTGCCGCGGCGGCCTACATACCCCCGACGGATGCGCGCATTCAGCGTCAGGGTGCAGGCTGGGCGGTCATGCCGGCCGCTGACGGTCGGACCGTTGACCTAGCCGATGGATTGCGCCAGGCGATGGTCGCGGTCGACAGCCTGAGCGGTGCCGACTCGATCGTCCGCGTCCAGGCAACCGTGCTGACGCCGGAGATCAGCACCGCGCAGGCTCAGGCCGCCGTCGACCGTGCCGAGAGCATCGTTGCCATGGACCTGACGGTCACCGGCGGTGGGACAACGGAGACGATCACTGCTGACATGCTGCGCGGCTGGGTCCGACTGGACGAGGTTGCAGTCGGCGAATGGTCGGTCACGCTCGAGCGCGAGCCCGTCGCCCAGTGGGTCGCCGCCGTCGCCGGGGCGACGAATCGCGAGCCCATCGAGGCCTCCTTCAAGCTGGAGGACGGCAAGGTGCTGGCCGTCCCGGGCCAGACCGGCCAGCTGGTCGATGTCGAGGCGACGACGGAGGCCGTCTATGCCTCGCTGGCCGGCCGCGCCGATGGTGCCCCGCCGGCGCCCACGATCAACATGGCCATCACGATCACCGATCCCGAGTTCACGACGGAGGACGCCATCGCGGCCGCACCGCGTGTCGAGATGGTTTCCGAGTGGACCACCCACTACACGGTCTACGAGGGCAACCACTTCGGCGGCAATATCCGGGCCCCATCGGCCCACCTCAATGGCGTGGTCATTCCACCGGGCGACACCTTTGACTTCTGGGGGCTCATGCCGTCCAATCTCGCCGAGCTGCCGGGCGTTGGCCCTGGAGGCGCCATTCGCGGCGGCCAGACCGACCCGACTGGGGCTATTGGTGGTGGCATCTGCTCGGTCTCAACGACGATCTTCAATGCGGCAGCTCGCGCGGGCCTGCAGCTCGGGGCGCGGCGCAACCACTCCTACTACATCGATCGCTATCCCGTCGGCCTGGACGCGACCGTCTGGCGCTCGAAGTCGGCCCAGCAGAACATGACCTTCGTCAACGACACTGCCTACCCGCTCGTCATCCGGACGATCAACCGTAAGACCAGCGTGACCTTCCAGATCTGGTCGGTGCCCAATGGCCGGCAGATTGAGTTCTCGAAGCCGCGCGTTGAGAACCGCAACCCGGCCGAAGACCTCTACGAGTACACCAATGAGCTGCCGGCGGGTCAGCGCAAGCGGATCGAGTATCCGCGGCCGGGCTTCGAGTCGTGGGTCACGCGCACAGTCCGCGACGCCTCGGGCAACGTCATCCACCAGGAGACGTTCTACTCGAAGTACCGCAGGATCACCGGCATCACGCTCGTCGGTCGCTCGCCCGGCGACCCTCCGCCGGGCACGCGCGTGAAGACCCTGCCCCGCCCGGCGGAGG
>DATMJK010000071.1:0-3536 GCA_035553915.1 Candidatus Limnocylindrales bacterium | reverse complement strand
CCACGTTCCGGAGTCGACGTCGCCCGCGGCACGCAGGTCGATTACGTGCTCTCGCTCGGCCCCGAGCCGACACCGCCACCCACGCCGAGCGAGAGCACGTAATCGACCTGCGTGCCGCGGGCGACGTCGACTCCGGAACGTGGGTTCGTGCGGATGACCAGCGAGGCCGGCACGTCTGGGTCGTACTCCTCGCTGCGCACGCCGGGCGTAAGGTCGGCGGCGAGCAGGATGGAGACGAGCTCGGCCTCGGTCCGGGAGCGCGTGTCGGGCACGACCACGGTCGCGCGCTGGGTGGCGACGAAGACTGAGATCTCGGTCCCCGTGGCGACACGGTCGCCGGGCGGGCGGTCCTGCTCGATGACCGTGTTCTCTGGCTGCTCGTCAGTCTGGCGGTAGCCGCCGACGCTCAGGATCAGGCCAGAGCTGGTCGCCAGCTGGCGCGCCTCGGCCAGCTCGCGGCCGACGAGGTTGGGCACCTCCGCCAGCCCCGGCGTGGGCGAGCCGACCGGCGGCGAGTTCTGGTTGGACAGCAGCATGAACGCCAGCACGCCGCCGGCGAGCAGGACGAGCACGGCCAGGATGGCCGCCACCCAGCCCCACGGGCCACTGCCCTCGTCCTCGTACTCCTCCTCCGGCGGTCGGTAGGCCATTGGTGGCCGGCCGCCCGGGCCGCGCCTGCCGCCGCTGGTCGTGCCAAACGCCGGCGACATCGGGTCGAGCCCGCCCGGATCTGCGGGGGGAAGCTGCGGACCGGTGGCGCCATGGGCGCCGGTGGCGGCCATGCCCGCGGCGGAAGCGGCCATGCCGGCCGCGCCGAGCACCTGGCCGGCGGCGGCACTGGGATCAGCGATGAACCGCCCGAGCGCTGCCGAGAGGTCGGCCGCGGTGGGCCGGTCGCCCGGCGCCCGGGCCAGGGCACGCTTGACGATTGCGTCGAGCGCAGCCGGCACGCCCGAATGGACCGAGGAGGGCGCTGGCGGATCCCCGGCGAGGCGTGCAACCGCCACCGCGCCGGCCGAATCACCCGTCCAGGCTCGGCGCCCGGTGAGCATCTCGAACAGCACCAGCCCGAGCGAGTAGATGTCGGAGGCACTGGTCACGAGCTCGCCGCGCGCCTGCTCCGGGCTGAAGTAGTGGACGCTGCCCAGGGTCGTGCCGGGCATCGTGATCTGTGCCTCGGCAAAGGCGCGAGCGATGCCGAAGTCGCCGACCTTGATCCGCCCGCCGCGCGTGATAAGCACGTTGGTCGTCTTGATGTCGCGGTGGACGATGCCCCGGCCGTGGGCGGCGTCGAGCGCGTCTGCCACCTGCTGGGCGATGCGTGCCGCAGCCACCGGCTCGAGGGCGCCACGCTCGCGCAGCACTTCGGCCAAGTCGCCGCCCTCGACTAGCTCCATGACGATGTACGGGTCGCCGCCCTCCATGCCGAAGTCAAAGACGTTGACTACGTTCGGGTGGTTGAGCGCGGCGGCTGACTGGGCCTCCTGCCTGAAGCGGGCGACGAAGGCCGCGTCGCGGCCGTACTCGGCACGCAGCACCTTGACCGCCACGTCCCGCCCGAGCTGGGTGTCGTGGGCGCGGTAGATCGTCGCCATCCCACCCTCGCCGAGCAGCTCGATGAGCCGGTAGCGCTCGGAGAGCACCTGGCCGACGCGGGCCATCAGGACAGGTCCAGGCCCTGCAGGTAGCGCCGGAACTCCGGCCCGATATCAGGCCGCTCGAGCGCGATCTCGACACCGGCCTTGAGCCAGCCCATGGTCGTGCCGGCGTCGTAGCGCTTGCCTTCGAAGGCGTAGGCGAAGACATCCTGCTCGGCCATCAGCTGCTCGATCGCGTCGGTCAGCTGGATCTCGCCGTTGGCGCCGCGCGGCGTCTGCTCGAGCTTCTCGAAGATCTTGGGCGTGAGCACGTAGCGGCCGATGATCGCGAGATTGCTGGGTGCACTCTCCGGCGGCGGCTTCTCGACCAGGCCGCGTACGCGGTACAACCGGTCATCGTGGCCGGCCGGGGTGGGATCAGGATCGATCACCCCGTAGCGGCTGACCTCGTCGCGCGGCACCTCCATCACGGCCACGACCGAGCCGTGGGTCGCCCGATATGATTCGACCAGCTGGCCGATGCACGGCCGCGGCCCGACGACCACATCGTCCGACAGGATGACCGCGAAGGGCTCGTTGCCGACGAGCTCCTTGGCCATCAGCACCGCGTGGCCCAGGCCGAGCTGCTCCTTCTGGCGGACGTAGCTGATCTGGGCCATATCGCCGATCTGGCGCACCCGGCGCAGCATCTCGATGTCGCCCTTGCTCTCGAGCAGGTGCTCCAGCTCGTAGGAGTGGTCGAAGTGGTCCTCGATCGGCCGCTTCTGGCTGCTGGTGACGATGATCACCTGCTCGATGCCGGCGGCCACGGCCTCCTCGACACCGTACTGGATGACCGGCTTGTCAACCAGCGGCAGCATCTCCTTGGGCTGTGCCTTGGTCGCGGGCAGGAAGCGCGTGCCCCAGCCAGCGGCAGGGAAGACAGCTTTGCGAACGCGCAAGTCGAACCTCTGAAGCGCGCTGGTGGTGGACCCGGTTCACGCATTGCGACTCGGGCGGACGGCGCCGAGTATAGCCTCCGAAGCCGACTTGGCCCGGCGATGACTGACCTGGAGCCGAGCCGGTTGCGCGGCGGGCGATGCCGGCCCTCGTCGACTGGCTGGACAGCCTTTGTTCGCGTGGTGTGAGCTAACGGCCGACTTCGCGACTCCCGTAGCCCTCGGCGCCTGTCACCTTGTCCGCCTGTTCGCAGGCGCTGAACAACCGACCACACAGCGAGCTTTTCGGGCGCCGCCCTGGGCGCTGCTTGACCGATACCTCGCGTGGGGCGAACAACCGCAGCACCGGGTGGCGCGGCGCGGCCGGTCGCGCGCGGCGGCGAACGGGGGCACCGCTGGCTACACCAGCTGCTGGTATTCGCCTTCTTCGGGCACGGCGCGCGGGCCCTCGCGCGGCCCCGCCTGCAGGATCGTGGCCGCTACCAGCACGGCCACACCGCCAACGAGCTGCAACGGCACCGGCGTCTCGCGCAGCAGCAGACCGGCCAGGGCGACACCGACGACCGGCTCGAAGGTCATCAGGATCGCCGCCCGCGAAGGCCCGATGATGCGCATTCCGGTCAGCAGCAGCGTCGTTGGTATGGCGGCGCCGGTGATCCCGCCGGCGAGCAGCCACGGCCAGGCGCGCGCGTCGGTCAGCGGCTGGATGATCGCCGCCGGGTCGCCGATCAGTACGGCCAGCGGCAGTGCCATCACCGCCGCTGCGGCGATGACGTACGTTCCCACGTGCAGCGCGTGGAACGGCGCGAAGCCGCGAGCGGAGATCAGGATGAACGTCGCCTGGCAGACGGCGGCGAAGAGCGCCAGGCCCACGCCCACGCCGTCGATCGCCAGCGGCGTACCCGCCATGGCCGGACCGAGCAGCACCAGCGCCAGCCCGGCCGAGGCGAGGATCAGCGCGCCGCCGCGGACGAGGTCGAGGCGCTCGCCGTAGAGGCGC
>DATMJK010000070.1:0-26931 GCA_035553915.1 Candidatus Limnocylindrales bacterium | reverse complement strand
ACATGGGCCGCCACCGCCGCCAGCGTGACCGCGCCGGACGGCTCGAGGATCAGCCGCAGCTCGCGCGCTGCATGCACGACGCCATGGGCAATCGCCTCTTCGGCGACCGTCAGCACGCCGTCGAGGTGGCGCAGAAGGTGGGCGAACGGGATCGGCGCGGGCGCCTCGCCGCGCAGGCCGTCAGCCATCGTCCGGCCGGTCTGCTCGGCTGGCCACGGCGTCCGGCGGCCACTGGCCAGCGAATCGCGCGTGTCGGCGGCAAGCTCCGGCTCGACGCCCAACACCCGCGCCGTGGGTCGCAGCGACTTGACCGCGGTAGCGACGCCGGCGGCGAGCCCGCCCAGGCCGATCGGCACGAGGACAGTCAGTGGCTGCTCCCGCGGCACGCCGAGCTCGTCCAGCTGCTCGAGGATCTCGAGCCCGATCGTTCCCTGCCCGGCCACGACGCGCAGGTCGTTGGCTGACGACACGAGCTCCATGCCCTCGCGCTCGGCGATCTCGTGCGCGCGCGCCACGCGCTCCTCGTTGGCCGGCCCGACCAGCTCGATCTCGGCGCCGTCCGCGCGTACGCCATCGACCTTGACCTGCGGCGCATCGCTCGGCATCACGATCAGGGCGCGCAGCCCGAGCAGCCGTGCCGCGCGAGCAACGGCCTGCGCATGATTGCCGCTCGAATGGCTGACCACGCCACTGCGCCGGCCAGCGTCAGTCAGCTGGGAGAGCGCGTTGTAGGCGCCACGGATCTTGAAGGAGCCGGTCGGCTGCAGGCTCTCCGGCTTGACCAGCACGCCCTCGCCGAGCGCCAGCAGCGGAGTGCGCAGCGCAACGCCGCGGATGCGGGCGGCGGCGGCGCGAATGTCCGCGAGGCTGACCAGCCCGGGATCGGCGGCGCTGTCCACGCGGCTATACTGCCCGCCACGACCACCCTTCGCCAGGAGGATCGTCGCCGTGACGTCGACCAGCGCTGCGTTCCCCGATCTCGCCGAGCGGGATCTCGCGCGCGGGCGGCGGCCTTCAAAGGTCGATTCGATCCGGCCGGCGTACTCCTTTGACGACGTCTCGCTGGCGCCAGGCGTCGAGACGGTCGATCCGGCTGACGTCGACCTCTCCGCCGAGCTGGCGGGCATCGGGCTGGCAATGCCGATCCTCGCCTCGGCGATGGACGCGGTCGTCGACCCAGCCTTTGCCGGCCGGCTGGCGCGACTGGGCGGCCTGGCGGTGCTCAACCTGGAGGGCCTCCAGACTCGTTACGAGGATGCCAGCGCGTGGCTGGAGCGGATCGCCTCGGCGGCTGACGATCAGGTCCAGGGACTGCTCGCCGAGGCCTACGGCGCACCGATACGCGAGGAGCTCGTTGCGCGGCGGATTGAAGAGATCCACGCCTGTGGCTCGCCGGCGGTCGTCGCGGCCACGCCGGCTGCGGCCCGCCGCCTCGGCCCTTTCTGCGCCGAGCATGGCGCGGACCTGTTCCTGGTCCAGTCGCAGGTCTCCTCGGCGCGCCACCTCGCGGCGGGCTACGAGCCGCTTGCGCTGTCCGACTTCACGCGCTACATGCCGATCCCCGTGGCAGTCGGCAACACGACGTCGTATGAGGCGGCGCTGGGGCTGATGGAGCAGGGCGCAGCGGCCGTCTTCGTCGGTGTCGGCCCGGGCGCAGCATGCACGACGCGCGACGTGCTGGGCATCGGCGTGCCGCAGGTCACCGCCATCAGCGACGTGGCCGCGGCACGTGACGAGCACTTCGACCGGACCGGGCGCTACGTGCCGGTCGTTGCCGATGGCGGCATGCGCCGGGGAGGCGAGCTCGCCAAGGCGGTCGCCGCCGGCGCGGACCTGCTGATGCTCGGCTCGCCCCTGGCCCGAGCCAGCGAAGCCCCCGGCCGAGGCACGAACTGGGGCATGGCTGCGCCCTCACCGACGCTGCCGCGTGGCACGCGCATCCGCGTCGGCACGGTCGGATCGCTGGAGCAGATCCTGCTCGGACCGGCGTCGGTCACGGACGGCACCCAGAACCTCGTTGGCGCCCTGCGCCAGTCGATGGCCGCCCTCGGCGCGCGCGACCTGCGGCAGATGCAGCAGGTCGAGATCGTCTACGCCCCCGGCGTCGCGACTGAGGGCAAGGCCTGGCAGCGCGGAGGCGGCTGAGCAACGCCAGAAACGGGCTGCAGCCGTCCCGAGAGGCGCAGATTGCCGAATAGGTTTCGAACAGCGTCGCCTTCCCGCCGCTCGACCGGGTGCTGCCAGTCATGAGCCTTGACCCGATCGCCGACCAGCTCGCCGGCTGGGGCAAGGTCGCGCTGATCCAGACTCGCGGCCGGCATTCCGGTCTTGCGATCACTACCGCCGTTGGCTTCGTCGAGGAGCCGGGTGGCGCCCTGCTGGTGGCGGCCGGTGAGCCCGATGCCGACTGGGCGCTCAACCTGCTGGCAGACCCGCGCTGCCGGGCAAGGATCGGAGAGGCGGAGCGAGAGTTCCGCGCACACGTGGTGGCCGATCCGGCCGAGCGATCGGCGGCGATAGGTGCGCTCATCCTGAAGTACGGCACGCCGGCGGAGCGCCTGGGCCGCGGCCCCGCATTCCGCCTCGTGCCCGCTTGACGCCAATGCCACGCTCATCGGATGCGCCATCTCGCAACGGTGTTGCTGCTCGCGCTGTCATCCGCGGCCTGCGCCGGCCTGTTCCCTGAAACGGAGCCGAGCGCCGAGCCCAGCCTGCTCGTCGGCGATCCGGCGGCGACGCTGGATCCTGCCGCCGAGCTGGCCCGGGTCGTCGACCTTCGCCAGGGGTGGGGCCTGCGCTCGGATGCGGACTGGGTCCGCGCCGTGGCGGGCGACCCGGCCAGCGTCCCGTCACCCCTCGGCATCCGGGTCACGCTCGAGGAGCTGGCCGAGATCGAGCAGATGATCGCCCAGGATCCTCGGACGGCGCTGATCATGTACGGCGCCCGCAATTGGCAGCAGTTCGGCGGCATGTGGGTCAATGAGCCCGGCGTGGGCACGGTCATGCGGTTCACGGCAGATCTGGAGCGTCATCGACAGGCGATTGCCGCGATCGCCGGCAACCAGCCGTTCGAGGTGCGCCACAGTCGCTTCACCGAGTTCGAGCTTCGCTCGCTCCAGCACGACCTGGTCGACGACCTGGTGAGGCTTCCGGGCGCCGAGTTCCTCTCGCTCGGGCTGGACGTCAAGAGCAACGTCCTCCAGCTGGAGATCAAGTCCAACGACGCATCGCTGAAGGAACGCCTCGAGGCGCAGCACGGCGGTCGCCTGCGCGTCGACCTCCATCCGCTGCCCGGGCCGTGGCAGAACGCCGCTTTCGGTCCCGGCTGGCGGCTGCTCGCTGCCGGCCAGTCGGCAAGCGAGGCATACCGCGTGCGGGCGGCGACCAGCTCCGGAGAGTGGGTTGACCTCTGGTCGGCCCTTGATCCCGTCAACGCCGCGCCCGAGATCGACCTCGAGACCGAGATTGCCGTGTCCTTCGGTCACGGCATCGGCAGCTCCTGTCCGGAGGTGCGACTCGACGAGGTGGTCATCGACCATGCGGGCCGCCGTGTCTTCAGCGTCACCTCCGACCCGCTGGCGCCGCGCGCCTGCACGGCTGACCTGGCCGGCGGCGCGTGGTTCGTCGTCGCGCTCGAGCGTTCCTCGCTGCCGGAGAGCCCGTTCAGGGTGGACCTGCGGGCGGACCGGGTTGGCGGCGGCGACGCAGGCATCGAGGTCGACCTGCGCTAGCCGCGGCCGCACAATCGGCGCCATGAGTTCTCGTCGCGGCTGCCTGCCGCGCAGCGGTATCGCGCTGCTGGTGGTCCTCGGCGCGTACGTGATCGGCCTGCTGTTCGTGCCACCGGTACAGACTGCGACGCGAACGGTCGTGCTGCTGCCCGAGTTGGTTCAGCTGCCGGTCCGGCCGCTGTCATGGCTCACGCCCGAGCCGCGTCGTGAGACGACGAGCTACGGCCAGCCCGCCGATCGGCTCGACCTCTACCTCCCCGCGGACGCCCGGCCTAACGGTCGCCACCCGGCGGTGGTGCTCGCCCTGGGCGTCCACCCCCAGCCGCTCGATTCGCCGGACGTCGTGCGCATCGCCTCGGCCATCGCTCGGCTCGGGGTGGTGGTCGGCGTGCCTGATTCGACCGCGCTGCGCGAGACGCGCATCGAGCCGAGCGAGCCGGCCCACCTCGCCGATGCCGTGATCGTCGTGGCGGCTCGCCCGGAGGTCGACCGCGAGCGGGTCGGCCTGGCCGGCTTCTCGGCCGGTGGCAGCGTTGCGTTGATCGCTGCTGCCGACCCGCGAATCACCAGCGAGCTGCGCTTCGTCAGCGCCTTCGGTGCCTACGCCGACGCCACGACGCTGCTCATCGACGTCGCCACGCGGACGACCATCCTCGACGGCCAAATAGTCGACTGGCCGGCCGACGAGGGCATCACGCGCGACCTGCGCGCGCTGTACCGCCAGGCGAGCGGTGACCCCGGCGCGACCGAGGCGCTTTTCTCCGCGTCGAACCGGCTTGCAGCGCGGGCGGTCATCGAGGGCCGGACGCCGCAGCTCGAGCAGGATCTCGCCGCCATCTCGCCGCTCAGAAACGTCGATGGGGTGCGCGCGCCGGTGTTCCTGCTGCACGGCGATGGCGACAACGCGATCTCGGTGGCGCACTCGATCGTGATCGCTGACGCGCTCGGCGAGCGGGTCGTCAAGTTCACGCGCTTCGGCCAGTTCGGCCACGGCCAGCCCGGCCAGGCGGGGTTCGGCGCGGAGGACCTGCCCGACCTCTGGGCGCTCCTGCTCTACCTGCACGAGGTGGTGGCGGTCACGACCGAATGACCGACGACGGCTGGCAGGCGGCCGGCAGGCCTAGGATTGGCCGGTGACCGCCGTCAGACCACGTGCCCGCGACCTGGGGGTCGTCATCGGGCTGCTCCCGCCGGGCCCACTGAACGCCATTACTGACGTGGAGGGCGTGCGCGTCGGCCACACCACCCTGGTTCGCGGCGACGGCCCGCTGCGCCCGGGCGAGGGCCCGGTCCGGACGGGCGTGACCGTCGTCGTGCCGCCGGGTGAGGTTGGCGACTCGTGCTACGCCGGCACGCACACGCTCAACGGCAACGGCGAGATGACCGGCCTCGAGTGGGTGCGCGAGTCGGGCATGCTGACCACGCCGGTCGGCCTGACCAACACCCACAGCGTCGGCGTGGTGCGTGACGCGATCGTCGCCGCGGAGTGTCGCCTGCGCCCGCCGGGCGACCTGTTCTGGGCACTGCCGGTGGTGGCCGAGACATGGGACGGCATGCTCAACGACATCAACGGCCAGCACGTGCGCGCCGAGCACCTCTTCGCGGCGCTGGACGCGGCCGCCGGCGGACCAGTCGCGGAGGGCAACGTGGGCGGCGGCACGGGCATGATCTGCCACGAGCTCAAGGGCGGCATCGGCAGCTCCTCGCGCGTCATCGAGCAGGCGCTGGGCGGGCACACGGTGGGCGCGCTGGTGCAGGCCAACCACGGTCGGCGCGAGCGGCTGGCCGTCGCTGGCCGTCCCCTCGGGCAGCTGCTCGGGCGGTCGGAGATTGCCTCGCCCTACGACGCCGTGCCGGCTCCGGACAAGGCAGGCAGTGGCTCGATCATCGTCATCCTGGCCACCGACGCGCCGCTCCTGCCGCACCAGTGCCGCGGCCTCGCCGAGCGGGCCGGCCTGGGCATCGCCCGCGCCGGCGGCGCCGGCGAGCGGACCAGCGGCGACATCTTCCTCGCCTTCGCCACGGGCAACCGGCTGCGCAACCCGGAGCACCAGACCGAGGTGGCGACCGTCCGGTCAGTGCCGGACCGCACGCTCAGCGCGCTCTACTGGGCGGCCATCGAGGCGACCGAGGAGTCGATCATCAACGCACTCGTCGCAGCCGAGACGATGACCGGCCGCGACGGCATCACCGCCCACGCCCTGCCCCACGATCTCGTCGCATCCTGGTTCCGCGCAGCGTAGGCTTGCCGGATGAAGCGCGCACTGGCGCTGGCAATGACGCTGTTGATGTTGGGCGCCAGCGTCGTCGCGGCCGATGCCTTTCCGTTGCCCGGCCATGACGACATGCCGCGGGGCAACGGCTGGCGTGTCGTTTACGCTGATCGCACGTCCGAAACCGAGTGGGCCTATCGGGTCGAGGTGGCGACGTCTCGATCAGAGTGGTACAAACTTTGGCCGCAGGTGGCGGGACTGACCGACTTCGCTCCCTACGTCAACTTCGACAACAGCATCGTCGCCGTCTTCGGCACCGGCACCGGGTCGTGCACCACCGGAGTCAGGTTCGATGGCGTGGTCTTCAACCACGCACAGGCCCTGGTGCATGCACGGATCGCCGAAGGTAGGCGCTGCGGATTCCTAGACCTGAACGGGTCGGCCGTCTTTGCGGTCGCCCTGTCGCGTGCCCGGCTGCCGGCTGGCAGTTTCACCGTCCAGCTCGGCGAACAGCCCGTCTGTCGCCGGTGCGCGGACCCTCCCGACAGCGTCACCCTCGATCTCTAGACTTGGCGCACTGCCTGATGAGGTGCGATTGAGCGACGACACGGCGCCGCCGAAGCGCGAGCGAGGCAAGACCGTCCACGGCGAGCTGGCCAATGCCGGGCACCGCGTGCTTGCCCCCGACGATGCCGAGGTCGAGGCCTACCTCGAGGTCGCGCTTGACGCGCCGCCGCCCGAGCGCGCCGACGAGGACGCGCCGGCCGCGCCGGACACGGTCATCGTGCTCGACTTCGGCGGCCAGACCGCCCAGCTCATCGCGCGCCGCGTGCGCGAGCTGAACGTGTACTCGGAGCTCCTGCCGTTTGACACTCCTTGGGAGGAGCTGCTCAGGCGCCGGCCCCGCGCGCTGATCCTGTCCGGCGGGCCGGCAAGCGTTTACGAGCCGGACGCGCCACGGCCCGACGCGCGCCTGTGGCAGGCCGACGTTCCGGTGCTGGGCATCTGCTACGGCGTCCAGCTGATGGCCCACGAGCTGGGCGGCAAGGTGGACCCGGCCGACAAGCGCGAGTACGGCCCGGCGACGGTCACCATCACCAGCGATGGCGGGCTGTTTGACGGCCTCGCGCGCAGCCAGCAGGTGTGGATGAGCCACGGCGACTCGATCGCGACACCGCCGCCCGGCTTCGAGCCCCTGGCTAGGACCGAATCGACGCCCTACGCCGGACTGGCCGATCCGGCTCGGCGCATGTACGGCATCCAGTTCCACCCCGAGGTCGTGCACACGCCTGCCGGTCGCGACATCCTGCGCAACTTCGTGCTCGAGATCAGCGGCGCGCGGCAAACGTGGACGCCGGCCTCGTTCATCGACTCGACGGTGGCCGAGATCCGCAGCCGGGTGGGCCAGGGCAAGGTCATCTGCGCGCTGTCGGGCGGGGTCGACTCGGCCGTCGCGGCGACGCTCGTCCACCGTGCGGTGGGCGACCAGCTGACCTGCATCTACGTCGACCACGGGTTGATGCGCAAGCGCGAGTCCGAGCTGCTGCGCCAGACCTTCGCCGACACATACGGCATGGACCTGCTGATGATCGACGCCCGCGAGCGCTTCCTGCGGCGGCTGGCCGGTGTCGAGGATCCCGAGCAGAAGCGGCGCATCATCGGCGACGAGTTCATCCGCGTATTCGAAGAGGAGGCGGCCAAGCTGGGCCGGATCGACTTCCTGACCCAGGGCACGCTCTACCCGGACGTGATCGAGTCGACTGCGCCGGAGACCAAGGCGGCGCAGAAGATCAAGACCCACCACAACGTGGGCGGGCTACCGGGTGACCTGACCTTCTCGCTGATCGAGCCGCTGCGCTACCTGTTCAAGGACGAGGTGCGCGCGGTGGGCCTGGAGCTCGGCCTGCCTGAGCCGATCGTGCTGCGCCAGCCCTTCCCCGGGCCTGGCCTCGCCATTAGGATCATCGGCGAGGTCACCGCCGAGCGGCTCGACACCCTGCGCGAGGCCGACTGGATCGTGATCGACGAGATCAAGGCCGCCGGCCTGTACCGCAGCCTGTGGCAGTCGTTCGCCATCCTGACCCCCGTCCGATCGGTCGGCGTGATGGGTGACGGCCGGACGTACGCCAACGTCGTCGCCGTCCGTGCGGTCACCAGCGAGGACGGCATGACTGCCGACTGGGCCAAGCTGCCCTACGACGTCTTGGCCAAGATCAGCAGCCGCATCGTCAACGAGGTGCCGGGCGTCAACCGCGTCGTCTACGACATCAGCTCCAAGCCGCCGGCCACGATCGAGTGGGAGTGATGGCCCGACTGGCAGTGCCTGGTCCCTCGTTCGTGCGCGAGGAGACGGTCATCCTGCGCGGGCCGATGGGCGAGCCGGGGGCCAGGCTGCGTGCCGGCATGAGCCGGCCGAGCGAGACCGAGGACGGCTGGTGGCTGGCTCATCTGTGGCTGGCCGACGATGAGGGTGTCGTGCCGGCGATCGAAGTGGCGCCGGCCGCCGGGCCGCCGCCAGGGGCGCCGCTGGATGTGCTCGGGCCGCGGATGAGCGGCGCGCTCCAGGGCCTGATCGCCGAGGCGGGCGGGCGGCAGATGCTGCGCCTACGCATGCCGGAGGCGCAGGACGAGAGCCGGCCGTGGGCCCGGCCGCTGGTGTGCATGCTCGCTGTCCGCTTCGATCCCGTGCGCGCGGCCGTGTTGCGGCCGAACGAGCTGGCGCGTGAGCTGCTGCGTGGCTTCGCGGCCGCCTGTGAAGGAGTCGGCCGGCCGGCCTGAGCTCGGCTCGACCGTCGGGGGGCGGCGCATTGCACCAGCGTTACAATCGGGCGACCGATGGGACCCTCACCCACCCTTGTCGCGCCCGGCCTGCGCACGGCCGCCCGCACCGGCTGGCGTGGCGGCGTGGCGACAGCGGTTCACGTCGTGGCGACGCAGCCGTCGCTCTGGCTCCTCGGCGCGCTGGGCTACCTGCTGCGTGGTGGCGCGATTGTGTTGACGCTGGCCATCCTGGTGCTGCCGTCGCCGGTCAGCGTGCGGCTGATGCTCGGCGGCTACCTCGGGTCGTTCGGCCTGACCCCACAGTTCTGGCTGGCGGCGGGCATCGGCCTGGCGCTGCTCGCGGTGATCGTGCTGCTGGCGCTGGTCGTCACGGCCGCGCTCGAGATCGCCGCTTTCGAGCGCTTCGTGGCGGCCGAGCAGGCCCGCTCAGTCGTCCACCGCGACGCACGGCGGCCCAGCGGCCCGGCCCGACGCAGGCTGCTGGGCGCGCTGGTGCTGGTCCAGCTGGCTGGCGTGGTGGTGCTGCTGGTGGCTGCCCTGCCGATGGTCATGACGGCCGTTCAAGCGACCTACGAGGAGCTGATGCGGCCGAGCATGGGCGGCGGGATGCTCTACGACCGGGTGCTGGCACGGATGGCCGAGCCGCTGTTCGGCTGGCTGGTCGCGCTAGTCGCAGTCGAGATGGTCGGGGCGGTGGCCAGCCGGCGACTCCTGGCACGCGGCTTCGGGCTCCGGCCGGAGCTCGATGGACGGGCGGCTCGTTCGCGCTCGACGATCGCTGCGACGTCGATGGCCCTCGGGGCCGGGCTGGCACGCCCGATCATGCGCCCGCTGACGACCCTGCCGACAGCCTTCGTCGGCTGGCTGGCGATGCTGGCCGTGCTGGTGCCGCTTGGCTGGGGGCTGGCGCTGGCGTGGCAGGCGGTGCGGGCTCAGTTCCTGCGCGACTTTGAGGCGGCGGCGCTGTCAGAGATGCTCGTTGCCGCCGCGCTGCTCAGCCTGACCTTCCTCGCGGGCGTGGCTCTGGCCGGCTTCGCCTCGGCCGTGCGCTGCGGGCTGTGGACGAGCGAGGAGCTGCGCTGAGCGGTGGCCGGGGCCCAGCCAGGCCGAAGGCGAGTGCTAAACTCGGCGGCGCCGCGCTGACCCACATCCCCATCCTTGCGCGGGCACTCCGCACGATCGACTGAGGCGCCAACCCTTCGATGGACGCACTTGACCGGCTGTTCCAGCAGCTGGCCGACGAGATCGGCCGGTTCTTCGCCTCGCCGCTCGTCCAGCTGACCATCCAGGCGGTCGCGATCTACCTGTTCATCCTCTGGGCGGCGACGGCGTATTGGGCCTATCGCGATCTCCAGCAGCGCACGAGCAACCCCATCGCGCCCTACCTGGCGGCGGTGCTGATCATCCTCTTCACGCCGTTCTTCTTCGTCTTCGGCTACCTCATCTACCGCATCGTCCGCCCATCCGAGACGGTCGCCGAGGCGAACGAGAGGGCGCTCGCGGAAGAGGCGATGATGGTCGAGATCGAGTCCCAGCCGCATTGCGCGAACTGCTCGCGGCAGGTCCACGAGGACTGGATCATCTGCCCCACCTGCCGCAACCGGCTGCGCCGCGTGTGTCCCAACTGCAGTCGCCTGGTGGAGCTTGACTGGTCGCTTTGCGCCTGGTGCGGCAAGGACTTCGAGCGTCCCGACCTGCTGCACGAGGTCGCCGTCCCGCCGCCCGTAGGACGGCCGCTGCCGGCGGGCGAAAGCGGCGGCCCGGCGCTGCCCGCCGATACCGAGCCCGACGACGTGCCGGCGATCGAGCCGGGCGAGCTGGAGCCAGCCGCGCCGCGCCGGCAGCGGCCGGCCGCGACAGAGAGCTGAGCCGCCGGCGGCCGTCCGCGCGGCAGCACAGCAATGACTGACGCCCCTTCGGGCGGCGCGTTCTCGCTGGAGAATCGGCCTGCCCCCGGGCTCTATCTCGTTGCGTGGCTGCTTTCGGGCATCGGCCTGGGGGTGATCTTCATCGCGTTCCAGACGGCGCCGCCGGTGCTCGGAATGCTGCTGCTGGCCGGGCTGGCACTGCTGCTGTTGGGGCTCACGGCCGCCGCCGGCTACCAGCTGGTCGTGCGCCGCGCGCGCCCGGCGGATGCATACCGCGGCCCATCGCCGCTGCTGCTGCTCGCAATCTGGTTCGTGGCCGTCAACCTGCTCGGGACGGTGCTGGTCATCGCCGGCCTCGCGGACACGCGGCAGCCGCCAGCCTTCCTGGCGATTGCGCTGCTCCAGACCGGGCTCTACTTCGGCGTCGTCTGGCTGTTCGTCGTGCGCAGCGGGGCGATGAGCTGGCGCGATATGCGCCGGCCGCCGGGCAGCGCTTCCGCCGGCACGCTGGCCGACGCCGGCTTCGCCGCCGGGGTGATGCTGCCGACGACGGTCGGCGCGCTGATCCTGGCGGCGGGCGTGGCCTACCTGCTCGGGACGCGCGCGCCGGAGGTCCTGCCGTCGCCCCAGACCGGTATCGAGATCGCGATCGTCGCCCTTGTCGGAGCCGTGCTCATACCGATCGGCGAGGAGCTCTTCTTCCGTGGCTACGCGCTGACCGCCTGGCTGCGCGACCTTGGACCGCGGTCTGCGCTGATCAGGAGCACGCTCTTCTTCGCCGCCGTGCACATCGCCAACGTGCGGACGGATTCCTTCGACGCCGGCTGGCGGCAGGCGGCGCTGGTGATGGCGGTGATCGTGCCTGTGGGCGCCGTGCTGGGCTGGCTGATGCTCCGTCGCGGCGTGGTCGCGCCCCTGGTCGGGCACATCACGTACAACGGCATCCTGATCGGGGTGCTGGTGCTGGCGCTGCTGCTGCCCGCGGCCGGTTGACCCACGAAGCACTGGCCTGATCCACAAAGCCTCGGCCAAGCGCCGGCAAACGGGCTTCAAAGCGGGCGGGCCTACGATCGCATCGCTCTCGTATCCGGATGGCGGGGAAATCGGCGGGCTCCGTCGTCCGGGTGCGGGGGCAACCCCGACCAGCAGGAGCCCACCACCGTGTCCGACCAGACCAACAACAGTCCGCTTCGCCCGGTGCGCGAGCTGCCGCTGAGCGAGCGGCCGCGCGAGCGGCTGGACGCCCACGGGCCGCACGGCCTCAGCGCGGGCGAGCTGCTGGCCGTGCTGTGGGGAACGGGCCGCGCTGGCGCCTCGTCACTCGAGCTGGCCAACGACCTGCTCAGCCGCCACGGCGGGCTGTACGACCTCGCCCACGCGGACCCGCTCGAGCTGTCCGCGGTCGCGGGCATCGGCCGGGCGCGCGCAGCGCAGCTCGTTGCCGCCTTCGAGATCGGCCGCCGCTCGCTGGCCGAGCGCTCCGCTGAGCGCTGGACGATCCGCGCCCCGCGCGACGTCGCCGAGCGGCTGCTGCCGCGCATGGGCGGGCTGCCGCGCGAGGAGCTGCGCGTGCTGCTGCTCAACGCCAAGAACGCCGTGCTGCGCGAGCAGCTGGTCTATCAGGGCAACGTCTCGACCGCGCTGGTCCGCGTGGCCGAGCTCTTCCGCGATGCCGTCCGCATCCACGCCGCCGGCGTGATCGTCGTCCACAACCATCCCTCCGGCGATCCCGAGCCTAGCCCGGACGACCTGCACCTGACGGCTGAGGCGATCGCTGCCGGACGGCTGCTGGACATCCCGCTGCTGGACCACGTGGTCGTTGCCGCCGCCGGGTTCGTGAGCCTGCGCGACCGCGGCGTGGCCTTCGATCGGCCGGCCGGCTGGCGCTGAGCGGGTATCGGTATACACTGCGGGACGCCCCTGTCGCCGTGCGCCGGTCGACTCGGCGCCCAAGCCGGACATCTACCCAGAGGCACGACCCCGCTCATGCTCGACGCGTTCCTCGGCCTGTTCTCCCGTGACATCGGCATCGATCTCGGAACCGCCAATACCCTCGTCCATGTGCGCGACCGCGGCATCGTGATCAGCGAGCCCAGCGTCGTCGCGATCGAGGCGCGCACCAAGCGGGTGCTGGCCATCGGCGCTGAGGCGAAGCGGATGCTCGGCCGTACGCCGGCCAACATCATCGCCGTCCGGCCGTTGCGCGATGGCGTGATCAGCGACTTCGACGTGACCGAGCAGATGATCAAGTACTTCGTGCATAAGGTGCACGACCGCGTGGGCCTGATCCCGCGCCCGCGGATGCTGCTCGGCATCCCGTCCGGCGTGACCGAGGTCGAGAAGCGTGCCGTGCGCGACGCGGCGCTCAACGCCGGCGCCCGCTGGGCGCGGCTGATCGAGGAGCCCATGGCGGCCGCGATCGGCGCCGGCCTGCCGGTGGCCGAGCCCACGGGCAGCCTGATCGTCGACATCGGCGGCGGCACCACGGAGGTGGCGGTGATCAGCCTCGGCGGCATCGTCGTCAGCCGCAGCATCCGCATCGGCGGCGACGAGATGGACCAGGACATCATTGGCTACGGCCGGCGCGAGTACAACCTGCTGCTCGGCGAGCGGACGGCAGAGGACATCAAGATCGCCGTCGGCTCTGCGACGGGCGGGGAGTGGGACGACCAGCGCGTGACACTCCGCGGCCGCGACCTGCTGACCGGCCTGCCACGGTCGGTTGAGATCACCGCTGAGCAGGTCCGCGAGGCACTCGAGCCGTCAGTCCAGCAGATCATCGACACGATCAAGGACACGATCGAGGAGACGCCGCCCGAGCTGGTCGCGGACATCATGGACCAGGGCATCGTGCTGGCCGGCGGCGGCGCGCTGCTGCAGGGCCTCGACCGGCGCGTGACCGAGGCGACCCAGATGCCGGTCCACGTGGCTGACGATCCGCTGACCTGCGTCGCGCGCGGCACCGGCAAGGCACTCGAGGAGCTGGACGTCATGGAGCGCACGCTCGTCGCGGAGACCTACTCGCGCGCTCCGCGCTGACCTCCGGTCGGACATCGGGATGCTGTCTTCGCCGGCCGCTCGACGCCGAGGCATCGCCTATGCAGTGCTGGTCGCGATCTCGATCCTGCTACTCGCCCTGAGCAGCTCTGAGCCAATGCTCGAGCTGCGCCGCGGCGTCGGCTTCGCCATGGCGCCAGTCCAGGGCGCGCTGCGCGACGCAACCCGGCAGGTCACTTCCGTTTTCGCCGCCTTCAGCGAGATCGAGCGGCTGCGGGTGCTCAACGAGGAGCTCGGCCAGCGCGTCCAGCTGCTCGAGCTCGAGAACCGGCAGCTGGAGAGCATCCGCGGCCAGAACCAGCAGCTGTCGGAGCTGCTCGACGTGCGCGCCTCACTCGAGTACGAGACCGTGGCCGCCGAGGTCATCAGCCGCCGGCTGACGAGCGCGGAACGGGTGATCACCCTGGGCCGGGGCAGCGAGGCCGGCATCCGGGAGGGCGACGTCGTGATCGCCGGCGGCGGCGCGCTCGTCGGGACCGTGGCCACGGTGGGCACCAACTTCAGCCAGGTGACGCTGCTCAGCGACTCGCGCTTCCGCGTCGTCGGGCTCGACGAGACATCGCGCTCCACGGGCCTGATCGTGGGCCAGCTCGACCGGCCGCTGTCGATGATCAACGTGCCGGCGACCGAGGAGATCGCCGTCGGCGAGACGATCATCACCGCCGGCATCGACCTCGGCGGCGGCATTCGCTCGCCCTTCCCGCGCGGGCTGCTGATCGGCACCATCGTCGACGTTCAGCGCAGCCCGGCCGAGGTCCTCCAGTCAGCCCTGGTGCTGCCCGCCGCTCCGCTCGACCGGCTCGAATACGTGCTCGTGATCGTCGATTACGCGGGCGGCCAGCCATCGCCCGACTCGGGCGGCTCGCCGCTGCCCTCGCCCCTCGGCACCTTCGTGCCGGCCCCTTGATTAGACGCAACTGATATTCCGCGGCCACGCGCTGGCGTGGAGCAGCGGAGCCAGATGACGCACACTTCGGCCAAGGGCGGCCGATAAGGCCGCTTTCATGTGGGAAGGAGGCAAGTGTCGGATGTTGATGAACCTGATCATCTGGATCATCCTCGGCGGCGTCGCCGGCTGGCTGGCCGGCGTGCTGATGGGGGGTACTGGTCTGGGCACGATCGGCACGATCGTGCTGGGCATCATCGGAGCGCTCGTGGGTGGTTTCGTCGTGCAGCTGCTCGGCTTCGGCAACCCGCTCGCCGATGGCGCGGAGATCAGCATCGCGGCCATCGTGACGGCCGTCGTTGGCGCGATCGTCGTCATCTTGATTGCCCGTCTCGTGATGGGATCGCGTACGCGCGCGTAATGCGCGTTTCGGTTCAGTAGCCTCGGTGTCCGCCTCGCGGGGGAGCCGGCGCCCGTCTAGGGCGTGGGCGTGGGCGAGGCGGACGCCACCGGGATCAGCAGCACCTGGTCGGGGTGGATGACATAGCGCGGCGGGCGCAGGTCGTTGAGCTCGATGATCGACTCGGGCGTCACCCCAAAGCGAAGCGCGATCTTGGTCACCGAATCACCGCGCGCGACGGTGTACTCGAAGGGCGTCGGTGAGGGGCCCGGCGGATCAGTCGGCTGCGCGGTCGGCGTCGCTGCAGGCGGCACGGTCGGCGATGCCGACTCCGTTGGTGACGGGCCAACGGTAGGGCCAGGAACGACGCTCGGCGTTGCCATCGGGGTGGGGGTTGGCATGAAGGCCGCATCGGGCGGAGGCGCCGCGCGCATGCCGGCGATCAGATAGGCCGTCCCAAGCCCGGCCAGCGCCGCGACGAGCAGCAGCACTGCGCCGGCGAGGAGCCACGGCAGCGCCCGCGCCGTCGCCCTACGGCGCGGCGTCGACAGCTTGGGTCCGTGATGTGTCCCCTGCTCGGGACCAGGCTCGGTCACCGCCGGCAAGAGTAGCGGCCGTACTGGATTCGGGTCAGCAAAGGACTCGCGCAGGCGCCGCGCACGCCACGCACCATCTGCTCTCGCCCGTACGTAGGTCCTGTTGCAGCTGACTACCGCAGACCGCCGCTTCGCGCCCGTTGCCCCGCGCCAGCCCACTGCACCGCACCCGGAGTGTGGCGTCGGGACAACGGTCCGGCCGACCACGGGCCACGTACGGACCCCTCGATGGGGCTAGTACGCCAATGACCTTATCGGCATGGCCCAGCTGGCCGCTGGCGACGACTCTGGTGTCCAGTCACAGGTACGTCTTCCGGGCGTGCCCCAGCAGAACCGGAAGGAAGAGAGAGGGGAATGGAGTCCATCGCCGTAATGCCAGTCGCCACGAGCCAGCGCCATCGGCGCTCCATCCTGCTCGTCCTCGCCCTCGCCGTCGCCCTCGTGGGCGCCGCCCTGGGCCCCGCTTCCACCGGCGCCGCGCCGGCGGCAGGCAGTCCGACCTCGTCGACCGCGGACAATGCGAGCCAGCTGAAGATGGTCATCATCGTCGGCCCGACGCACAGCTCCACGAGCAACTACCTGAGCCGCGGCGAGAGCCTGGCCAAGGCCGGTGAGGCGCGCGGCATGGACGTCCGCCGCGTGTTCCATCCCAAGGCCACCGCCGCGCGTGTGCTGGCCAACGCGCAAGGCGCCAACATCATCGCCTACTTCGGTCATGGCAACGGTTGGCCCAGCCCCTACGCGCCCTTCCAGGAGAAGACCAAGAACGGCTTCGGATTGAACCCCGTCGAGGGCGGATCGGCCAGCAACGTCGCCTACCACGGCGGCAACTGGATCCGCGCCAACATCACCCTTGCGCCGAACGCGGTCGCGATATTCGGAGGGCTGTGCTACGCGAGCGGCAACGCTGAGCAGGGCATGGCCATCCCATCGTGGAACGTCGCCCGCGAACGGACCGACAACTACGCTGCCGCCTTCCTCGCAGTGGGCGCCAAGGCCGTCTTTGCTTACGGCTGGCAGTCGCCGAACTCGATCGTCGACATGCTCCATACGACCAACAAGACGATGGATGAGATCTTCATGACCAAGGGCGCCGGCACGAGCCCCTCGTCCGGCTTCCTTGGCTGGGACAACCGGCGGCTCGACTCGACGCGCGCGCCGGGGATGAAGAACCACCTCGACCCGCACTCGAAGGAAGGATTCCTGCGCGCCCTCTCAGGCGACCTGCAGATGACCGCCAGCGACTGGTCCGGCGTCGAGCCGGTGGGTGGCGACACGCCGACCCCGCCGCCGGCCGAGGGACCGACGGTCCCGACCGGCCTCGCCGCCACGACAGACTCGACTGGCGCCGTCCACCTGAGCTGGAACCCCGCCACCTCGACCATCCTGGGCACGATGCGCTACCGCGTCTTCCGCAATGGCAGCGCGATCGGCACCAAGCAGACGGCCCGCACCTACACCGACAAGCCCAAGTCAGGCACCCACAGCTACCAGGTGCGCGCGATCGATGCCGCGGGCAACCTGAGCTCGCTTTCGACGCCACCGGTCAGCATCAGCGTCACGGTGCCGACAGCGACGCCCAGCGCGACACCGACCGCGACGCCATCGCCGACCGCCGCGCCGACAGCCACGCCAACGGCCACGCCAACGGCGAGCCCGAGCGCAGCACCGGTCATCACGCCGAGCACGCCGCAGGGGCTGACCGGCACGCCGCAGAACGAGCGCAAGGTGCAGCTCTCGTGGCAGCCCGTGACGGCGAGCAGCGGCACGCTCCGCTATCGCGTCTTCCGCAACGGCAACGCCATCGGCACGCGGCAGCTGGGAACAACGTATCTCGATCAGCCGGCTGCCGAGGGCTCGTACAAGTACCAGGTCCGCTGGTTCCACAGCAGCGGCATCTACGGCGCACTGTCGGCGCCGATCACCGTCCAGGTCGTCAATGCCGTCGGCGGCTCGTCGAACGTGGGCACCGTCGATAAGACACCGCCCAGCGTCCCGACGGGGCTCAAGGCGACGCCGCTCGGCTACCGCCGCATCCAGCTCAGCTGGCAGCCCAGCACGGACGATCGGGCGGGCGCCATCCGCTACCGCGTCTTCCGCAACGGCCGGCGCGTCACGACCACGACCAACACCTCGTTTGTCGACCGTCCGACGGTGGCCGGCACTCACCGCTACACGTTCCGGGCTATCGATGCTGCGGGCAACTACAGCGGCTTCTCGGCCGCGATCAACGGGCAGGCGATCAAGGGCGCGGTCTGACAGCAGCCGGGGGGCAAGGGGGGTCACAGCCGCCCGGTCGAAAGGCCGGGCGGCTTTCCTGTGGGCCGCGGCTATGCTTGCCGGCGTGTCACAGCCGAGCGGCCGGCAGGCCGGCACCTGGATCGTCCTGCCCACGTACAACGAAGCTGAGAACCTGCCCCAGATAGTGCCTGCCATCCTGGCCCAGCTGCCGGACGCCGCTGTGCTCGTGGTGGACGATGGCTCCCCTGACGGGACGGGCCGGCTGGCTGACCAGATGGCCGCGACGGACGGCCGCGTGCGCGTCCTCCATCGGCAGGCGAAGGAGGGGCTGGGCAGGGCCTACATCGCCGGCTTCCAGGCAGCGCTCGAGGCCGGCGCCGAGCGAGTGGTCCAGATGGACGCTGATGGCTCGCACGACCCCGGCTACCTGCCCGGTCTGGTCGGCGGGCTGGACGAGGCCGACCTGGTGATCGGCTCGCGCTACGTCGCCGGCGGCGGCGTGCGCAACTGGGGACTCCTGCGCAGGCTCGTGTCGCGCGGCGGCTCGATCTTCGCCCGGCTCGTGCTGTCGCTGCCAGCCCACGACCTGACCGGCGGTTTCAAGGCCTGGCGCGCTGACGCGCTCGCGGCGACGGCATGGTCGAGGCTGCATTCAGGCGGCTACGTCTTCCAGATCGAGATGACCTACCTCGCTGTTCGTCGCGGGGCTCGGCTGCGCGAGCTGCCCATCGTCTTCGAGGACCGCCGCGCCGGGGCGTCGAAGATGTCGCGGCGGATCATCTTCGAGGCACTGTTCGTCGTCCTGCGCCTGCGCTGGGACGAGCTGCGCGGCCGCGGCCCGCGCTGATGGCCGTGCTCGCTCCCCGGCCAGCAGCCCAGATCGAGCCGACGCGGGTGGCCATCGATCTGCGGCCGCTGCAGGAGCCCGAGCGGATGCCGATCACCGCCGAGTACCTGCGCCGGCTGGTCGATGCCTTCGCGGCCGAGCCGCTGGCCGGCGAATCCTTCGTCACCATCAGCCGCGCGTTGCGGCCTGATCCGGCGGTCGAGCTCGAGGCACGGGGACTGCCGATCGAGGCCCGGCGGGTCGTGCCGCCGACCGGCCGGCTGCTGCGATCGGCCGGGCTGACGATCGACTCGTTCCTCCTCCGCGGCGCCGAGATCGGCACGCCGGCCGGCGTCTACCACACCGCCGGCGGGGCGGTGCCCCTGGCGTCTCGGCTGCCGATCGTGGCGACCGTCCTTGACCTCGCGCCATGGGAGCTGCCGCACACCTACGCCGCCACGCCGGCGGCGCGCTTCGGCCATCGCCTGCGGACGCGCGTGCTCCAGGACGCGGCACGGATCATCGTCTGCTCGCGGGCCACCGCCGACAGCGCCCGCCGCCTGCTCAACGTGCCCGTCGAGCGCATGGCCGTGGTCCCGCTCGCGGTCGACGACGAGTTTCGCCAGGCAGGCCGCGACACCGAAGTCCTGCACGGGCTCCGCCGGCGGCTCGAGCTGCCGGACCGCTATCTCGTCTTTGGTGGCCGCTACGACGCGCGCAAGGACCTCTCGACGCTCTTTGGCGCGCTCAAGGTGCTGGGCGACAAGGCGCCGTTCGTCGTCCTGGCCGGCCAGTACGACGCCACCTCGGACCAGGCGGCGCTCGAGCGCGCAGTCGAGCGTGGCGGAATCAGAGGTCAGGTCCGCGTCGCGCCTGAGCTGTCGCGCGACGAGCGCGCGGCATTGACTGGCGGCGCGCTGGGCTTCGTCTACCCGGCTCTCTCCGAGGCGACCGGCATGCCGGTGCTCGAGGCGCTTGCCCTTGCCGTGCCGGTCATCTGCTCGCGTGCCGGCGCGCTGCCCGAGCTGGTGGGCGGGAGCGGGATCATCGTCGAGCCGCGCGACGCGCGCCGGCTGGCCTCGGCTATCGAAGCGCTCGCAGCCGGCGGCGCGCTCGCGGCGCAGATCCGCCAGGCCGCTGAACGGCGGGCAGCGGGCGACCGGCGACGGTGGCGCGACGTCGCCCGTGAGACGCGGCTGGCCTACGCGCAGGCTGCGTCATCGGGCGTCTCGCGCTAGGCTGTTGCGACGCATCGAGCGTTCAGGAGACCCCAGTGACCCAAACCACGATCAGCGACGCGACGCCGCGCGCCGAGACAGAGCCGAACGGTCAGAACGTGCGGGCCGACCACGTCGAGATCGTCCAGGGCGGTGCGAGCCGCGTCGATGCCATTAGCGTCGACATCCGGCAGGGCGGCGCCGGGCTCGTTCGCGCCGGTGAGATGTCCGTTAGCCAGGGCGGCATCGGCCTGGCCAGCGCTGAGCGGATCAACCTGCGCGAGGGCTCGAGCGTGGTTGCCGTGGCAGCCGGCGAGGCGCATCTCGACGCGGGCGCCAACGTGCTGCTGCTGCTGGCGCGCAATGCGTCGGGCAACGTGCGGCCGGTGCTCGATTGGCGGGCGATGGCGGCCTTGGGCGCCGCCTTCGGCATCGTCGCTGCGCTCTTGCGCCGCCGCTGATCCACAACCCAGGCTGAGCGCATGACCTCTCGACTTCGTCCCACCACGCGCCGGCGGCCGCGCTTCTCGTTGGCCGACGAGGACCGCCAGACGTTTCTCGTCAACGTCGCCTTCATCGGCGTCATCATCCTCGGGCTGCTAATCCTGGTCGGTGCCGGCGCGCTGGCCTACTGGGAAGCGAACCTGCGTCCGATCGCCAACGTCGGCGGCGTCGAGCTGCGGCCGGATCTCGTCCGCGACCGCCAGAACCTGCTGCTGCTGCGGCTCAACCGTGAGGAGAACCAGATCGTCCAGGCTCGCGCCGAGGACGAGATCGACTCGGCCACGGCCGCCCAGAAGATCAACGACGTCGCGACCCGCCGTGAAGAGCTCGGCTTCACCGCCGAGGAGGACCTGATCGACATCATCTTCAAGTCGCAGCTGGCCGCGCAGATGGGCATCACCGTCAGCGCCGAGGACTTGGCCCAGCGCGAAGCGGAGGAGCTCTCCGGCGTCGAGCGGCGCCACGTGCAGGTCATCGTCATCCAGCCCGAGACATCGGAAGGCGCCGTCGGGCCGACCTTCGCCCAGCAGCGCGCCGCACTCGAGCGTGCGGAGCAGGCGCGCGCTGCCCTCGCCGCCGGTCAGGCATTTGAGGACGTGGCCGAGCAGTACAACGACGACGACACGCTGCCCAATGGCGGCGACCTCGGCTTCATCACGCGCGCCAACGCCCTCGAGACGACGCTCCGCCAGCGGCTCTTCCAGCTGGCTGAGGGCGAGGTGACGCCGGTCCTGCGCGGCGACGACGCGGATTACCGCATCGGCCGGGTGGTCGAGATCAAGCCGGGCGGCGACGATCCCACCTTCCGGACCGAGATCGAGCAGCGCATGTCCATCGAGCGCTACCGCCAGTTCCTAGAGTGGGAGATCGCAGCCGAACGGCTCGAGCGGCAGGTCATGCAGGAGGCCCTCGACGCCACGCCTGAGCAGCTCCGCCTGGCCCACATCCGGCTGGAGAACGTGCTGCCTGACGAGGACATCGCCGGCGACGACGAGGACCAGGTCAGCTACAGCGAGATCGTCTACGCGCCTAACGACGACATGACCACGGCGCCCGAGCTCGACGAGGACGACCCCGCGTGGGGCGAGGCCGAGGCAGAGGCAGAGGCCGCGGCTGATGAGCTGCGCGCGATCGAGGACCAGGCCGAGCGGCTGGAGCGCTTCCGCGAGATCGCGCGCGAGATCAGCGACAACGAGACGACGGCCGTGGACGGTGGCGAAGTGGGCGCCGTGGAGCGCGACATCATGCCCTCGGACATCGGCGACCTGCTCTTCGACCAGCAGCACGGGGACGAGACGCTGCTCGGCCCCGTCCGTGCCGACGCCGGTTGGTACCTCGTCTGGTTCCATGAGCGCCGCGACCCGCCGTCGCAGCGGCTCGAGCAGCTGCGCCAGGCCATCCAGCAGCCGGGCCCCGACTGGGAGGCGCTGGTCACCGAGTACTCGGATGACACGCAGAGCCGCGACGGCGGCGGCGAGATCGGCTGGTGGACCCAGTCGATGCTCAACCAGATCAGCGAGGGCCTGGGCGATGACCTCTTCGAGCTGGCGGTCAATGCCATCCATGAGCCGGTGGGCATCGGCAACTCGACTCACGTCTTCAAGGTGCTGGAGCGTGACAGCCGGCCCATCGACGCTGACCAGGCGCGCTTCATCCGCTCGAGCCACTTCGAGGAGTGGTATTCCGACCGCAAGGACCAAGCCGAGCAGGATGGCACCATCCGTCGTGCTGACGAGGTGCCTGACGGAGGTGAGGACCCTGGCTTCGACGAGGGTGGTGACGGTTTGGAGGATCCAGGCGGCGACCTGCCCTGATCCTGGCCGGGTTAGGCTGAGCGCGATGGACGCTGCGCCCCAGAATCCCGCTCGGCTGCTCGACGAGGCGGCACGCCGGTTCAGCGCCGGTCCGGCAGCTGGCCTCCAGCTGCTCAGGTCAGCCGCGTTGCTGCGCCGTCCATTCGATCCGGGCATGGACCTGCTCGTGCTGCCGGAGTTCGGCCCCGAGCCGGACGCGCGTGACCCCGAGTTCGAGCCGCTGGCGCTGCCCGGACGCCACGCGCACGCCGCCGATGCGCCGGCCCTGCTGAGATCGCTTTACCCGGCCGAGCATCCGGTCCACGGCCTCGACGGCGCCGCTGACACGACCATCGGCCGGCTGACGCCAGAGGCGCTCGCCGCCGGCCCGTGGCTGATTCGCGGCCTGGCGCCGCGCGACAACCTCGCCAGCCCGCATGCGCTGCCCTGGCTGGTGGCGCGCCTGCGCGCGCCGGGCGGCTGCCCGTGGGATCGCGAGCAGGACCACCTGTCGCTGCGGCCGTTCCTGCTGGAGGAGGCGTACGAGGTCTACGACGCGCTCGAGCAGGGCTCGACGCCGGCCCTCGCCGAGGAGCTTGGCGACCTGCTGTTGCAGGTCGTGCTGCACACCCACTACGGCGCCGAGGCCGGCGTGTTCGACATGACCGACGTAATCCGCGCGACGATGGCCAAGATCATCCGCCGCCACCCACACGTCTTCGGTGACGTCGTCGCCGGCACGGCCGAGGAGGTCGTGCGCAACTGGGAGCAGATCAAGGCTGGAGAGCGCTCCGAGCGCACGGCCGACGTGCTGCCGGACATGCCGCAGGCCTTCGCCGGGCTGTCCCGCTCGCTGCCCGCGCTTGCCTACGCGCAGGAAATGCAAGCTCGCGCGGCGGCGCTGGGCTACGACTGGCCGTCTGTCGATGGCGTGATACAAAAGGTCGCCGAGGAGGCGGCCGAGCTGGCGGCCGCGGACGACGATGGCGCCCGGCGTGAGGAGCTGGGTGACCTGCTGCTGGTGGTGGTCAACCTCGCGCGCCACCTGGGCATCGACGCCGAGGCGGCATTGCGCTCGGCCAGCGCCAAGTTCGCCGCTCGTTTCGCCGCCGTCGAGCGGATCGCCGCCGAGCGTGGCGTAGAGCTGCGCGGGCTTACCCTTGCCGAGCTGGACGAGCTGTGGCGGCAAGCCAAGTCGGGATCGCTGGAGGCGGCAAGATGAGCATTGGTGGCGGCCAGTTCAGGGCTGACGGGCGCACGCCCCGCCAGCTGCGCAAGATGCGCATCGCGCTCGACGTACAGAAGTGGGCCGAGGGCTCGTGCATCATCGAGATGGGCGACACGCGCGTGCTCTGCGCGGCGACCGTCGAGGAGCGCATCCCGCCGCACCTACGCGGCAAGGGCCTGGGCTGGGTCACGGCCGAGTACAGCATGCTGCCGCGGGCCACGGCGGAGCGCACGCAGCGCGAGGTCGTCAAGGGCCGCCAGGGCGGACGAACGATGGAGATCCAGCGGCTGATCGGACGCGCGCTGCGCGGCGTGGTCGACACCTCGAAGATGGGCGAGCGGACGCTGACCATCGACTGCGACGTGCTCCAGGCGGACGGCGGCACGCGCACCGCGTCGATCACCGGCGGCTACGTGGCGCTGGCACTCGGGCTGCGCAGGATCGGGGCTGAAGGGGCGCTGGCCGGCCAGGTGGCGGCGATCAGCGTGGGCATCGTGGAAGGCGTGCCGCTGCTCGACCTCGACTACCCGGAGGATTCGCGTGCGGAGGTCGACTTCAACGTGGTCGGCACGGACAGTGGCGCCTACGTCGAGGTTCAGGGCACGGCTGAGGGCAAGCCCTTCGACCGGGCGGGCATGGACGCCTTGCTGGGGCTGGCCGACGAAGGGCTGCGGCGGCTGTTCGAGGCGCAGCGCCAAGTGCTCGGCAAGGCGTGAGCGGGCTACCCTGGTCGGCTGGCGAGCAGGCCCCCGCAGCGACATGGTCGTACGCTCGAATGGAGAGCTTTAACTGTCGGATCTCCCACAACACTTGGCCATGCGCTCAACGGTGGGCAGTAACGCCGCGAATCGGGCCGCTTCGCTGCCTTCTGCTCAGCCACGCGTCACTAAGCCAGGTCCCACCGGCTCGACGTGGCAAAAGGGTTCGTCGCTTGAGCGTATGGCGTGATGGTCTCGTGGCGACGAGCTCGACCACGCACGGCGGACAGCGCCGCGCCGCGCTGGTGCGGGCCGCGGCTGACCAACTAGGCAGTTAGCGCTCGCCGCTGAGCGTATGGCCGATTCGATCCCACGCAGGCTGCTGATCGCCACCGGCTCGGCGCACAAGCTCGCCGAGCTGCGTCAGCTGCTCGACCTGCCGGGCACCGAGCTCGTGTCGCTGGCCGACCTCGGACTGGCCGATTCAGCTGAGGAGACGGGCGCGACGTTTGAGGACAACGCGACGATCAAGGCGCTTCACTACGCCGCGCTGTCCGGCCTGCCAACGCTGGCTGACGACTCAGGCCTTGAGGTCGACGTGCTGGGCGGCCGCCCCGGCGTGCGCACCCGGCGCTATGCCGGCCCTGACGCAACCGACGAGCAGAACAACGACAAGCTGCTCACCGAGCTGGAGGGTTACTACTCACCGGCTGAGCGCACGGCGCGCTATCAGTGCGTGCTGGTGCTGGCCGCGCCGGTCGAGCCTGGCCAGGGCGGCGCGGTCGAGGTCAGCGCGGTCACGCGCGGCACCCTGGAAGGCCGCATCGCCTTCGCGGGCCGGGGCCGTGGCGGCTTCGGCTATGACCCGATATTCGAGCCGCACGATGAGCCGCCGGGCAGCCGGACCGTCGGCCAGCTGACCGTCGAGGAGAAGAACGCCATCTCGCATCGCGCCCAGGCCGCCCGCGACATGCGCCAGCGGCTGCTCGGCCAGGGCTGTTGAGCGCATGGCCGCCCCGCGGCACGGGCGGCGGGCTAAGGAGGCTCAGCCGGCCTTGAGCAGGTCGTAACCCCGCGCCACGCGCTCGACCATCTGCGGCGTCGCCGGGTCGATGCGGCACATGGCCTCGGCGACGCCGACCTCGCGCCACGCGCGCAGGGCGTCAGCGATCTGCTCTGGCGAGCCGGACACCGCGCCACCGCCGGCGCTGTCGGCGGTCAGCTCACCCACCACCTGGAGCCCGACGTTGACCTCGATCTCGGAGGCGTCGCGTCCGCGGTCGGCGCACGCCCGGCGTAGGTTGGCGACATCGGCGTGGAACTCGTCGGTCGGCAGGCCGTACCAGCACGTGTTGTAGCGGTCGGCCCACTTCGCTGTCAGGCCCATCATCCGCGGCTTGCTGGCCGAGATCAGGACCGGCGGCCCGCTCTGGCGGGGGCCGCGCGGCCGCAGCTCGCCATGGGCGCCGGCAAGCAGGCCGTCGTAGTCGACGCGGCCCTCACGCAGCAGCGGCACCACGATCTCGAGCGAGTCCTCGAACAGGCTGACCCGCCGCTCGAACTCGAAGCCGAACGCCTTGAACTCGGGCTCGTGCCAGCCCGCGCCGAGCCCGAGCACGAACCGCCCGCCGCTGACCTCGTCGATGGTGTTCGCCATCCAGGCGATCAAGGCCGGGTTGCGGAACGGCGTGCACAGCACCAGCGGCCCGAGCTCGACCCGGCGGGTCGCATCAGCCAGCGCGGCCAGGATCGTCCAGGACTCCCACAGGCCCCGCGTCGGGCCGCTGGGCGGCTCGTAGAAGAAGTGGTCGGCGACCCAGATCGAGTCTAGCCCGCTGTGCTCGGCCAGCACGGCCAGCTCGCGCATGTCGCGGTACGGCGTGGCGCGCGGCGGATCGCCGCGCTCACCAATCGGCAGGACCAGTCCCACACGCATGCCCGGCAGCATAGCCGCGCCCGCCGGATCAGCCGATCGCGGCCGGTATCATGGCCTCACGGGGCGTAGCGCAGTGGTAGCGCACGTGCTTTGGGAGCCTTACGCCCACGAGCGGTGCAGGGTAGGCTGCTGCCAGCGTAGAAACGGCGAGCCGCAGACCGCCGATTATCATGCGCTCTCAGCGGGAGCCCCGGATGGGCGAATTTCTAGCCGTCCTCCTCATTGGCTTTGCTTTCGGCGCAGTCCTCACGTTCCTGGTCATGCGCTCAGATCGCCCCGCGTCGATCAGGACAAAGATGTTTGAGTTCGATCTACCCGGTGCCGCGACCCGCGGTTCGGCTGACAACGCCCAGGTGGACGCGGCCTTTCTGCGCTTCACTGACGTAGCCCAAGGTGTCGTGGCGATCATGGACGCGCCCCGGGCGAACGTCGCCTCAGCCTCTCGCCAGTGGTTCGACTACCTGGCGTCGAACTTGTCGGGCGCGCTCCGCACTCAGCCTGACGAACTCTACCGAGTGGCGATCTGGGAAGACACGGGTAACGAAGACTGGTTCATCGGCATCGGGTGGGCGATGTTTGATGCTAACGACCCGGCCGTCGAGCGCCTACAGAAGTCTGACTCTCTCGCAGGCCTCGCGTTCCGGTCACCTGTCCGCGAGTACTACTCGCCGGACGTCAAGAGCGACCCCAACTACGTCGCTCACTCCGGTCGCCCCAGACGCTACAGGAGCGTATTCGCCGTGGGGTTGGGCGCACCACAGCCGTGGGGCGTCATGACCGTCGACGCGCAGGCAGTTGACGGGTTTAGCGAGGCCGATCGGCTCGTTGTCCGCCGCTTCGCCACGCTCGTGTCACTAGGATTCGCAGCCCGAGAGGCGGCCTTCACGGGAACAAACGACAATAGGACGGCGTATAGTGGAGATCAGAACCGGAGCAGCGAGGAGGGCCACAGTGAT